>CAMOWA010000067.1 GCA_946628005.1 uncultured Caryophanales bacterium
ATATAAATATAGTTATATATTTTCACAAATAAGAATTAATTCATATATGTGTTGCGAGTTATACAGCAATTCAAGCTGCAATCAAAGAAAAAGCAAGTAAATAATAAAATAAATACTAGAATTTCTAGTCTTTTTTGTTCGGAAAATAGTAATATTACGATGTAATTAAAATATAGAAAAATATGGTATAATGAATATGTTAGTGGAGGTGGGCTTGTGCAAATAATAGAATATCAAGATAAATATCTAGAAGATGTTAAGGACTTATTAGTAGAACTTGAAGAATATATTGTATCAATAGATAAAGATCACTTAGATCAGGTTCATCCGGAATATAGAGATAAAATGGCAATCAAAGATTTAAAAGAAATCAATAGTAATAATGGTAAATGCTTTTTAGCAATAGAAAATAATAAGGTAATTGGTTTAATTATGGGTTGCATATTTCCATATGATGAATATGATTATCTAGATTATAAATGCCCAAAAAGAGGAGAAATCACAGAATTAATTGTTACAAATAGAATTAGAAGTAAAGGTATAGGTCAAAAACTAATAAATAAAATGGAAGAATATTTTAAATCATTGGGATGTGAGTATGTAATAGTTGATGTATTTGCTTATAATGAGATAGGTAAGAAATTTTATAATAAAAAAGATTATCATACAAGAATGGAAACAATGATAAAGAAAATATAACATTTGACAAATTAGCAAATGATGTGTAGAATACATGACAAATTTAGTTTATTAATTGGAAATTACGGTGGAGGAGGTTGTTTTGCTTTCTCCTTTTTTTGAAAGGGTGTGTGAATATGTGTAATGTTAGTATTAGATTATTAAAGAATATTGAAGAAGACTATAAACTGCTTGAAAAATGGTATCAAGAGGAAGAAATATATTCCAGTTTTGAACAAAGAAAATTAAATTATAAAGAAATAAAAGAAAAATATTATCCTAGAACATTAAAAACGGCAAAAATACCTGTTTATATGATTGAATATAAAAATAAACCAGTTGGAATTATTCAATATAAATTAGTAGAAGAAGAGGATAAAAAATTGTATAAATTAACAGGCAATAACATTTATGAAATTGATATATTTATTGGTGAATTAAAAGAACATAATAAAGGAATTGGAAGCAAAGCAATAAATATATTGTCAAATTTATTAAAAAAAGAAAAAAATGCTGAATTATTGGTAATGTGTCCATTAGAAAATAATACAAAGGCTATCAATTGTTATAAAAAATGTGGTTTTTATATAAAAGACTACTTTGATACGAATGATACAATAGGAATACCTCAAACATATGCTTTGATGGTGAAAGAATAATAAAATATTTTTATTGGGGTGAGGTGAAATCATGCAAATAAAGAATTTAACTATGTCGTTTGGTACACAAGTACTGTTTGAGAGTGTTAATTTAAATATTCCAGAAACTGAAAAAGTTGGTGTGGTAGGAGTAAATGGCGCTGGTAAAACAACATTTTTTAAGATTATTATGGGGCTTGAATATCCTGATGAAGGAAAGATTATTTTGAAAAATGGTTCACGTGTCAGTTGGCTTCCACAAGTAATTACTGATGATGTTGAAGATTTGAATATAAATGTTTTGGACTATTTAATGACGGGTAGACCAATTGATAAATTGAATACAAAATTACAAAGATTATATGATGAATTAGCAAATTTAAATTGTGATCAGAATAAAATATATAGTGAAATTGATAAAGTTCAAAAACAATTAGATTATTGGGATGTTTATAATGCAGAATCAATATTGCTAAAAATAATAGATGGTATGAATATTGATGATACTATTTTAAACAAAAAATTAGGAGAATTGTCTGGTGGTCAAAAATCAAAAGTTGCTTTTGCAAAACTATTATATTCAAAACCAGAAGTTATCTTATTGGACGAACCAACAAATCATTTAGATGAAGAAAGTAAAAAATATGTAATTGAATACTTAAAAGGATATAAAGGATCTGTCTTTATTATTTCTCATGATATAGATTTTTTAAATCAAGTAACAACAAAAACACTCTTTTTAGATAAAAGAACAAGAAAGTTAGAATTATTTGATGGTAATTATAATAAATTTAAAAAACTACAATTAGAGCGTGAAGAAGCTTTATTAAGACAAGCACAAATCCAGCAACAAGAAGAAAACAAATTAAGGGAAATTGTCAATAAATATGCCAATGCTTCAGGAAATAGAAAAAGAATGGCGCAAGACCGTGAAAAAAAACTTGAAAAGTTGATGAAAGAAAAAATACAGGTTTTAGATAAAAATAAAACTATAGATTTCAAAATAGGCATAAATCGAGAAGATTCCAAACAACCACTAAAAATCACGGATTTAAGTTTTAAATATGACAAGACTGATTCAAAAAATATAATTGACCATTTGAATTTTGAACTTAGTCGTGGTGAAAAATTTTTGATTTTAGGTGAAAATGGTGCAGGTAAATCAACACTATTAAAGCTCATAGTGGGCTTATTGGAACCTGATAGTGGATATATAAAGTTAGGTAATAAAACCGATATAGGATATTATGCACAGGAATTGGAATTGCTAGATAATGAAAGCAATATATTAGATAATTTAATAAGTATGGGATACAGTCAAAGACAATTACGTAATATCTTATCTAAGTTTTTATTCTATGGCAATGATGTATATAAAAATATATCTATTTTGTCACCAGGTGAAAAAAGTAGAGTTGCATTAGCAAAAATATCGTTAAGTGGAGCTAATATGCTTTTACTTGATGAACCAACAAACCACTTGGATCCAGAAACACAAAATCTAATTGCAGAAGTATTTAAAAATTATGATGGAACAATGATAGTTGTTTCTCATAACCCTGAGTTTGTTGATAATCTTGGAATCGAAAGATTATTGATATTGCCAGAGGGTAAAATATCATATTATGATAGAGATATAGTAGAACATTATCAAACATTAAATAAAAGAATCAGGAGGTAAATTATGATTAATTGGATAAGTAGTGATGATGAAAAAAACATTAGAAAGGTTGATTATAATAATCTATGCAGAGTCATAAATTTTGTAAAGAATCAAAGAAGTGACAATGAAATGGTAAAATATGCATGCACTATTTTTGATGAATATAAAGATATTTTAAGTACAGAGCCAAAATTATTAAGAGAGTCATTAAGGGAATACTTTGGAGAATCATTTACGATTGATGGTGATTTACTATCATCAGATGTTATACTTTCTCCAAGTGACTTGAATGCATATTTTACGATAAAAAAACTTAATGAAGATAAAAATAATTTAACGATTGTCTGCTTTGATTTGCATAGTGATACATATGACTATAATGATTTTTTATGGAAAGGAAATAGTTTTTCTAAATTAATGAAAGAAGGATATATTAATCATTATATTGTAATTGGAGTACCAAAGGAAAAAAGAAATAATTGCATTAATGATACAAATGCTGAGTTAAGAAATAGAGTCCATCTAATTGATTCTGAACAATTATATAGTGTGCTTGAAAATATAAATCCAGGTAACATTTTTGTTTCAATAGATGCGGATTGTTTTGATTGTAGAAAAGCAAAGTATACATCAGTTGAGTATTCACCGGCAACTATTTTATATTATATTAGTAAATTAAATATCAATGAAATAAATTCAGATAATTATGAACAAAAAATTAAGGAATGTATACATGTAAAAAATGAATTAGGATATTCAAATTATTATCATACGGGAGAAAATGATTTAACCTCTAACATGGTAATTAATATTATAGATAATCTAAAAGTATACTGTAATGCAAATAATATAAATTTAGGATTATCTGATGAAACACCATATTTTCAAATAATGGAAATAAGTGGCTGTGATTATGGTGATTTATCCACTAATTTAGTAGTTAAATTAATAGATGGCTTGTCATTAAAGGAGGTGAGAATTGATGGAAAAGAAAGAGTTCTTAAAAAAAGTAGAAATAATGTCTAAAGGACAAGTTCTTTATAACTGCAGAAGAGGATAGCTATAATGTTTAATTACTGGGAAGATTATTCTTCCTGGTAATTAAAATAATGGAGGTATTATGGAAAATAAGTTAGAAGTATTAGCAGTATTGCTTACAAATAGATGTAATTTAAAATGTATTTATTGTGGAAGAAATGAGAATAAAGATAACTCTTGTGCTAAACAGGAATTAACAGCAGATGAGTGGATAAATATTTTTGAAGATGCAAAAACTGTGGGACTCAAGAAAGTCAACATGACAGGTGGTGAAATCTTTTGCAGAAAAGATGTCTTGGAAATTATAGAAAGAACCATTAATCTTGGCTTAGATGTTAGCATAGAAACTAATGGGACAGTAGTAACTGAAGAACAAATAAAGTATCTATCCAGATTTAAAGATCATTTATCTATTTCAATTAGTTTGGATGGGATAAGAAAAGAAACAAACGATTTAACAAGAGGAAAAGGGGCTTATGAACGAGCATTCAAAACCATAAATATAATAAAAAAATATAATATTCCACTAAGAATAATAACTGTTTTAAGTAAAAACAATTATGATGAAATACCTGAATTAGCTACTACCATACATGAAAAATTAGGCTTGGGATTTAGATTGCTTCCCAATATTATAGAATATGGTAAGGGTGTAGAAGCAAGTGAAACTGAAGCTGTTGATTATAATAGAATACAAAAATTAATGGATGATTTTTACTATGAGTTTTTAAGGAAACATAGTGATGCCAAAAATCTATCCATAGAATTGAATACGGCTATTATACCTGTGGATATTTATCAACATAGTCTATGTCCTTGGGGAAAAGGAATGTTAGGAATAGGTTATTCGGGAAAAGTTGCTTTATGTCATGTTGGCTCAGATAATGATTTGTTTATTTTTGACAATGTAAAAGACAATCCTATATCAAAAATATGGAAAGAAAATAAGAAGTTAAAACAGTATAAAGAATTAAATCCAGATAAATTGAAAGGAATATGTGGCAATTGTTTGGCTAGAAATTTATGTCGCGGTGGATGTAGATTACACGCTTTAATGAAATATGATGGAGATTTCTATGCACCAGATCCTGAATGCCAAAATGTTTATAATTTAGGTAAATTTCCAAAATATGCTATGGAAAATGAAGATAAAGATTGCTCATATAAAGGATGATTATGAAGATTTCAACATTTATTCATATTTTTAATGATAAAGTTTGGGATGCATTACATAAAGAATACATATATGTATCAGAAGAAGAATTAAACTATTTAAAAAGTAATATTAATAGAGGAATACTTGAAAATGTTCCAGAATCATTAATAAACAAAGGAATAATAACTACAATAGAGGAAGAAGTAAAACTATTAAAAGAATTAAAAGAGCAAATAAGAGATAAACAATTTCAATCCTTATATTTAATTTCATCAACTTCTTGCAATTTGGATTGTGATTATTGTTTTTATAGGAGTAGTGCTTCAAAATCCTTGAGTCATCATCAAAACATGAGTTTTGATATTGCAAAAAAGGCTTTGCTCGATTTTAAAAAGTTAGTGGAGAGCAACATAAGAGATCATGACTATTGGCAACAAATAACATTCTATGGTGGAGAACCACTATTAAACAAGAATATGTTATATCAAGCTATACCTTTCGCAAGAGAAAACTTTGATGAAGATACTAACTTAGTAATAAATACAAACGGTGTATTAATAGATAAAGACGATATTAAATTATTTAAAGATAATTCTGTCGAGGTTCAAATATCTCTAGATGGAGACAAAGAAAAACATGATTTGCATAGAAAAAACCAAAATGGAGATCCAACATATGAAATTGTCATAAATAATATGAAAAAAATATTGGAAAGTGGTGTTAAAGTGCTTCCAATGATAACTGCTACAGATGATAATATTGATGGTTTTTCTGACAGGATATATTCTATTGTGAAAGAATTGGGTATAGATGATTATGCTGTTAATGTACTTATTACTAATTCATTCAAAGTTAATGATGACTATACCGATAAGTTAGCAAGAGAAATGTTAATGGCGTATAGAAATTTTGGAAATATTGCCTCAGACTATGCTTTCGTAGAATTATATAATAGATTATTAGGGATTGATAAAACATTATCAAAAAATTCTTGTGGAAGTTCTAGAAAAATTACAGTATTTCCTAATGGAAAAGTATTTGCTTGCCAAGCTTTGGAAAAGGTACAACAGAATTATATGGGCACATTATCTGATGACTATATAGAAAGTCCTAATTGGGAATGTTGGAGATCAAGGTCAAGATTTGACAATGATGAGTGTTTAAAATGTCCTAGCATAATTTCATGTGGTGGTGGTTGTGCAACGGGTTCATATAATCTGAATGGTTCCATATATGATATTGATAAGAATAATTGCGAATATACAAAGAAATTATTTAAAAAAATTCATAATATTTAAAGAATATTGCTAATAATTCTAATTTTAAAATATAAGAAAATTTTATTACTATTAAATAAAATAAAAAATAAGTTGTTATATATAATAAATGAAAAAAACAGAAAAGTATTAATATAAAACGAAAAAATTATAGTTTACTTAATCCTAAATTAAAATATTTTATCGCCTACGTTAGAAAGCGAAAGCACAAGCTGCAATCAAAGAAAAAGCAGGTAAATAATAAAACAAAGACTAGTATTTCTAGTTTTTTTGTTCGGAAAATAGTAATATGGTACTATGAAAGTGTAAGAAGTAAATCTAATTATTAGATTGAAAATTACACTCTTTTTTATTAAGATTGTAGGAGGATTGGTTATCGTATAGTAATAGGAGTTAAAGTACTCGTTCGCAATAGTGATAATCAACTTCTACATTCTATATTCGTTTAAGCAAGTTGAGACTGAAATAATTCTCGTGTAAAGAACCATAATGAGAGTATGTAAGAGAGTTGAACCCAATCAAAAAAAGAAAGGAAGATTTTTATGAAGTATGGAGTTGGAATCGATGTTTTAAAAGGAAAAAGTACTATATCTATGTTGAGCATCGCAGGAGAAGTGATTGAAGAACCATTTGAGATTAATCATGATTTAAATGGCTTATCAATTTTAAAAGGAAAGTTAGAAAAATTTTCAAAAGATGATATAAAGATTGTTTTAGAACAAACAGGTACATATCATTTAATTATTTTAACCTTTTTATTAGATGAAGGTTATTGTGTAATTGCTGAAAATTCTTTAAAAATAAAGAAATATTTAGATAGAAGTTTAAGAAAAGCAAAAAATGATAGAAAGGACTCTTTAAAATTAGCTGAATACGCATGTGATAATTGGTATAAGCTTAAACCTAATGCCATTGAAGAAGAAAAATACAAAGAACTTAGATTTTTATCAAGACAATATTTTACTTTTAATGATATTAAAGTAAAACAAAAAAATGATTTTTCTAATTTATGTGATCTTATATTTCCTGGATATTATCAATTATTAAATGAAAATAATTTTGTGTTAGGATTAAAAATATTTCAAAAATACAATAATCCAAAAATAATTAAAAATTTAAAAGAAGAAAAATTTTATAAAGATATTGAAAAAATTGCAGAAAAAAGAGGACAATTACAAGCAGGAATAACATTAGCTATTAAAATTTACCAGTTAGCTAAAGAAACTTACTCATTATGTCCTTCATCAAATATTACACAACCTATTATTGATAGGAGTGTAGCTGCTTTAATTTTATCAATTGAAACAACTAAAGAAATTATAACAAATATGAACGAACTTGCCAAGAGTATGAATGAATATAATACTGTAAGAAATATGAGTGGTGTCGGAGATAGACTAGCACCATTGTTAATTGCTGAAATTGGAGATATAAGAAGATTTAAAAATGCTGGTAGTTTAATTGCCTATACAGGGATAGATGCGCCGCCATATCAATCGGGAAAGTTTGAAGCAGTTAATAGACATATTTCAAAAAGAGGAAATAAATATTTAAGAAGAATTGGTTATACGACAATGAAAGCAATTAAAACATTTTGTAAATCAGAAGATGAATTATATGATTATATGATTCAAAAAGAAAATGAAGGAAAATCAAAAAAATCTGCTAAAATAGCAACATTAAATAAATTTTTAAGGCAATATTATGGCACAATAAGAAAGAAATATATTGATATAGGAATTTGGTAATTTCAAAATTGACATTGTAAAAAAAGGTCTAGTAATAGACCGGTTTTGTCATGTCACAATATAATAATATTTTTATTAAAAAAATACTTGACTTATATTAGCAAGTATGGCGATTATTTACTTTACACTTTTAAAAGTATATTTTATATAAAAAAGTTGATTTTCATATATATTTTTATATAATTAAAATAGAATGGATAAAGGATAGGATGTGTAAAGTATGAAGAAATTATTATTAACAATTTTATTACTCATAATTTTTACACCTATTATGGTGGCTGCGGAGCATAGTTATAAGTGTGCAAAATGTGCCGATGAAGGGATTAGTGAATATTTTATTGATAATTTAAAAATTGGACAAGAATTTAACACAGGTGATATTATTTATAGATCTACTCCAGAAGAAGAATTATTGGATGATGCAGGTACAATTTATCATTTATATCCATATACAGAAACGATTCCATGGGGCCCAGGGCATGCCTATGGGATTAATTGCTTTTTTGATGACATAGAATTAAGTGGAAGCGGGAGTTTTTTTGGTTTTAGTGTAGGATTGCATACAATTTGGGATTATGATTACAATTCTAATACAATAATCTATCCTTCTGTTACAAATGTTGATAAGAATATATATTGGAAATTAGACAAAGTAGAAAAATTAGCAGGAGGAGAAGCAGCAG
>CAMOWA010000068.1 GCA_946628005.1 uncultured Caryophanales bacterium
GATATTGTATATGAAGTAATTGATGCTAGAATGCCTATTTCTTCTAAAATCGTGGATATTGATGATTTAATTAAAAATAAACCAAAAATACTTATTGTTAGTAAATATGATATTTGTGATAAGAAGGAAACTGATTTGATATTAAATAATTATAAAAAAAAAGGTTATTCTGTTATTCCTTTAGACTTAATTCATGGTAAGTGTGATCAATTAATTAATGAGACTAATATTATTATGAGTGATATTAATAAAAATAGGGTACAAAAAGGTATGAAAGAAAGAGCAGCTAGAGTATTGATAATAGGAGCACCTAATGTTGGAAAGAGTACTCTAATAAATAAACTTGTTGGTAAAAAGGCTGCAGGTGTTGGAAATATTCCTGGTTTTACTAAGAGTCTTTCTTGGATACGTGTTAATAAAAATATTGAATTATTAGATACTCCTGGTATTTTATGGCCTAAGTTTGAAAATCAAGAAACTGCTCTTATTTTAGCTAGTTTTTCTTCTATTAAAGAGGAAGTACTAAATATTGATGATTTGGCATATTTTATTATTAGAAAGATGAAAGAATTATATCCTAATCGATTAATAGATAGATATGGTATAGATAATTTAGATGATGATATAGAAATTATTTATGAAATGATTGGGAAAAAAAGAGGAGCATTAAAAAAAGGTGGAATTGTTGATTATGATAAAGTTTCTAAAATAATAGTTTTAGATTTTAGAGGGGGATTCTTTGGAAATGTTACTTTTGATCGAGTAAATTTCTAAAGAATTTTTTCTTGCTTTTTCTTAAAAAATAGTAGAAAATGTAATAGGTGATTTTGGTGAAAAAAAAAGAAGTTTTTTCTATTTTAAATAGTATTTCTATTTCAAAGAATGATTTTGTTGTTATTAATGATGCTAGTATAGTTTGTCATGGATTGAAAAGAGATTGTGATATTGTTGAGATAAATAGTTTGGTTGATTTTTCTTTTGATGGTTGTGTAATTCATAAGGTTTCTACTTTAGATGATGCTGATGAAATAAATGGTTTTTTCTTTTTAAAGTTAGAAAAATGTTTGGAAAATAAAAAAAAGGAGAATAATACTAGTGATAAAGCAATTATAAAAAAGTTAGGGCTTTATCTTGAATCATTAGATAATTATCAATATGAGAGAAAGCTTCATTCAGTTGGTTATCATTTAATTGGTGGAGTGGATGAGGTTGGAAGAGGACCTTTGGTTGGGCCAGTTGTTGCAGCTTGTTGTATATTGCCTGATAATTTTCAGTTGGATGGTTTAACAGACAGTAAAAAATTAAGTGAAAAGAAAAGAGAATATTTTTTTGAAGAAATCAAAAAACAAGCTATCTCTTATGGAATTGGAATAGTATCTGAAAAAAGAATTGATGAAATAAATATTTATGAAGCTACAAAAGAGGCTATGATTTTAGCTATAAAGAATTGTTCTATTCAGCCTGATTATGTTTTAACAGATGCAATGAAGTTAGATATTAATATTCCAGTTCAACCAATTATTAAAGGTGATTTAAAAAGTATTACAATAAGTGCTGCTTCTGTTTTAGCTAAAGTTACAAGAGATCATCTTTTATATGAATTAGATAAGAAATATCCTATGTATGATTTTAAGAATAATGTAGGTTATCCTACAAAAAAGCATTTGGAAGCTATATCTCTATATGGTATTATTCCAGAACATAGAAAAAGTTATGGTCCTATAAAAGATTATATTGAAAAAAAATTGACAAAAAATAGTTAATTATTATATAAATTATTAAAAGGAGTGAAATGGATGGCAAAAAATTTAGTTATTGTGGAAAGTCCTAGTAAAAGTAAAACGATTGGAAAATATTTAGGAAACGACTATAAAGTTGTTTCTTCTAAGGGACATATTCGTGATTTAGCAACTACTGGTCAATATGGTTTAGGTGTTGATATAGAAAAAGATTTTTCTCCAAATTATGTTCCTATTAAAGGGAAAAAAAGTATTATTACTGAGTTAAAGAAAGATGCTAAAGACTCTGATATGGTTTTTTTAGCAAGCGACCCTGACCGTGAAGGTGAAGCAATCGCTTGGCATTTAAAGGATGCTTTAGGTATTAAAGATGATAAATATATGAGGGTTCGTTTTAATGAAATTACTCATGATAAGATTTTAGAAGCTATTTCTAACCCTACTAAGATAGACGATAATTTAGTAAAGTCTCAAGAGACAAGACGTATTTTAGATCGTATTATTGGTTTTCGATTAAGTAAATTACTTCAAAGTAAAATTGGAGCAAAAAGTGCGGGTAGGGTACAGAGTGTTGCTTTAAAATTAATTGTTGATCGTGAAAGAGAAATAGAAGCATTTATTCCTGAAGAGTATTGGAAGATTCTTGCTATTTTTGAAAATTTTGATGCTGAGTTATTTAAGTTTGGAGAAGAAGATTTAGAAATTCATTCTGAAGAAGAAGTTCATAAAGTATTAGATTCTTTATCAGAAAAATATTGTGTAGAATCTATTTCTAAAAAAGAAAAGTTACGTAAGAGTAAAACCCCTTTTATTACTTCTACATTGCAACAAGAAGCATCTACTAAGTTAGGATTTCCTGCAAAAAAAACTATGAGCATTGCTCAAAAATTATATGAAGGAATTGATTTAGAAAACGAGACAGTAGGTTTAATTACTTATATGAGAACAGATTCTATTCGTTTATCTGATGATTTTGTTTCTTCTACTAAAAAGTATATAAAAGAAAAGTATGGAGAAGAATATATTGGATATGTAAAAACTTCTAAGAAGAAAGATAATGTTCAAGATGCTCATGAAGCTATTCGACCTACTAGTATATTAAGAGAGCCTACTAAGGTAAAAAAGTATTTAAGTAATGATGAATTTAAATTGTATAGTTTAATATATAAGAGAGCTCTTGCTTCTTTGATGACAGATGCTAAAGTTTTTCAAACGACAATTGTTTTGGATAATAATAATTATAAATTTAAAAGTACAGGTACTGTATTAATATTTGATGGTTATTTAAAGGTTTATAAGGATTATGAAAAAAATGAAGATAAAGAGTTGCCTGAGTTACATGAAGGAGAAATTTGTATTACAGATAATGTAGAATATACACAGCATTTTACTCAACCTCCTGCTAGGTATAGCGAAGCAAAACTTATTAAGGAACTTGAAGAATTAGGAATAGGTAGACCATCTACTTATGCTACTATTATTGATACTATTCGTTCTAGGGGATATGTAACTTTAGAAGAAAAGAAGTTTAAGCCTACTGAGATAGGTATTGAAACAACAGATAAATTACAAGAATTTTTTAGTGATCTTATTAATGTTGAGTATACAAGTGATATGGAAAAAGAATTAGATGAAATTGCTGATGGTGATATTTCTTCTGTACAGGTATTAAAAAGTTTTTGGAATTTATTTGAACCACGTGTAAAAGATGCATTTACTGATATGGAAAAGAAGGCTCCTGAAGAAGTTGGAGAAGATTGTCCTTTATGTGGGAATCCTTTAGTTAAAAGAAAAGGTAGGTATGGAGAGTTTGTTGCTTGTAGCAATTATCCTGAGTGTAAATATATTAAAAAGGAAGAGGTAACACAAAAAGAAGTATGTGACTGTCCTAATTGTGATGGAAAGATTGTTGAGAGAAAGAGTAGAAAAGGTAAAATATTTTATGGATGTGCAAATTATCCAAAATGTAAGACTGCTTTTTGGGATATGCCAATTGGTAAAAAATGTCCTGAATGTGGAGAAATGTTAGTTACTAAAAATGAAAAGATTAAGTGTTCTTCTTGTGATTATAAAGAAGAGTAATCTTTTCTTTTTTTTGTCAAGTGATGATAACTTTCTTTTCTTTTTTCTTTAATATGTTGTATAATGAAATAGATAGGAGTTATATAAAATGGCTAAAAGAAAGAAAAAGAAAACAAGTAAAGCAAGCATTGAAATAACTATTGAGTTATATGCAATTTTATTAATTTTAGTAGCAATTCTAGGAATTGGTAAATTTGGCCCTGTTGGTAGACTTATTGCGTCTTTTGGATTATTTTTGACTGGGTCTATATATTTGGTTACTTTGTTTATTCTTTTTATAATTGGAATATATGTATTTTTTAAACGGGAATGGCCAGAGTTCTTTTCTACGAAAATGTTTGGTTTTTATTTGTTTGTGATTGGTTTTTTGACTTTGATGCATTGGGAGTTTGTATCTTTAAATAGTGGGAATACTAGTATGATTTTTAAAGAAACGATTAATCAATTAATTAAAGGTTTTAATGGAATAATGTCATCAGGCAGTATTTCTAGTGATATTACTGTAGGCGGTGGAATTATAGGTGGAGTGTTTGCTTTACTATTTTCTAAGTTATTTTCTATTGCTGGTATGAAAATTGTAACTATTACTTTGATTGTAGTTGGTATATGTATGTTTACTGGATTCTCTATTGTTGATTTTCTACATGATCGTTTTGTTTATGTTCATGAAGAAATTCATAAAAAGAAAGATAATAATGATGAAGATGATGATGATGATGATTTATTAGATAATAATGCTTTAGAAAAAGATGATAAGAAAAAAGTTATTATTAGTAATGGTAATGAAATGGAAGAGGAAAAACAGGTTGTTAAAAATATTGATGAGTTAAAGAAAATTGGTACGGTTACTCCTGAGGAAAAAGAAGAAAATAATACTTCTAGTGTGCCAATAAATCCAAGCTATAAATTGCCGCCTCTTGATTTGCTTAATAAGCCAAAGAATAAAAATACAACTACAGATAATAGTGCAATTGAAGCTAATATTGTTAAGCTTGAGAATGTTTTAAAAAGTTTTAATGTTATTGCAAAGGTTGTTGAAGTTCATATTGGACCAACTGTTGCTCAATATGAATTAGAGATAGCTAGTGGTACAAGAGTTAATAAAATAACTACATTGAGTAGGGAAATTGCTCTTGCTTTGTCTAAAAAAGATGTTCGTATAGAGGCTCCTATTCCAGGAAAAAGTACAGTTGGTGTTGAGTTTGCAAATGATTCACCTTCTTCTGTAAGTTTTTATGAGATTATGGCAAGCAAAGTAATGATGCAATCGCAAGATAAAAAATTAATGGTTCCACTTGGTAAAAGTATTATGGGTGAGATTGGTGTTTGTGAAATAAATAAAATGCCTCATATGTTAATTGCTGGTACGACAGGTTCAGGAAAATCAGTATGTGTAAATGGAATTATTTGTTCTATTTTGATGAGAGCTAAACCAGATGAAGTTAAACTTGCAATGGTTGACCCGAAGGTTGTTGAATTATCGGTTTATAATGGTGTTCCTCATTTAATGTGTCCAGTTGTTAGTGATCCAAAACAAGCTGCTATATTGTTACAGAAGATGGTTAATGAGATGGAAAAACGTTATCATATGTTTGCTAATACAGGTACAAAGAAAATTGAAGGATATAATGATTATGTAGAAAAATGGAATAAATCCCATCCTGATGAAAAGCTTGATAAGATGCCATTTATAGTTATTATTATTGATGAGTTAGCTGATTTGATGATGGTAGCTGCTAAGGAAGTGGAGGATTCTATTTTAAGAATAACTCAAAAAGCAAGAGCCGCTGGACTTCATCTTATTGTAGCAACTCAAAGACCATCTACTGAAGTTATTACTGGTTTGATTAAGGCAAATATTCCGTCTCGAATTGCTTTTGCAGTTGGTTCTGGAATTGATTCTCGTACTATTTTGGATCAAGTTGGAGCTGAAAAATTATTAGGTAAAGGTGATATGTTCTTTTTACCTATAGGAATGAATTCTCCAATACGTATTCAAGGATCATTTATTAATGATGATGAGATTGAAAGAATAATTGAATTTACTAAGAGCCAGCAAGAGGTTTCTTATAGTGACGATTTTATGAAACTTGAAGCTGAAAAAGGGGTGGCTGATGATATAGATTCTTCATCATCGTCTAAAGGTAGTGGAGATGCTGAATTATATGATCAGGTTGTAGATTTTGTTGTAAAAACGCAAAAAGCATCAGCATCTTTATTGCAAAGAAAATTTAAAATAGGTTATAATAAAGCTGCTACTATGATTGACGAATTGGAAGAAAATGGAATTATCGGTCCAGCTACTGGAAATTCAAAACCTCGAGAAGTACTGGTTCAATATAGTGATTCTAAAGAAGAATAGGAGATTTTTTATGAATGAAAAAAAACATATTATTACTGATGTTCAAACACTTGAAGAAATAAAAAAAACTGAATCTGAGTTAAAGAGGGTAAAATTTAAAATAGGACGAACATATTTTGCCTCTATAGCATCTTTTTTATCTTCTTTTGCTGTAGCTGGTATTTATTTTTCTAAGCCTGATGATATTTTTGTATCTGGTGGTATTTTTGGAACACTTTTGGCAGCTGGAATCTTTACTAAATTTAATCCTGATGAAAGAAAATACTATGATAAAACATATGGCCCTTTTGATCCTCAATCAGATTTTTCGCCATCATTAAATGAACAAAGAGATGCTCTTGTTGAAAAACTTAATTTATTAAAAAAAGAAATAAAAGGAAATGGGAAGGTATTATAGTATGAGCTTTAATGAAAAAGATGTTTTAACTTTAGATGGTGAGAAAAGATATTTAGTTGTTAGAATTTTGAATTATGGTATTGATAAAGTTTTATTTTTATTAAATCTTGATAATTTAAAAGAGACTGTATATATGAAATTAGAAAAAGATAATGTGCTTACTGAAATTGATAATCCAGTTTACATTGAAGAATTAAAAGAATTGGTGATTCAAGATAAAGAGAAGAATGTAAGAGATATTGATGTTGCACTTGCTTTTTTAGAGGAGTTAGATAATTAACTTTTCTTTTTCTTTTATATATGATATAATATAGTAACTTTTGGGAGGTATTTTATGAAAAAAATATTAAAGAATATTTTGAGTATTATTGTACTTGTTGTTATGGTTATTGCTATTTATACCATTATTCATATGGATATTTTACCTAGTAAATATTTATTTCTTTTTTTGGGTATCGAAATTGTTTTGTATATATTAGGTTTCTTTTTCTATAATAGAAAGAACATATTTTTAATTGTTTTAGGAGTAATTTTATTTTTACTTAGTGTTGGTGTTAATGGAGTTGTTTATTATTATTTTGGAAAGACTAGTGATTATATTGATCTTACTTTTAATATTAAAACTTACGATGTTGCAACTAAATATGTATTACTTACTGGTGCTAATAATGAAGTTAGTTCTTTAGATAGGCTTGATAATAATACTTCTGTATTATTTTATGAATATAGTAGAGGAGTTAATCTTGCTACTAAGAAACTTGGTAATTATAATTATCTGAAAACAAATGATTCTTATGATTCTTTAGTTCGAACTAGAAATGAAAATTTATATTTTTTAATTAGTAATTCAGACTATTCATTTATTATGGATGCTAGTAATGAGCTTAGTAGTGATCAATTTAAAATAATTAAAGAATTTGAAGTTGTTGAAAAAGTACCTATTAATCAAAAAAATCCTGATAGTTATAATATTTATATAAATGGTTTAGATTATTCTGGAAATAGACGTGATTTTAATATGATTGCTACTATTAATACAAAAACTAATAAAATAGTTTTGACTTCTATTCCTAGAGATTATTATATTTATGTTCCTGATTATGATATGAATGATTCTTTAACTGCTTTAGGGACTGTTGATCCAGAGATTAGTAAACGTGCTTTAGAAAGATTATTAAATACTAAAATTGATTATGTTTTAAATATTTATACAGAGAGTTTGGTAAAAGTTGTTGATGCTTTAGGAGGAGTAGAATTTTGTTCTAATTCAAGTTTTTATACTACTCATGATATGACTTTAGGAAGTTATGAAGATAATAATCGTAAATTATATGTTTCTAAAGGATGTCGTCAATATAATGGATTAGAAGCTTTAGCAATTGCTAGAGAAAGACTTCATTATTCAAGTGGTGATCGTGCTAGACAGGAAAATTGTCGTAAGATATTGATTAGTATATTAAAAAAACTAGCTTCTACTACAACTTTAACTAATTATAATGAAGTATTATCTTCTTTTGATGGACTTTATACATCAAATATTAATAAAAGAGTTATTACAAATTTAGTTAAGTCTGTTTTAAATAATCCTAATTATGATATTATTGAACAAAGCTTAGATGGTTATGATGGAAAAGGTATTGGAAGGCTTGGTTCTGGTGAAGTTTGGGCGATGAGACCTAATGAAAATACTGTTAATTCTGCTTCAGTTAAGATTAATGAAGTTTTAAATTCTAAATAAATTCTATTAATACTTTACAAATTGATAAAAATATGATATAATTTGTAAGGTTTTAAAGGGGGAGTTTAATTATGAATAATAATAATAATAATAGTAATAATTATAGTTGTGCAGAAATTAAAATTAATGATGAGGTGGTTGCTGTACTTTTTAATCATAGTACACAAAAATTTACTTTTTTTAGTAAAGAAACTCAAAAGAGTGATTCTTCTCTTATTAATGTTGTATCTGCTATCAATAAATATGATTGTTTTGAATCATACTATAAATCTTCGGGAATACCAGTAGAGGGACCTAATGGAGATAGCTTTTTTGCTTGTTATAATATAATTGATTCTAATGATGTATTGTATTTTAATATGAATACTGATGAAATAGCTTCTTCTATTGTACATGCTATGCCTGTTCAAAATCGTGTAGCATATTATTATGGGGAAATTGCTGGAGTTCTTAAGAAAGGTAAAAGATAGTTTGCAAAAACTATCTTTTATTCTTCATATTTTTTTACTTTTCTTACT
>CAMOWA010000069.1 GCA_946628005.1 uncultured Caryophanales bacterium
ATTTCAGAAGATAATAAATTTTAATAAAAGAGCTAGATAGCTCTTTTATTTTTATATTAAGGATTATATTGAAAAATGCTTGAATATATGGTATTTTAATCAAAAATAAAAATAGAGGATTTTTTATGATTAAAAATATTGTTTTTGATGTTGGAAATGTAATTTGGAAAGGAAATTCTAAATCAATAGCTAATTATATAAAAATAGATAATGAGGAAGATATAGAAAAAGTATCTACATTTTTCGAAGGCTTTAGAATGATGGATTTAGATGAAGAAACGGTGGAAGAGCATTATGAAAAATGGAAATATAATAATAAAATAAATAATGATAAATATAAAGATCAATTGGTTAATTATTATAAAAATAGAGAATTTAATTCAGGAATTATTAATTTAATTAATAAATTAAAAGAAAATAATTATAAAGTATATGTGTTATCAAATAATAATAAGTCAGCTATTAATTATTTAAAAAAATGCGAAGAAGTGAAAAATATAGATGGTTGGGTTGTATCTTATGAATATAAATTAGTAAAACCAGATGAGGAATTTTTCAAGGTATTATTTAATAAATTTAATTTAAATCCAGAAGAATGTTTCTTTGTTGATGATAAAGAAAAAAATATAAATGCTGGGAATAAATTAGGAATGAATGGACATGTTTTAGACTATGAAAACAATGGTGTTAATAAATTAATAGATGATTTAAAACTAAATGGGGTTGATATTTAATAATGGAAAATAATATAAAAATAGAGCGAGTAGATAATAAAAATGATGCTTTAGAATGTAATAAATTATTAGAAAAATTAATTCAAAGTGAGAGCAAGTTTAATAATAATATTGATCAAGAATTTAAAGTAAATAACTGGTTTGAAAATTTCTATAATGAAAATACAAATGCAATTTTTATTGCAAAAAATAATGAAAAAATAATTGGATATGTATATGTTCAAATCACTTCAGTAGATGATGGACCAATGAAGAATAAAGAAGCTTTGATAGATGGTCTTTATATTGAAGAAGATTATAGAGCACAAGGTATTTCAAAAATATTAATGAATAAAGCAGAAGAGTGGGCTAAAGAAAATGGTGTTAAATATTTATATGTTAATGTTTTGGAAGAAAATAGTAGAGCAGTCAATCTATATAAAAAATTAAACTTTAATAGTTTTGAGATGAAATTAAAAAAAGAGCTATAGTCAATTATAAAGAAATGTTATAATTGAAAAGAATAATAGGTGATAATATGAGTAAATTAACAGAAAAAATAAGAGCTGATTTATTAGAAAAACAAGATATAAAATATAGAGATTTTAGTATGTCTCTTACAACAACATCAAAGTATGAGATGATAGGAGTTAGAGTCCCTGAAGTAAGAAAATTAGCAAAAGAATTTGATATAGAAAATATTGAAAAATATATTTTTGATAAAGATATTAAATATTATGAAGAAGTTCTTCTAAGGGGATTTTTAATTGGAAATAAAAATAATAATTTAGAAAATACATTTAAATATTTAAAATATTTTATTCCATTAATTGATAACTGGGGAGTATGCGATGGTACTTGTGCTAGTTTAAAAATAACAAATAAAAATGTGGATGAGATGTGGAATTTTCTACAAGATTATATTAAATCAGATAAAGAATATGAGGTAAGATTTGTGGTTGTTATGTATTTAAATTATTATACAAAAACAAAGTATTTAAAGAAAATATTTAAACAAATAGAGCAAGTTAAAAATGATGAGTACTATGTTAAAATGGCTATTGCGTGGTTTGTTGCAGAAGCATATGCGAATAATAGAGAAGATACATTAGAATATATTAATAAATCAAAATTAGATAATTGGACATTTAATAAAGCAATTCAAAAAATAAGGGAGAGCTACAGAGTTTCAAAAGAAGATAAAGAGATGCTTAATAAGATGAAGAGAAAATAAAAATAGTATTTAAATATAATAATCCAAAAATAGTAAAACAATAATTAATAAAATAAATAATAAATGATAAAAATAAAAGAGACAGGGCACGGTGGAATACACCGTGCCCTGCATAATCTCATAAGTATTTAGAGCCCGAGAAAATGCTCGGCAAGGGAGTCGAAGTCATCCTGCTCTTCGGGGTCCATTCTGTCATAGGACTCCTGCGCAGTTAGAAGCTCACCTTCGTCAGCAACGATATCTTCATTGTATACACCTTCAGTGTCAATGACGATGCGATGTCTGTTGCTGAGGTCTGCAGCCTCGCGTGCCTGCTTGGCCATCTCCTCAGGAGAGCCACCCTTGAGATCCCAGGAATCAACAATAGTTCCTTTATCAACCTCGAAGAGCGTTTCACCTACGATGATGTGTCCAGAGCGAAAGCCGTGCTGTAACTCATCAAGTTCCTCATACTTACCAGATACTACTGCCATAACAATCATCCTTTCTATAGCAGTCAAAACGATTTATAGCGAATATCTACACAAATTTTTCAAAATGCATAGAGTCTTATTATACCATAAATTAATTTTTTGTCAACATAAAACAATAATTTAGTAATGCATTTTAAATATAAAAAAGGAGTGGTAATTAACCACCCCATTAGTTTTATGAAACGTTATTTTTTTAATTTTAATATTAGTAAAATAATAAATGATATTAAACATGACACTAAGAGAACAATTAATCCAATATAGTATAAATAATGATATTGAGATTCATCTTTTTTCTCATCTTTAATTTCGTTTTTCATCTGTTTGTCATATTCACCAGATTTTATATTAGTAAGAATACGATTGTAGTATCTTGCATTATTTTTTAACGTTGATTTTTCATTTCTTTTATTTTTTATTTCGTTATCTTTTTGATAATAATTAGTACTAAAACCTTCTTTCATAAATATTTGAGTTTTCTCTGATTCTAAAGAGCTAATCTCAGATTCAAGATTTGTTATTTTATTTTCTGTTTCTTTAATATAAGATACCATTTTCTCTTGTGCTTCTTTAGATGTTACTGACTCATATTTATTTTCAATTTTTCTTACGATTTGTTTATTTTCATTTTTAATTCCATTGGTTTTAACTAATCCAGTTATTATAATTCCAGTACCAATAATGATACCAAGTGTAAAAATAGACAATGCAATTATTTTTAATAATTTATTAATATTATCCATTCTAATCTCCTTATCTATTTTAACTAAAAATTAGTAACGTCCACCATATTTTTCATAATCATAAGTTACACGAACAAAACGTCCATGGTTATTAATGTGTGCAATTATTTTTCCAGATCCATTTGGGAAATATTCAATATATAATAATTGTCCCATGTCAATATATCTGTAAAAATATCTAAGTTTATTTACAGTTGCTTGACACCATGTAAATTTACAATCATAAACACAAAGTCTTTGAAGTTGATATGCTTCGTCATTTGTATATTTTGTTTGTCCATTTTTTAAGATTTCTTGTTTCATTTTTGTTACGTCTCTTGCTTGAATTATTCCATTTTTATCTAAATCGTATGCTGCTAATATTTCTTTTTGTTTAGTAGCATCTAATTCTAAATCTGGATCAGATATATCTACTGCTTTTGATGTACTTGTAAATGATAATACTGAAACAAATAATGAAATAAATAAAATAACACTTAATAATAATTTCTTTTTCATAATAATAAATACCTCCTAAAATATTATAAAAAATTATATAAAAAAATATATTTGCTTTCTCTTTGCTGTTAAAATTTATTATATCAGCAAATAACGTAAAAACAATACATTTGGCAGTTATTCCAACCTTGGTTGACAAATTGCAAACCATACTTTACATGAAAAGTTAAAATAATAAATATAAAAGTTATAAACCGAAAGTGGACAAGTTGTGATAAAATAACATTAAAAAAGGAGAAAATAAATATGAATAATTTAAGAGATGAAAATGAAATGACAGTTGTTAAAGAATATGTTAAATGGAATGACTTAGAAGAGTATATAGATTTTTTAGCAACACAAGTAAACTTTGAAAATTTTACAGGAGTATATGGACCAGCAAGAGGTGGAGTTACAATTGCAGCAATATTATCTAACAGATATAATTTACCTTATTTAGGAGCACCACAAGTTGGATGTTTATGTGTAGATGAGATATGTGATAGTGGAGATACTGCTTTAGCGTGGAGACAAAAAGGTTACACAATTGCAACAATGTATTACAATAGAAATGCTAAAGTAGAGCCTGAAATATGGTGGAAAGAGAAAAATGATAAATGGATTATTTTCCCATGGGAAGAAGATACCAGAAATAAATAAAATGGGCGAATGTATTATTCCCTAAAATTGACAGAATCCCCAAAACGGTATATAATACGGCCAGCGTAAGCTATTAAATTTTTACAAGGGGGTAACTTTCAATGAAAGTAAACTCAAATGCTCTCGTTTTCTATGGCGGGGGCCTGTGTGACTCGGCAGGGTATTATATTGCTGAGTTTGCGCAGAATCTTAAACGACAGGCACTTTTTAACAAAGTGTATGTTGGATTCTATTCATTCCGGTGTTTAGTATATAGCGAATTCGTAAAAGAATGGTCAGATTCGTTATATGAACAGGCACAGAAGTCAAGTGGCGGATTCTTCGGCACAGCAAGAGAAACCAATCTCGCAGATTCAAAAAAGCCTGAGCTTATGAAGAATGCAATCAAGATATGCAAGAGCCGCAATATCAAATGGATATTCCTCGCAGGGGGAGACGGCTCTGCAAGACAGATGAGCGAGATCGTTGACAGTTTCGAGAAAGCAGGAATCCATTTCGTCTTCACTATGCCGATGACAATCGATGGTATAGAGGGCGGATACTCATTTGGAATCAATGCAGCTGTACGTGTAAGCCTGGAGAGAATTAAAGATTGTGTATCTACGAGCCTCAGGACTCTGGATGGCAATAAATTTCCGGCACTTACAGTAATTCTGCAGGGACGAAACAGAAACGATATTCTCGCGAATGTTTTGGACAAACTGGATAAAATGGATAGAATTGGAGATTTCACAAAGGACGAGATAGACATAATCGCCATTCCTACAGGATGTGATTGGCGAAAAGATGGCGGAGGAAGACTCGTACCCAAGTACATAGGTGAGTCAGATTACGAGATGTATAGCAAACCGAAGTTGATTCTTGTGAGCGAAGGTGCAAAATTCCCAAAGAAGGGAAAAAACATCGAAAAATACACTCAGGTAAAAACCAGAGTAAGTATAGTTGCTCACGAAAGCCAGATGAATGGGCTTACAACAGATGCAGATCGCCACGATATTGATGTAATGATAGATCGCTCGATGGATATTATCAGAAAGAACATGAAGAGCAAGAAATCATACACAATCGTGGTTAACCCTGAAAACTTCGATATGTACTGCGAAGGTCCGCATTATTTTGCAGAGCGGAACCCCAGAAAAGGATTACATCCGAAACTTGCACCGAGCCTGGATGAGTGCCTCAAAAAATATTATCCTTAATGGAGCAGGCGAGGCGTTTTCTGTGTAAAAGCAGAAGACGCCTCGTTTGTATTTTAATTTTCACAACATTATATAGAGAATTATTAATAAAATAAATACTAACAAAAATATATCTATAAAATAAATATAAATAAAAAAATAAACATCAATAAAAACTCCAAGGAAACCTTGGAGTTTTTATTGTGTATTAACAATATTTGAAATATAATCAAGTAGGCGGAGGTGGTTTATATGGATGAAAAAATACAAAAGCTAAAAGATTGGATTAATGAAAGTAATAATATTGTATTTTTTGGTGGAGCTGGAGTTTCTACAGAAAGTGGAATACCAGATTTTAGAAGCAAAGATGGTCTTTATAATATGAAATATGACTATCCTCCTGAAGAGATATTAAGTCATTTTTTCTTTATGAATAATACAAAAGAATTTTATAGATTTTATAAAGATAAAATGAATTCTCTAAAATATGAACCAAATATTACCCATATAAAACTTGCTGAACTTGAGAAGCAAGGAAAATTAAAAGCTGTTGTTACGCAAAATATTGATGGATTACATCAAAAAGCAGGATCTAAAAATGTGTATGAATTACATGGTAGTGTATTAAGAAATTATTGCATGAGTTGTAAGAAATTCTATGATGCAGAATATGTATTTAATAGCAAAGAAATTCCAAAATGTGAATGTGGTGGAATTATAAAACCAGATGTTGTTTTATATGAAGAAGGATTAGATGATGAGACGGTTGAAAATGCAATTACCGCAATTGCAAATGCAGATATGCTAATTATAGGAGGAACATCATTAACAGTATATCCAGCGAGTGGTTTAATTAATTATTATAGAGGGAATAAATTAGTTTTAATAAATAGAGATGAAACAAACTTTGATAGAAGAGCTAATTTAGTAATTAATGATTCTTTAGGAAAGGTATTTAATAATATATAAAAATAGGAGAGCCATATGAATAAAAAAATAATTATTATTTTAATAACATTAATTATTTTATTTGGAATTATTTTTATTTTAATGAAAAATAAAATATTACTTGAAAATAATAAAACAGAAAGCTTAGAAAATAAAAATACAGAAAATGTAATAATAAATAATATTAATCAAGAGGAAAATAATATGATTGAAAATAACATAAATGAAACTAATATAAGTGAGATTAAATTAAAAGTAAATAATAATGAATTAGTAGTTAAACTTGAAAATAATGAAGCTACAAAAGAGTTAATAGGAAAATTAAAAGAAAATGATATAACAATTGATGCAAAAGAATATGGAGGATTTGAAAAAGTAGGTAATCTTGGTTTTAGTTTAACAAGGGAAGATAAAACAATAAATACAGAGCCAGGAGATATTGTTTTATATAATGGAAATCAAATATCTGTATTTTATGATTCTAATTCATGGAGCTATACTAGAATTGGAAAAATAATTAATAAAGATAAAAATGAATTAAAAAGTATATTAGGAAATGGAAATGTTACTTTAACATTTAGTATTAATTAAAGGAGAAATAAAATGAAAAAAATATTATTAACAAGTGCTGGTTTTGATAACAAAAAAGTAGCTGATAAATTTTTAGAATTAGTAAATAAACCAGTGGAAGAAATAAAAGTATTATTTATTATAGCAGCTGCTGTGGAAGTAGATGCTATTATGGTATTACCAGCATGCATCGAGGACTTAACCAAAGTTTGTGGAATAAAAGTGGATAACATTACTGTATATGATATGCATAAGTTGATTTCTGAAGATGAAATTAATAAATATGATGCAATTTATATGTGTGGTGGAAGTTCAAAATATTTAGTTGAAAGAATCGATGAAATTGGATTTAAAGATTTATTATATAAATATTTAGATAATGGTGGTGTATATGTAGGTGTAAGTGCTGGATCAACTTGTGGATGTGGTAGATACGAAACAGGACTTAATTTTATTAAAAATAAGTTACAAGTACACCAAGAAAAAGGATCAAATAATGGTCCAATAACTAATGATGATGAAGTATTTTTAACAAATAATCAAGCTATATTAATTACAGATAATACGATGGAGATATTTGAATAATATGAAAAATAGAATAAAAATAGCAAAATAAAGCAAAGACAAGAGCCGTAAAATCAACATTTTACGGCTCTTGTTAATTTCGGTTGACAAATTGCAAACCATAGTTGGTAGAGAAAAATTGAGAAAAGCGTATAATTAATTTTAAGCTAATCGAAGCACACACAAAGGAAATAAAAGGGAGGAAAAGAAAATGAAAAAAGAAGAAAAAATTAATTATACTAATAAAGAGAATACTAATGGAGCATTTGTTGGAATAGATGAAAAATATATTCCAAACAATAGTACAGAAGAAAAAAATACATATGTAAAAGAAAATAAAGGAACTAAAAGAGCAGTTAATATTTATTTAATTGTATTTGCTATTTTCTTTATATTAATATTTGGTACAACAATATTTGGAATGGTACATGTTTTTTCTACAATGAATAAAATGGAAAAAGATTTTAAAGAAGATGAATCTTCTACTATTGAAGAAATAAAAGAAACTCAAAAAGAAATGATCAACAATGCTAAAGAAACACAAAATAATATGCAAGAAAATAAAGAGCAAGTTGAAGAAAAAGTAGAAGATAAAACAGAAGAAAAAAGTGAAGAAACAAAAACAAATAATAATAAAACAACAACACAAGAAAGTAGTACTGTAACACAAAAAGAGCTTGAAGAAGATGCAGAGAAATTCCAAAATGGATCAGATGAGGATAGACAAGAGGTAATCGATAAATATGAAGACAAAGCAAGAGAAGAGCTAAAGAAAAGTGGATATGATTATGACCAAATTAAAGAAGATGCTCAAAGAAAAGCAGATGAATTAAGAAAACAATATGGTTATTAGGAGGTAGATTAAAATGATAATTACTACGACTAATGAAATTAAAGGAAAAGAAATAAAAGAATATAGAGGAATAATATTCGGTGAAGTAATTAATGGTATCGAATATGGAAGAGATTTTGCAGCAGCATTCAAAAACATCTATGGGGGTAGAGTAACAGAATATGAAGAAGAATTAGTAAATGCAAGAGCAGATGCTATTAAAGAAATGATGGATAGAGCAACACAAGTAGGAGCTAATGCAATAATAGGTGTACACATTGACTACGAAACAATAGGACAAATGTTAATGGTTGTAGCTACAGGTAC
>CAMOWA010000070.1 GCA_946628005.1 uncultured Caryophanales bacterium
TATAAAAGGATTATTTATTAATTATTTTTTGTTCTAGCATCAAATTTTTTTCTTTCTTCTGTATTTAATATACGTTTTCTTATTCTGATATGATTTGGGGTTACTTCTACTAATTCATCAGAATTAATATAGTCTAGAGCATACTCTAATGAAATTGGTCTTGGTCTTTTTAATACTACAGTATGATCACTTCCTGCAGCACGTGTATTTGTTAATTGTTTTCCTTTTACAACGTTTACTGCTAAGTCATTTTCTCTATTACATTCTCCTACTACCATACCTTCATATACTTGTTCACCTGGCTCTATAAACATGGTTCCTCTGTCTTCTAAATTTCCAATAGAATAAGCAGTAGCATTTCCATTTTCCATGGAAACAAGTACTCCTAGTTTTCTTTCGCCAATTACTACATTTTCATATGGCATATATTCTTTAAAAGAATGATTCATGATTCCATAACCCTTTGTTAAAGTCATAAAGTCAGTTGAAAAACCAATTAAACCTCTAGATGGAATTGTATATAATAATCTTACTTGATTTTCAAAATTAGTCATATTTTCCATCTTACCACCACGCATACCAAGTTGTTCAATTACATTACCTACTGATTCTTCTGGTACTTCTATTTGTAATTCTTCATATGGCTCATATTTTTTTCCATCTATTTCTTTTATAATTACACTTGGTTTTGATACTTCTAGTTCAAAGCCTTCTCTTCTCATATTTTCAATTAATATGCCAAGATGTAATTCTCCTCTTCCACTTACTAAGAATGATTCATTTGTTGCTGGTGCTACTTTTAGTGAAACATCTCTTTGAGTTTCTCTATTTAAGCGTTCTTCTATTTTTCTTGCTGTTACAATTTTTCCGTCTTTTCCAACCATTGGAGAAGAATTAGCACCAAAAGTCATTTGTAATGTTGGTTCATCTATATGTAATGGAGGTAAAGGCAAAATTGCATCATTATTACAAATAGTTTCTCCAACAGATATATCAGCAAGTCCTGCGATTGCTACTATATCTCCTGCTTCGGCATTTTCTATTTCTATACGATTATATCCATAATAACCAAATAATTTTTGAATTCTAAATTGTTTGGTAGTTCCATCTACTCTACAGCATGTTACAACTTCACCTGTTTTAATTTTACCATTTTGTACTCTACCAATTCCTATTCTTCCAACAAATTCGTTATAGTCTAATAGTGCTGGTTGAAACTGTAATGGCTTTGTATTATCACCAGTAGGTGCTGGTATTTCTTCTAAAATTGTATCTAGTATTTCACTAAAACCTTCTGTTTGTGAGGCTGGTTCATCTGAAAATGAACAAGTATTATTTACTGCTGATGCATATATCACTTTAAAATCTAATTGTTCATCATCTGCACCTAGTTCAATGAATAAATCTAGTACTTCATCAACAACTTCTTTACATCTTGCACTTGGCTTATCAACTTTGTTTATTATTACAATCGGTTTTACTCCTGCTTCAAAAGCTTTTTTCAAAACAAATCTAGTTTGTGGCATTGCACCTTCGTATGCATCTACTACTAATAAAACGCCATCTACCATATTCATGATACGTTCTACTTCTCCACCAAAATCAGCATGTCCTGGAGTATCTAAAATATTAATTCTTACTCCTTTATAATCTAATGCGGTGGTTTTTGCTAGAATAGTGATTCCTCTTTCTTTTTCCAATGAATTTGAATCCATTGATACATTACTTAAATCTTCATTATCACGAAACATACCAGAATGTTTTAAAATACCATCTACTAATGTTGTTTTTCCATGATCTACGTGAGCAATAATTGCTACATTTCTTTTTTCCATATACTACACCTCTTTATACACGTTCATCATTATAACACATAATTTCTTAAAATACTAGTTTTTTTTCTTTTGTCTTTTATAATAATTTAATTCTTTCAAAAATCCTACTTCATAAAAGAAGAATTTTCCTATCTATATAGGTTTCAATTACTATTTAGTAATAATAAGTTTTAAATTGTTATTATTTATTCGTTTTATTTTTTTTCTTATTCATTAATTTCTTATAGAAATAAGTAATTATTAATACTATTATCAGTATTCTTATTGGTTTTTTTAAATACCCTACGTATGTACTTAATATAATCCAGTTTTCTCCTAGGGAGTAGCCTACATAAACAAAAGCTAATGTCCAAGGAATGGACCCTATTGTTGTATATATCAAGAATTTAAGGAAAGAAAGTCTCATAATACCAATAGGTAATGATATTAATGTACGAATAATTGGAAAATTTCTTCCTATTAATGCGCTTAACATTCCATACTTGCTGAACCATGTATCACTTTTTTCTATATCTTCTTCTTTCATAAAAAAATATTTTCCATACTTCTTCACAAAGGGCTTTCCTCCAAAATATCCCATATAATAGATTACTACTGCACAAAATACACTTCCTAGTAAACCCGTTAAAAATGCATTCCAAAATGAAAATATTCCTTTACTAGCTAATATTCCTCCTGTTGCGAGTATTAATTCACTAGGAATGGCGATAATAACTGCCTCTAAAACCATTCCTAGAAACATTCCTAAATATCCATATTTCATAATCAAATCAATTACAAAATTTCCCATTTCATCACCTATCAAAGTATATGAAAAAAAGAGAAATTTCTTTCTCTATTTATTATTAATTATTTTATAAATATACTCTTCTAGAGATGATACTTCTTCTTTTTTTAGCTCATCTAGTATTTTATGATGTTTTTTTAGTATGACACCGTGAAAACTTTTTAACATTTCATAGTCATTTTCATTATCTCCAATTACGTGAAGTAGATTATAATCTAAGTTCTCCATATTAAATAATTTTTTTAATGCTTTTTCTTTATTAACTGATTTATTTATTATATTCACATGAAATCTACTTGCATATATATGATAAGATCCTTTATCTTTTAATAAGTCAACTAATCTATTTTTTTCTTTTTCATCTTTTGAATTAATTACTATTTTTACACAATCATTATAATTATTTGTTTTATTATATCCATCATCTAAATAGTAATCTAATTTATTTTCTTCTAAAACTGGAATAATATTTTTTATATCATTTGGATTTAATAATACTGTTTCTATGCAATAATCTACATTATTAAATATTTTTGCTCCATCTTCACATATTAAATATGAATATGGGATATTATATTTTATTAAATAGTTTTTTAAGTCAGAATAGTTTCTTCCTGTAATGATACAAAATATATTACCTTGAGATACAAACTTTTGTATAGCTTTGATATTTCTTTTATTCTTTTCTTCATCATCTAGAAAAAATATTGTTTCATCAAAATCGCTTGCAAGTATTTTCATTTTTTCTCCTATTTAAATACACTTTTAAAAATAGAATTTAATCCTTTACTTATTGCTTTATCTAGTACTTTATTAACAACTTTGTTAGTTGCTTTTGTTTTTAGTTTTTCAACAGGATCGTTCTTTTTTGCTCTTTCTGCTTCTCTTTTTTTCTTAGCTTCTTCTCTTTCTTTTTCTTTTTTTTCTTTTTCTTCTACTTCTTTTTGTTTTTCTGCTTCTTCTTGTTCTATTTTTTCTTTTATCATTGCATTTAACTCTTCATATGCAGAGTCTCTTTCTACTGTCTCATCATATTTTCCTACAATAGATGATGTATTAATTATTTTGTTTCTTGTAATATCATCTATTGTTCCCATTTTACTTTGTGGTGGAAGAATGGTTGCTTTCTCTACAATTTCTGGTTCACCATTTTCATTTTGAAATGATACTAATGCTTCTCCTGTTCCTAAGGCAAGAATTGCTTCTTGAGTATTAAATTTTGGATTCGTACGGAAAGCATCTGCTGCTACTTTTACAGTTCTTTGTTCTGCTGGAGTATAGGCTCTTAATGTATGTTGAACACGATTCCCTAATTGAGCAATAACTTCATTTGGTATATCTGTAGGCGATTGTGATATAAAGTATAATCCAATTCCTCTTGAACGAATTAATTTAACTACTTGTGTAATTTGTTTTAAACGATAACTTGGCATTCCATTAAATAATAGATGTGCTTCATCAAAGAAGAATACCATTCTTGGCTTATCTAAATCTCCTACTTCAGGCATTTTATTAAATAAATTCGTTAATAACCATAATAAGAAGGATGCATATAAATCTGGTGATTGAAATAATTCTACAGCATGTAAAATATTTATTAAACCTTTTCCGTTAAAATCTAGACTTATAAAATCATTTATATCTAATTCTGGTTGTCCAAAGAATTTATCTGCTCCTTGGTTTTCTAAAGTTAATAAACATCTTTGAATAACCCCAATACTTTGAGTTGTGATATTACCATATTTTGTTATAAAGTCATTTCTATTATCTCCTACATATTGAAGTAATAGTCTTAAATCTTTAATATCATCTAATTTCCAATTATTATCTTTTGCAATTTTATAAATAATTGATAATACTCCTTCTTGTGTTTCACTTAAACCAAGCATCATTGATAATATTTCTGGTCCAACTGAATCAATTGTTGTTCGAATAGGATGACCATAATTTCCAAATATATCCCAAAATCTTACTGGATAGCTTTTATATTCAAAATCCTCTATTCCTAGTTTTTGTACCCTACTTGTAATATTTTCATTTTCTTCCCCTTTGAGAGCCGTTCCTCCTAGGTCTCCTTTTACATCTGCTAGAAAAACTGGTACTCCTGCATCAGAAAATGACTCTGCCATTACTTTTAGAGTTATTGTTTTTCCTGAACCACTTGCTCCTGTAATTAATCCATGTCTATTTGCTTTATTTAATAAAATAAACAATTCTTTATCTTCACTTTTTCCAATTAAAATTTTATTATTCTTATACATAAGTTACCTCCTTGGTTTTATTATAACATGTATTTTTTAGTTATGGTATGAATTATTTTGTTTATAAAATATTATTCATTAACTAATAAGTAAATTATCTAACTTTTTTTCTAATAAAAATGGTATATATTTTTCATATAAATAAATCCATGGTATTTCAACTAATAAAACTACTAAAAATAAAATAATAAATGATTTATCTCCACTTCCTAGTCTCAATATTTTATAGAGTTTTTCTATTAAAATATAATGTGTTCCCATAATAGGTATTATATTTTTTCCAATAAATTGAAAAAATCTATTATCTATATTCTTTGATATTCCTATTATCATAAAAAGAATTATTAAATATTTAGCTGTATTTATATATGTAATTCTATTATTTCTTTCATATAATCCCCTTAAGATAAATAAATTAATTAATTAATTAATTAATTAATAGAAAAAGAGTTTAAAATAACTCTTAATCTATTTTTAGGCTATATTTTCTTAATAGTTTTCTTGTTACTTCCCCTGTTTCAGATAAATAGTCATTTATATTATATTTTTTCTTTTCTAATTCTCTTTTTGAGTAAATTCCTTTTGTTATATATTCTAGGTCTTTTATCTTTTTTTGAATAATTAAAGAACTACTTTCTCCTCTATCTGAGAATTGCCATACCATCCAACTTAAATTATTTTCTTCAAGATATCCTACCCATTTTTGGAAATAATCTAGATATGTATAGCCGTCACCTGTACCATCTGTTGCGGCGCACTCAGTAATGATTACTGGTAATTTTTCTTTAATAGCTAATTTCAAGTTATCTTGTACAGTATAAATATCATTTCCCATGTAGGTATGTACTGCATACATTATATTCTCTATTTGTAATGGATTTTTTATTACAGAAGGAGTATCTTTACACCAATCTGCAGTACCAACTATTATAAATGAATTTTTAGAATTATTTCTAATTACATCTATTACTTCTTCCGCGTATGGTTTGATAACATCATCCCATGTAACTTCATCTCCATTTGGCTCATTGCATATTTCATATAATACATTCGGAACATCTTTATATTCTTTAGACATCTCATCAAAAAATGCTTTTGCCTCTTCTTTATAAGTCATTGGATTATTATCATATAAAATATGCCAATCAATTATAACGTAGATATCAAGTTTTATACATATATCTACTATCTGTTTTATTAATACTTTTCTATTTTCTTGGTCATTTATATATCCATTCATTTCAGGATTTGTAAACATAGCAATTCTAAAGATATTTATTCCCCAATTGTCTCTTAATGTTTTTAAATTATCGTATGTATAATTATATCCATACCAATATGGACTGTGACTATTAATTCCTCTTAAATGAACTAGTTCATTTTTTTCATTTTTTATCATGTTACCTTCTATATGTAACCATCCGTTTTCTGATACTAAGTGTTTTTCTTTTCTTAGTTCTATTTGCTCTTTATAATAGTTATTTATTCCAAATATGGAAGCTATTATTAAAATAATGGTTGCAAATGATATAGCAAGTTTCTTAAATCCTAATTCTTCTTTGATAAAGTTTTTTACTAAATCTATAAATACAAATGGATTATATTTTTCTGTTCTTGTTTTTATTACATCAACATCTTCTTGTTCTTTTAGGCTTAAATCAAACAATACTGCTATTGTTAAATAGAATAGGTTTGATAATAACCAGAATATTGGAATGATATAAATATCTAGTCTAAAATCAATTGCTCTATAGATTGATATTCCTAAAGCAATAAGTGTTATAAAGAATATTACTAAATGAGAAATCATCATATATAAGTTAGCTCTGGTCATGACATTCTTTTCTTTTTTCTTTGGACTTACGTAGAATTTTTTACTTCCGACATTAAATACTTCTCTAAATAAATCTAAGGATACTGTTGGAAATAAAATTGTTTCATATATTCTATTCCATGTAGATGATGTAGCATGCCCTTCTGTTGCATCAACAACATATCTTTTCAATATATATTGGATAAAAAATAAAACTGTAAATGTTAATATACTTCCCTTTATAATTCTAACATTAAAGAATGGGAATAATAGTGGTATAATCATATAAAGAATTTGTCTAATTCCATAAGTCCAATAATATAGTGTAGAAAAATAATCTGCTTTTTGCCTTAATGATAATCCTTCATTTCTTAATACGTTATAATTTTTAAATGTTTGGATACATCCTCTACCCCATCTACATTTTTGTTTAATATAAGAGTCTAAGTTATTAACATTTAATCCAAATACCATCTTTTCATTAATACCTATTCCTCTATATCCTAATGATTCTATAATAATTCCTGTTGCAATATCTTCTGTTACACTTTCTGTTGCAAAACCGCCTGCTTCTTCTAGTGCTTTTCTTAGAAACACAGTATTTGTACCACAATAAATTACAGAATTGGTATAATTTTTAGCCATTTGAATCTTATTAAAGAAATAATCTTGTTCATGAGGAATTTTCCCAATAAGCTTAAATCTTGCTTGATAGATATCAGGATTTCTAAAGTTTTGTGGTATTTGAACAAATCCTACATTGTCATTCGCAATAATATGAGGGACAGTCTTCATTAAAAATTCTGGTTTTGGTTGCATATCTGCATCAAAAGTAACTATATATGGGGATTTTGTTTTTTCTAGAGCATGATTATAATTTCCTGCTTTCGCATTTTTATTATCTTTTCGATCTATATAATTAATTTTTAATTTCTTACATAAATCCTTCATTTCTTTTCTTCTACCATCATCGCATAAATAAATATGTAGTTTTTTCTTATCAGGATATTTCATTGCTTTTATCTTTTTTATAGTTTCTTGTAAAAGTTCTACATCTTCATTAATTGTTGCTATTAAAATATCAATTTCAGGGAATTGTTCTTTTTTTATTTTTGGCGTTTTTGGAGAATCTTTTTTAAATAGTAGTACATTAAAATAATAAATACTATAAACAAATGCTTCTAAGAATTCTAATCCAACAATCAAAACTGCTATAAATACATTTATAAATGTATCATGTATTGGAATTGTAAAAAATATTCTATATACAATATATACAACTGTTGATATAAATGCAGTTGTATATATAATCCTTTTCCATAATACTTCTTTGTTATCTTTATTCATAAAACAAACCACCTTACTAAGAAAATTATATTATGAAAGGAATAGACTGTCAAATAAAATAACTTGTATTGAAATTAAACTTATGATTTTTTATTCATATTAAAAAGATGAAATAATTTCATCTTTTAGGCTTTCTTTTTAAATGTAAAATATATTGTTACACTGATAATAGTTAGTATACTTCCAATTATTAGAACACTTCTTTTAGTTAATGGATTTTGTAAGATATCTATTATTGGAGCAATTGTATTATTACTTGTTTTATTTTGTTCTTTATCTAGTATTTCATTTAGTTTAGCTTCTTCTTTTCTAAATTCTGTTTCATCTCCTAAAACTGTTGTTTCAATGGTACTTGCACTTCCTCCAAGTAGTCTTTTTAATCTCATTGCTCCTAATGTTGCTTTTTCTGATTTTGTTAAATCATCATACTCAGGTACATCATAAGTAGCAGTTGCAGTTAATGGATAGAAATGTGCTTCAGTATTTCCTTCTCCATAAATACTATTTACGATAAA
>CAMOWA010000071.1 GCA_946628005.1 uncultured Caryophanales bacterium
TTATATAAATATCATACGATAAATTTTTAAAAGTTCCTTAATTTCACAAAAAAATCACGAAATTTAATTCGTAATCTTATTTTTTTAATATTAAATTTTTATAATAATTAAATTCGTCACTTCTTCCATATATTAATAATAGTGTAATATTTGGTATTGTAATACTTATTATTATTGATATTATTATATTATTACTATATTTATTTAATATAAATGATATTGATGTTATAAAGATAAATGTTATGAGATGTGTTAATAATTCTTTAATATAGTTTTTTAGTTTTCTATCAAATAGATTTATATATACATATTTAGGATAACTATAACACCATAGTACTAGACTTGATAGTATTGTCCCTATAAATACTCCTTTTAGTCCTATTAGTTTTAATAGTATTATTGATGATATTAGATTTATTGATAGTTGTAATAAAGGTATAAATTTATCTTCTATCCATATTCCAGCTGCGTCTTTAAATGAACCATATGTTGATCTCATCATTGTTTGAAAATGGTTTATTGTTAGTGTTATTAAAACTGAAGTTTCTAATAAATATTCTTTGCCTAACCATATTTTTATAAATGGTTCTGTTATTAATAATATTGATGTTGATGTAAATACTGATATCCAAAAGTTTAAGAATCTTATTTTTTTAAATGCTTGATAGTTTTTTTCTTTGTTGTTTTCTATTAATAGATTTCCGATACTTGGGGTTAATGTTGATATAATATTACCAAATAATTTTTTTACTGATGTTATTATATAGTTATAGTTTGTATATAGTCCTACTGTTGTTATTCCTAAAAATATTGATATTAATATATTATCTGTGCCATTTGTTACTGCAGCCGATGTTTTATGAATTATTAGTGCCTTTACTCTATTTATAATATTTTCTTTTATTTCCTTTTTTAATGGTTTTATTTGTTTTTCTTTTATGTATGGATATAGTTTATTTGTTATTGTATTTATAATTATATTTTCTATTATTGTACATATTATCTTTATTATTAAATATAAATAATAATTTTTTGTTATATATAATATTATTATTTGAATTATATTTAATACTATTATATATATTATATTTACTATGTTTATTATGTAGTTTTTTTGACTTGCGATTAGTAAGTTTCTTTTATAATTTATCAAATATGTCGATACTGTATTTATTAAGAATAATAAATATATTATGTAAATATTTATATCTACGGTTACTTTTACTATGTAATTTAGGAAAGGTATAAACAGTAATCCAACTATAAATACTACTATAGCTATATAGTTATATGCTTTTTTATAGAAGTATATTGTTGATTTAATTGTTTCTTTATCATTATTTTTTATATATTTATATAGATTATATGTTATTGAACTACCTATTCCTAATTCAAATAAGTTAAGTATTGTTAGTATATTATTAAATAATCCATTTAATCCGCTGTATTCTATTCCTAGTATTTTTATAAATAATGTTTGGGATATGAATAAACATATAATGGTTATTATATTATTTATAAATTGAGTTATTGAATTTTTAATTGAGTATTTTGTTCTCATTTTATCAATTTCCTTTATAAAAAAATTATTTTGAATTTTTATATTTATATAATAAGTACTCTATCATTTCATTATAATTATTAAATTTTTTTATTTTACTTTCGTGTTTGTGTATATTATCAATAATAAAATTATAGAAACCTGTTCTACTAATTAAGTTTTTTTCACATTCACTAAGTTCTTTTTCTGATGATGTATATAGCGATATATAATCACGAAAAAATGATCTAGGTGGGATTTTATTAAATTTTGTGTAATAATTATTAAAAATTCTTTGTACACTAATAAGCGTTTCATTACACTTCTTTTCATAAAATTTATCGAGTGTCATTATTTTTTTTGCTGGATTACCAGCATATATTGAATTGGATTCTAAATTACCGCTCACAATAGATCCAGCACCTATTACAACATTATCGCCAATATTTGTTCCTTTTAATATAATCGAATTCATTCCTATAAAAACATTATTTCCTATCTTTGTTTTATCTATTCCACCAAGTATTTCACCATAAATTCCTGACAATACTACATATGAATAGTCATGAGTTAATATTTTAACACCTGAGGTTATGCAAACATTATTTCCTATCTCTAACATATGTGGATTTTGCTTATCTATTATTGTATTCCTATAATCAAAAAATCTTACATTTTCACCTATCTTTGCACCATTAGCTCTTAATTTTTTTTTTAATTTTTCTATTTTCCTATTTTTAAGAAAATTAATAAACTTTATTTTTTTATTTTTCAAAATATCATCCTCTCTTTCATTTTTATCATTTTACTACATATAATTATTCACAATTTTTTTTACTTTTAAAACTTCTTTCACAATAATATTGTGTAAATTTGGACTAGCTCTAAACAATATCAATTTCATTTTAGTTATAAATTTTAAGTTACATTTTAATTTCTTTAAAGAAAATAATTTTTTATAATCTTTTAATGCTTCTTTTTGGTCTAGATATTCAACTATTTTTACATTATTTTTACTATACATTCTTGCAATTATTTGAATCATTGCTATATCATTTTCTATTAAATTTGGATATATTCTTTGTATATACTGATATCTTTCAACACATGCATTATATCTATCAATTTCTCTATATTCATTTTCAGTTTTGGTATTACTAATACTTTGATTATTATTTAAATGCATATATTTAATTTGATTGCTATATATAGTTTCATTTGTACGTATTATCAATTTATATGTAAATGCTATATCATTTATCGGTCTGGATTCAAATCTTAAATTATTAAACATATCTTTTTTTATCAATTTATTCCAAATAGCAACTTCTCTATTAGTTGTTATTAAAACCTTTTTTAGCATTTCCTTTTTATTTAATAATTCTATTTTTTCCTTTTTGTTTTTTATAGATACATTATAGTTATTGATATCAATTGATTTGCATAAAGATATTTTTACATTATATTTTTTGCATAAGTTATATAAATACTCTATTGTGTCTTGTTCTATAAAATCATCGGCATCTACAAAGTATAAATATTCACCGTTTGCATTATCTATTCCTGTATTTCTAGATAGTGATAATCCTTGATTTTTAGTAGTTATTATTTTAACTCTTTTATCTTTATAGGATTTACATATTTTTAATGTATTATCTGTAGAGCCATCATTTATTATTAATATCTCTAATTTTTTATATGTTTGATTTATTATACTGTCCAAGCATTTTTTAATAAATTTTTCTCCATTATATACATTTATTATTACTGTTATTAATTCATCCATTTAAACACTCTTCTCTATTTGATTTATAAATTTTTTCATTGCTTTTTCTGGTGTGTATTTTTCTGATTCTTCTAGACAATTCTTTTTCATTTTTTCTAATTTTGTCTTATTATTATATAATTCAATTAGTTTTTTTGATACTTCATTTACGTTTTTTATTTTAACACTTATTCCTGTATAGTTTTCAGTTAATATTTCAGAATATGAATTCCACTTTGTTGCGATAACTGGTACTCCCGCATATAGTGCATCTATTATTGTTCCTGGTATACCTTCTGTTTTATAATGTGTTAAAAAAAGCATTAGATCATAGTTATTTAGTATTTCTACTGATTCATTGTAATTTACTGTTCCTTTATATTTTATATATCTTGGACTATTATTTATAATGTTTTCGAATTCTTGTTTGTAGTCTTCTCCAATTTGCCCATATATATCTAATTCAAATATGTCTTTATTTAATTTTTTATTGGTTTTTATTACTGATTCTATTGCGTCGTTTATTCCTTTTTCTTTTATTACTCTTGAAAATGTACATAGTTTTAGTTTTTCTTTTGTTTTTTTATATTTTCCCTTTTTTAATGATTTAAAGTTTTCTAGTACTTCCACATTGTTTATATTTCTTTTTTTATATTCTTCTTTTATTTTTTTTGTTTCAACATATACCATTTCATATTTTCTTGTTAATTTTGTTATTGTATTATTATTTTTATAGATATTATATCTTTTACCACCTATTACAAAATCAAATATTCTTTTTTTATAGAATTTGTTAAATAACATTATTAAAGGAGTTATTATCTTATATCCTCTTATTGATAATATAACTATAATGATTTCATTATTTTTTAATGTTTTTATTAGCATTTTTATTAATTTTAATGGATTTCTTGCTTGTTTATATGTATCAAATTTAAATGTTTCTATATTATAATATTTTTCTAAGTAATTATTTATTTCTTTTGTTTTTATTGTTTGTCCATCTAAAAATGTTTTCTTTCCTCCAAAGTGTCCGATTATACCTATTCTCATAGTTACCTCTTTTCGATATAATATTCTTTATACCATTTTATAAATTTATCTAATCCATCTTCTATATTTGTATTTGGTTTATAATTAAAGTCTTTTTTTATTTCTTTTATATCTGCATATGTATTATCTACATCACCTAATTGTTTAGGTAATAGTTCTATATTTAATTCATAGTCTTCTATTAAATTATTATTTATTAATGTTTCTTTTAATATATTTATAAAGTCTAACATTTTTATTGGATTTGAATTACCTATATTATAAATTTTCGTTTTTTTGTTATCTAATACTTTTATAATACCTTCTACTATATCATCTATATAAGTAAAGTCTCTTAGTGATTCTCCATTGTTATAAAGTTGTATTGTTTCTTTATTTATTATTTTTTTAGTGAAGTTAAAGTATGCCATATCTGGTCTTCCGAATGGTCCATATACTGTAAAGAATCTTAATCCTGTACATTTTATATTATATAAGTTTGAATATGTTTGAGCGAGTATTTCATCTGTTTTTTTAGTTGCTGCATATAAACTTATTGGATTATCTGTAGAATTACTTTCTTTGAATGGTAATTCATTATTACCATATACACTACTAGATGATGCATATATTAAGTGTTCTATTTTATGTTTTTTTATATTTTCTAATATATTATAGAATCCTATAATATTTGTATTTATATAAACATCTGGATTTTCAATACTGTATCTTACTCCTGCTTGAGCTGCTGAGTTTATTACTTTATCTATTTTATTTTCATTAAATATTTTTTCTAGTTCTCTTGAAACACTTATATCACATTTTATAAATTTAAAGTTTTTATGTTTTAGATTATTTAGTCTATCTTTTTTTAAATTTATATCATAGTAATCATTTAAATTATCAATTCCTATAATATTATAATTATTTAACAATTTTTTTGTTAGATGATATCCAATAAATCCTGAACATCCTGTTATCAATATTGTTTCCATACTTTATTCACCTAATAAAATTATACCAAAAAATATTAGTATATTTCTATACTAATACGTTATTTTTTTATTCTTCTTTTAACTGCATTGTATGCATAACATATAAAACAGTATATTCTTTTTGTTAAAGGTAGATTTTCTTGTTTATAGAGATTCCATGTCCTTTTCATTGCTTTAAATTTGTTTGATGATAAGGATTTATTTCCAACTCTATATATTGACAATACTTCCTGCATTCCATAGGCAATATTAACTTTCTTTAATATTTTGTACCATGCACCATAATCTTGTCCCATTCTCATATTTGGCATATATATATCTTCTTTATTTAAATATTTCATGTTTAACATTACAGTTGAAGTAAATATAGCTGAATTCTTTAACAATTGTTCATATGTTAATGATTTAGGAACATGAGCTATATGAGTTTTATCATTTCTTAAATATAGATACTCACTATATATAAATGTTTTATCTTTTATAAACTTTACTTGTTTTTCTATTTTTTTTAGTTTCCAATAATCATCACTATCTAAGAAGCAAATATAGTGTCCAGTAGATGCCTGTATACCTTTATTTCTAGCTATAGCTGCTCCACTATTTTTTTCTAATTCAATTAGTTTTATCCTTTTATCTTTTATACTCTTTATTATATTTACACTATTATCTGTACTTTTGTCATCTATTACTATTATTTCTAAATTCTTATATGTTTGATTTATTACACTATTTATACATTCTAATATATATTTTTCACTATTGTATACAGGTATTATTACACTTACCTTTTTCATTAATATTCCCCCTGTCCACTAGTAATCCTAGCGATATATAAAAGAATGGAGCAACTTCTATTACGCTTATATTAAAGAATGCTTGTACTAAATATCCAATTACTGGTAGTATTAGATATATCTCTTTATTTTTATAATTATTTTTAATTCCTTTTATTACTATACATCCATAAAATAATAAATATGATATTAAACTAAATATTCCTTCACATGTTAGTATTTGTAGATATTCATTATGTGCTTTATCAAAAAACCATCCTTTCATAGTTAAAGGTTTTTTTCCGAATGCATAATAAAAATTATCTATTCCTGCTCCAGTTAATATATGATTAGGCAGTACCTTTAATGTATTTTTCCAGATAAAGATTCTATTAGACCCATATTTATCATTTATGTTTCCTTTAGCTATTTCTACTGTTTGATTTTTTGTTTTTATTATATCTTTAACTAATCCTGTATAACCTAATTTTGTCGTTAATATTGTTGCAGTTATTATTGTTAATATAATTATTCCTAATTTGATATATTTTTTTTCTTTTATAGTATATATCATTACATATAATGCGACAACCATTAAACCTACTGCACAACTAGTTGTATTACTTATTAGTAGTCCTATTGTGAATGCAAATATTAATAATCCATGTATTATTTTTAATGGTAATTTTTTTTCATCTATAAATAGTCCTAATACATATGATAAATTAATTATCATAAATGATCCAAAGAAGTTTGGATTTGTTATAAATCCTGTTGCCCATACTTTATTTTTATGCCACATTCTATATACATGTTCTACACAAGTTATTTGAAGTATTGCATATATTAATTCTATAATTCCGCATGTAATTATGGAATATACTATTATTTTTTTATGTTTTTTTTCTATATATGTAGATAACATATATAGTGAGAAATAATATAGAATAGATAATTCTCCTTCATATCTTCCACCTATTCCATATATAGCAACTTTTCTATTAACAGCGAATATAACTGATATAGCACCAAATAATAGTATTGATAATAGTAATATATCAATTATTTTAAAGTTTAAATCTTTTTTATTTTTTCTTTTTATTATAAATATTGTTAATAATACTAATATATTTAATATTAAAAGTATTCTATATCCTTTTGAAAATAGTAATATTTTTATTTTATTAGTTGTTATTAAATAACTACCTATTAAAATATATAGTAGATTTAGTATTATATATATTGGTAATAAATATTCTTTTATTTTTTTCATATATACTCCTTTATACAGTTAAAGCCTTAGCCTATTTTATTAGACTAAGGCTTATATATACTGTTGTAATATGTGGTTTTATAATATTTATTTTTCTAAAATAAAATATATAAGAACCTAATTATCAAAATAGCAGTAGATGCGGTCTTCAGCAGCATAACACATATCATATGACCATCCACCACCCGAATAAACAGTTGTACTATAATCAAAAATTTGTATATATATCCCTGTTTCTGTATCAGGGTCTACACATGTATAATCATGCCCATCCGAAGAGGAAGATTCTGTACAAATCTCACTATAATTATCAATTTTACTTTGTAGCGATGCCATATTTGTTGAATAATCTACTCCTGATTCAGCACAAATTACTTCTCCTTGTATAATTGCGCATGCGTATCTTCTTCCAATACTTCCTGCGTTACCTTTCGTTAGTCCAGCAAAATATCCAAATTGACTTAAGTCTTCGTAATTTTCTGAGGTAATGATTGCTCCATTATAATAATCATGTACATCCATATCTGAAGTCATATTAGGGGAAGGCATTTTTCCGTCATTTATTTCGGTTACAAATGAATATAAGCATCCTTCTCCCGGACATACCTCATCTGGATTGAATACTGTGTTATTTGTTGATGAAGTTGTAGTTGTTGTAGTTGTAGTTGT
>CAMOWA010000072.1 GCA_946628005.1 uncultured Caryophanales bacterium
AAGATAATGACTTGTATAGTTGTTTTGGAAAATGCTAACTTAGAGGATAAGATTGTTGTAGGAGAAGAGGTATTAAAGATGTATGGGACTAATATTTATTTAGAAGTTGGTGAAGAAATAACTATTAAGGATTTATTATATGGTTTAATGCTTAGAAGTGGAAATGATGCCGCTGTAGTTTTAGCAACCAATATTTTTGGATATGATAAATTTATTTCTTTAATGAATGGGACTGCTAAAAAAATTGGAATGAATGATACTATATTTTTTAATCCTCATGGATTAGATGAAGATACTAAAAATTATTCAACGGCTTATGATATGGCTATACTTGGAAGATATGCATTTCAAAATAAGATTTACCGAACTATTATATCTACCAAAAAGTATACAACAAAATCTTCTTTAAAAAGTTATGTTTGGTATAATAGGATGAGTCTTCTTTCTAGGTATTCTAATTGTATTGGAGGAAAAAATGGATATACTCCTAAAGCGGGAAAAACTCTTGTTTCCTATGCAAAAAAAGATGACACTACTTTGATGATTGTTAGTTTAAATGATTCATCTATTTATGAAAATCATGAAAAATTATATAATAGTTTTTTTTCAAAGTACAAGACATATGAAATCCTTAATAAAGATAAATTTTCTAAGAACTCAAATATTTTAGGTCAACAAGTTATGATAAAAAACTCCTTTTCTTATTTATTAAAAGAAAATGAATTAGATGATGTAGAAACGCTTCTTTCTATTTATTCAAATTCTAATAGTAAGAGATTAGGTAAAGTAATAATAAAATTTCAAAATAAAAAAATAGGAGAGGTTCCTATTTATGCAAAATCTTTTAAAAAGAAGGAGTCGTTTTTTAAAAAATTAAAAAATTTATTTATTCGTTAATCTAAAAAAATTAATGGATGGTCTACAAAACAGTCTTATTCCTTCTTTTGTACCTAGACCGCTTGATATATATAGTTTGTAATTGTTTTTTTCATAAACATCTTGATCATATTTTCTTGCTCCTTCTACTTTAAATGGGGAGTATTTTATAAAAGGAATTCGTATGTTTCCATTATGAGAATGACCTGCTAGAAATAGGTCTGTTTGATAGATAATATCATCAACTGTATCTGGTTCATGTAAAAGAGTTATTGTATAAATATTTGAATTATGATTCGTTTCTTTAAAGTACTGATATCCTTTTTCAATATCTATACTTTTTTTAGATGATGATAGTCCTATTAATAATATAGGATTATTTGTTTGATTATAGATAAGTTCATACTCATTTCTTAAAATAGTGAAGTTACTTTGATTGAAAATAGTTGCTATAGACTCATTATCTTCATCTCCTAGAATTGCATATTTTCCTAGAGATGCATTTATGGATTTTAATTTATTAATTAGTTTTTCTTGTTCCTTTGATTCAAGATTATAATTTTTATGAATTAAATCTCCTGTAAAAACTACAATATCTGGTTTTCTTTCATTTGTTAATTTTACTATTTTATTTACATCTTCTAAAAACATAGTTGTTCCAAAATGTAGATCTGATAGTTGTATAATTTTTATTCCATTAAAAGAATCTGGTATTTTTTTATTACTTATTCTATATTCTCTTACTTCTACTTTTACTGTTGATATATAACTTGTATAAGAGTAAAAAGATATTAAGAAAATAATAAGAAAGAAAAGAAGCTTTATTGTTTTTTTTACTTGGATTGTTCTTTTCTCTTTTTTTTCTTCTTTTATAATTTCATCTTGTATATCTTTATTCATTTCTTCTCTTGTCACAATTCTCACCTAATATTATTTTATCATATCTTTTTTTTATATGGATAAAAATCTTGTTTTTATTATTATTTTTTTGTATTATAGACTTGGTGGTTAAAAAATGAAGTATGATGTTGCTATTATTGGGGCAGGACCTGCTGGATTATTTGCAGGTTATGAGTTGATTAAAAAAAATAAGAATTTAAAGGTTGTTATTTTAGATCAGGGATTTTCTGTTAAGAAAAGAAAATGTCCAATGAACAGTGGAAAAGTACCTTGTCAGAATTGTAAACCTTGTGCTATTTTGTCTGGATATGGTGGGGCTGGTACTTTTTCAGATGGAAAACTTAATTTTATTCATAAATTGGGAAAAAGTGATTTAACGAAGTATATGTTAGAGTCTGAGGCTGTCTCATTAATTGATAATGTGGAAGATATTTTTAATGAATTTGATATGGATTCGGATGTATTTCCATCTAATATGGATGAAGCTTTGGAACTTAAGAAAAGAGTTGCGATAGCGGGAGCTAGACTTTTAGTTATTAAACAGAAACATTTAGGAAGTGATCACTTACCTCAATATATTCAAGGAATTTGTGATTATTTAGAAGATAATGGAATTACTTTAATGGATCAATGTGATGTTTTTGATATTGAAAAGAAGAAAGATGATAAGTATTTAGTATATTATAATCATTTGAAAAAAGAAGAGAGTATTGAGGCTAAAACTGTTATTGTTGCTCCTGGAAGAGCGGGGGCAAAGTGGATTCAAGAATTTGCGGATAATCATAAGATACCATATCTTTCCCAAAGTATTGAAATAGGTGTTCGCGTTGAGGTTCGGAAAGAAATTATGCAGGAAATAACGGATGTTATATATGATCCAACTATTTTTATAAAGACAAAAACTTATGGAGATGAAATTCGTACGTTTTGTACAAATCCTGGTGGATTTGTTGCTAAGGAAAACTATTATGGATATATTTGTGTAAATGGACATGCTTTGAAAGATGTTAAGAGTAATAATACAAATTTTGCTTTTATTTCTAAAGTTCATTTAACTGAACCTGTTACTAATACTCGATTATATGGTGAAAGTATTGCTAGAATTGCAAATGTATTAGGGGATGGAAAACCTATTATTCAGTCTTTAAAAGATTTAAAAAATGGAAGACGAAGTGAATGGCATCGAATAAACAAAGGTTTTATTGAACCAACTATGAGAGACTGTGTTGCTGGAGATTTAGCTTTAGTTATGCCACATAGAATTATTTCTAATATTTTAGAGGGATTAGAGATTCTTGATAAAATAATTCCTGGAGTAAATAATGATGATACTTTGTTGTATGGACCTGAAATTAAGTTTTTCTCTAATGAGATTGAAACGGATAATAAGTTTCGTTGTAAAGATTATGATATCTATTTTGTTGGTGATGGTGCTGGTAAAGCAGGAAATATTGTTACGGCTGCTGCAACTGGATTAGTAGCTGCTCGTGATATATTAGAAAGGATGAATTATGAAAAATAATAAAATGTTAATAATTATTGGAGGGTTAATTGCTATTATACTAATTGTAGTAGCAATCTTTCTTCCATCAGAAAAAGAAGAAGAGGTTAAAGAAGATTTATTGGGGATTTCTTATGATGTTGAAGGCAATGAAGCAAGTTTAAAATATGATACAGAAAATCCTGTGGTTGCAATGTATATAGAAAAGTATGGATCTATTGTTATGGAACTTTACCCAGAGGTTGCTCCAAATACAGTAAATAATTTTATTTCTCTTGTAAAGAGTGGTTTTTATGATAAGAATAGTTTTCATCGTCTAGAGCCTGGATTTGTTTTACAAGGAGGAGATCCTTCTGGAAATGGAACAGGAGGACCTGGATATTCTATAAAAGGTGAATTTACTGATAATGGGTTTGAAAATAATTTGAAACATGAAAAATGGGTTTTATCAATGGCAAGAAGTCAAGATAATGATTCTGCAGGAAGTCAATTTTTCATTATGTTAGATAAAAGTGAATATTTAGATGGAAAGTATGCATCTTTTGGTAAAGTTATTGATGGATTTAAAAATATTGAAAATATTGTTTCAAATGAAAGAGTAACTGACTCAAGTACGGGTAAGTTAGCAAATAATTTGGTTATTAAAAAAAGTATTATTGATTTAAAAGGAAAGACTTATCCTGAAGTAGAAAAAATAGAAGAGTAGTTAATATTCTTCTATTTTTATGTGTAAAAATTGACAAAACACAACATTTGTGGTATAATATACACACTAATGGGGGTTAGGGTATGAAAAAGAATGTTATTAAACATGTGTTGTCTTTGCTTGTTGTTTTAGGTGTTGCTGTTACTAGTTGTTTTGGTTATATTAATGTTGATTCTAAAGTTATATATAAGGATTTTCCTGAAAATAAAGTTTCTAATGTAGAACTTGTTGCAAAAGAAGAAGAGAAAGAGGAACAAGAAGTAGTTGAAGAGGCACCTATTGTCGAAGAAGAGAAGGTAGTTAATCAAAATGATGCTTTAGAAAACGCTTCAGAACCAGTTGTCGAAAATATTCAAGAGAAAGTTGGTAATTCTATTAGGATTGATGGAATACTAAATAAGAATCTTATGAAGGATGAGACTGGTGAACATTTTTATTTAAATCATAATATAAATGGTGTATACGATGGTGTAGGAGTACCATATATTGATTTTAGAAATGATTTAACTGGTCGCAAAACAATAATTTATTCACATAGTTCTAAAAGTGGTAATGGTCCTTTTCAAGTTTTACAGAATTATCATAATAATTATGGTTTTTATCAAAATCATCGTTATATTACGGTTCAATATAATGGTGTAGAACATCAATATGAAATATTTTCAGTATATGTTTCTACTGCAGATAGTGAACAAAGTGAAGGTTTAGAATACTTTCATCGTATGGATTATTCTGATTCTGAATGGGAATATAGAATAAATTGGTATAAAAATAACTCTGAATATGATACTGGAGTATCTGTTTCTGCAAGTGATAAAATATTAATTTTACAAACTTGTTGTATGGATCCAAATTACTATGAACAGTATTATCGTTATAATTTAGTTGTAATGGCTAAGTTAATTTACTAAAGAAGTATTATTTACTTCTTTTTTTTTTGATGATAAAATATTTTTAGTTGATAGGATGGTTAATATGATTAAAAGTGCAGGAGTTTTAGTATATAGATATAATAAGAATAATTTAGAAGTGTTAATGTGTCATTTTGGAGGACCTTATCGTGAACATGTTGATAAAGGAGGATGGTCTATTCCTAAAGGAGAGGTAGATGGGAAAGAAAAATTATTAGATTGTGCAAAGAGAGAGTTTTTTGAAGAAACAAATTTAAAAATTACTACTGAGTTAAAATACTTAGGTTCTCATAAGGTGAGTCATAGGAAACTTGCAATTATTTTTTATACTTGTTGTGATTATGATTTATCTCATTGTAAAAGTAATACTTTTGAGATAGAGTATCCAAAAGGATCATCAAAGATACAATCATTTCCAGAAATGGACCGTTTTTTATGGATGGATATTGAGACTGCTAAAGAAAAGATTGTCCCTCCACAGGTATATTTTTTGGAAAGGTTAGAAGATAGTTTAAAAAAATAATAATTTAGGAGATTGTATGGAAGAAAATGTTAAAGTCGTAGAAACCGGAAGTAATAGTAAACATGGAGAAAATAGATGTCCTCAATGTGGAGCAAGTGATGTTACTTATGATATAAAGAAGAAAAAATTAGTCTGTAATTATTGTTTTACAGAGTTTGATTCAGAGGATGTTATAGGAATTGAGAAAAATGTTGAAAATTTAAATGAAGAAATTCGTGGAAGTGGTACAAAGGATATTGATAATAATGTAGATGATATCATTACCTTAAAATGTGGTGGATGCGGAGCTGAAGTTGTGATTAATACAAAAGAGGCTGTTAATGCTAGGTGTCACTGGTGTAGAAGTATTTTATCGATTAATTCCCAAATTGAGAACGGAGCTGTTCCTGATGTTGTTTTACCATTTGATTTAGATAAAAAAGTTGCAGAAGAAAAAATAAAGGCCTTTGTTGAAAAAAGAAAGTTTTTTGCTCATCCCATTTTTAAAAGAGAATTTACAACTAATAATATTATGGGGGTGTTCTTTCCTTATATGCTTATAGATGCTAATTGTCATGGTACATTTAGTGGAGAAGGTGGACATGTTGCGAGAAGTTATGAAATTGTTGTGGGAAAAGATGATGATGGAAAAGAAAAAAAAGAAACTGTATATGATATAGATGTTTATGAAGTAGAGAGAGATTTTGATATTGCAATAGATGATTTATCAATTGAATCAAGTTTGGATAAATTAGATAAGTCTAATAAAACAAAAACAACTAATATTATCAATTCTATTATGCCATTTGATACGGATAAATGTGTAAAATATAATAGTAACTATTTAGCTGGATATACTTCGGAAAAAAGAGATGTAAATGTTAGCGATTTAGAAGATAAAATTGATAAAGAATTAAAAGATATTACCAGACATTCATTAAATGCTGATTTAAACTATTATGATAGTGGGGTAAAATGGGATAAGGAAGAATTAAATATAAAAGGTAAACAATGGATAAGTGCTTATTTACCAGTATGGTTATATTCTTATCAAGATACAAGAAAAATTCTTCATTATGTTGCGGTAAATGGACGTACTGGGGAAGTTATGGGTAGTATTCCAATGAATAAGAAAAAGTTATTTTTTATTTCATTATTAATTGATATACTTATTTTTGCTTTTATATATTATTTTACTAATGGAAGTGATAATAGTGGATTCTTGGTTTTCTATCTATTTTTAATAGTTGGTCCTATTTATTATCACTCTAAATCTTCTAAATATCGTAATAAAGGTGCAAGACATAAATATGAAACGGAAACTAAAAATACTATAACAAATATGAAAAAAGTTGATGATAAAATGCGTACTTTAAGAGAACGTTCTTCACGCTCTTTACCAGGTGCTAATAATTATAAGTTAGATGGTGAAAAAATAAAAATAAATGATTCTAAATAAATCTTTTATAAGGAGATGCTTATTATTGAATAGTGATTTATTAAAAGCTTTTAATAATTATAAGCTTGTCAAAAAAGAAAAAATTGCTTCTATTAATTTTTTGAGTATAGAGTCTTTTCAATGTACCTTAAATAATGGAAAGATTATTAAAAGGGAAAAAGTTCTTAAAAATGGGAGAGATGGAGATGCAGTTATTATTTTTCCTATTACTAAAGACAATAAAATTATTATAGCTTGTGAACCTAGAGTCTTTACTGAAAAGACTGTTGATGTAGGCTTTCCAGCTGGTTATGTTGAAGAGGGTGAAGACGCTATAGATGCAGCAAAAAGGGAGTTATTAGAAGAGACAGGATATTCTTCTTGTGAATTTATTGAAGTTGGGTCATTTTATCAAGATCAAGGTTGCTCTGCGGCCTTAAACCATTATTATATTGCTTTTAATTGTGTATTAGCTAGTACCCAAAAATTAGATGAGTCAGAGTTTATTAAATATTTTTTGGTTGATTTTGATGAGGTAAATAAATTATATCAGAATGGCTATTTTAAGGGATTAAACTCTGCTTATTTAATAGAGAAAGTTCATAATTATTTAGATAAAGATTAGTCAGTTTCTTGTGAACTTGTCAATAAAAAGTAGACAGTAAAAAGATTCTATTTAAACCCTAGTTGAGTTCTATACTCAATTGGGGTTTTATAATTTAATGCATAACTTGGTCGTAAATAATTATGATCATATATAATTGCATTTATGTAATCTTCAACTGTTTCATAATCATCTCTAATTTAGGTATAGTAGGGCAATGTAATCCTCTCTCAACGTCAGTAATATATCTTGGACTTAATTTACTAAGTTCTGCAAGTTTTTCTTGCGAAAAATTATTAACATATCTATAGTATTTAATATTAAAAATAAGTAAATCTTTTAAATTGTCAAATTCTAGTTTCATATCATATCCTCCATTTATAGGTATGATATGATTTACTGCAAAACATTAGATGTTTTGTTGACTAAAATTGAAAATCTTTTATAATTATAATAGGAGGATTGAAAAAGTATGACATCAAAAAAGTTAAAAATAATATCTTTAATCTTTATAATGGTTTTATGGATGTCAGCTTTAATTGTAAATGCTGATGAATGCAATTTAAATAATATTAAGATTAAATCTATATCTGTAA
>CAMOWA010000073.1 GCA_946628005.1 uncultured Caryophanales bacterium
GAAAAAATACACAATTTTTCTCTTACAAAAACTATTATACGAGGAGTGATATAAAATGGAATACCCAAATTTAGATTTAAAAACTTCTATAGTTTTTCCTTTATACTTATGTTCAAAGGAAGTAATTAGAAAATATAGTGATTGTTTAAAGGAATTTGATTTAACGTATACTCAATTTTTAGTTTTAATGTATTTTATAGGTGAAAAACAATCTAATTTAAAAAGAATTGGTCAAACTTTATTGTTAGACTCTTCTACTTTAACTCCACTTTTAAAAAAGATGGAGAAGAAAGGTTTTATTGTTCGTGGTAAATCTTTAGAAGATGAGAGGAATTTGACTATTTCTATTACAAAGAAAGGTTTAGCTTTAGAAAATGATTTAAGAAAAGTTCCTGTTCAAGTAAAAAAAATATTAAACATGGATGATGATGAAATTGAAATGCTTCATAAGTTAACTTATAAGATGCTTCATAATTTGATGGAGGTTGATAAAAATGAAAGTGATAAAAGTAAAAAATAATGATTTTAAAGCAGAAGTTTTAGACTCAAAAATTCCTGTTATTGTTGATTTTAATGCTGATTGGTGTGGTCCTTGTAAGATGCTAGGACCTATATTAGAAAATGTTGCGGAAAGTCATGATGATATTAAATTTGTTTCTGTTAATATTGATGATGAAGATGACTTAGCAGCTAAATATGATGTTTTTTCTATTCCTTGCTTGGTTTATATCAAAGATGGAAAAGAAGTAAAAAGAAACGTAGGCCTTCTTTCTAAAAATGAATTAGAAAAATTTATAGAGGAATAGTATGTACGATATTATCATTATAGGTGCAGGACCTGCTGGTATGACTGCGAGTATATATGCAAGAAGAGCTTTAAAAAAAGTATTAGTTTTAGAAGCTGTTAGTTATGGTGGACAAATAATTAATACATTGGATATTGAAAATTATCCAGTGGAGTCTCATATTTCTGGGTTTGATTTTTCTACTAAGCTATATAATCAAGCTGTAGAATTAGGAGCTGAGTTTATTTTTGAAAAATGTATTAAAGTAGATAAAAATGATTCTTCATTTGAGGTTTTTACTACAAGTAGTAAATATCAATGCAAAAGTTTAATTATTGCTACCGGAGCAGATAATAGAAAACTTGGGTTAGATAAAGAAGTTGAGTTTATTGGTAAAGGTTTATCTTATTGTGCAACATGTGATGGGGCTTTCTATAAAAAAAGAGATGTTGCTGTTGTTGGTGGGGGAAACACTGCTTTAGAAGATGCTTTATATTTGTCTAATATTTGCAATAAGGTTTATTTAATTCATAGAAGAGATGAGTTTAGAGGAGATATTTCTGTTGTGGAGAAGATTAAGGGTAAAAATAATATTGAAATTATTTATAATAGTAATGTTTCTAAACTTATAGGTGATGAGAGATTAAATTCTATTGAAATTTCTTATTTGGATGGTTCTAAAAAAGATATATCTGTTTCTGGATTATTTGTTGCTATAGGAAAAATACCAGAAAATGAAAATTTCAAAGATATAATTAAAGTGGATGATAACGGATATATCATAGCAGGTGAAGATTGTCATACAAATATTGATGGTATCTTTGTTGCAGGAGATAATCGCACTAAAATGTTAAGGCAGTTAGTGACTGCAACTTCTGATGGAGCTATTGCCGCAACAGAAGCTATTCATTATTTGGAAAATATGAAAAAATAAAGGAAGTTTTTTTTCTTTGTTTTTTTAGTATTAGTTATAATTAAATCTAACAAAATATTAGATTTTTTTTTAAATTATAGTATAATATTTTTTAGAAGAGGGTGTTGCTATGAACATATATGATTATATCGATCAATACGGTATGTATTCTTTTTTGGAAAAAGAAATTAATGAAGTAGACTATGTTATTTTTTCTTTTTTGTCATATGCTAATTTCAATGAAGTGTTTTTAGAAAAAAAATGTTTAACAATTCAAGAAGCTGGTAGAGTTCATCTTGGACTTTATCCTTCTAAAGATAAAAATGTTATTGCTGTAAAAGAGGGGAATAAGTTGTTACGTTATATTAAGGATACAAATCGTTTTAAGAATTGTTTATTGTATCATCATGAATATGTTGGAAATAATGAAGTCCAGTTTGGAGCAATTTCTATTGAATATTTGAAGAATAAAGTTTATGTTTCTTTTGAGGGAACTGATCAGTTAATTAGTGGTTGGAAAGAAAACTTTATGCTTAGTTTTGAATTTCCTACAAAATCTCATAAACTTGCTATTCAATATTTGAATAAGTATTATACATTTTCTAATAAACAATTAATTGTAGGTGGGCATTCTAAGGGGGGAAATTTAGCTTTAGTTGCTTCTATGATGGCTAACTTTTTGGTTAAGAGTAAGATTAAACAGGTTATTAATGCAGATGGTCCTGGTTTATTAGATAAAGAGTTTCATTCTCAAAGTTATAATAAATTATTGAGCAAATATATTCATATTATTCCTAATTATTCTATTGTTGGATTATTTTTAAATCATTCTAATGATGTTGTTGTAGAATCTAGTGTAAAAGGGGTCTTAGCTCATGATGTTGTTTATTGGAATGTTGAAGATGATCATTTTAAAAAAGTGGAACTTTCTTATTTTACAAAAGAGCTTGATAGAGAAATTGCTAAATGGTATCATTCTTTTAGTGATACTGATAAGGAAGATTTTGTAAAAAATTTAATGGATATTTTTGAAAAAGCTGATATTCGTTCTATTGATGATGTAAAACAGAATCAAAAGAAGATATTAGATTTTATATATGAGTCTAAGGATATGAATGCTACTACTAAAAAAGTCCTTTCAGATTTTATTTTTATGGTTATTAAATGTATTGCTAATACTAAGAAAGAAGAATGGAAAACTTCACTTAGTAATATGTTTAAGGTTAATTTATGGAATTAAATGATAAACAAAAGATATTTATTCAAAATAAATTAACTTTATTAAAAAAGTCTAAATTTAGGAGTTCTTTTCATTTAAGAAAGTATATGATTAAATATATCCAGGATAAAGGTATGGATATAATTGAAGAGCATTGTTTTTCTTTTATTGATAAAAATTTAGCAATATATTCTTCTTTAAAAGATGGAAAACAAACTCCTATGAAAAATCATCCGGTATTTATTGCTCAACATGCTACTGCTACTTGTTGTCGTGGATGTTTAGAAAAATGGCATCATATTCCTAAAGAAAAAGTATTGGAAGAGAGAGAAAAAAAGTTTATTGCAGCTTTAATTCTTTCTTGGATTGAAGATGAATATAATAAATAGGTGATATCATGAATTGTTTATTGATAGGTGGAGGGGATTATTCTTTTTTTAGTCAAGAAATTGTTCGAAGTATAAAGAAAGAGACTCCTATTTTTCTTTTTATTGGACTTGCTAGTAATTATTCAGATGCTTATTATGATAAAATAAAAAAGATTTATCAAAGTCTTGGATGTAAATGTATATATTTAAAGAAAAAAAATATTTTGAATAATCCTCAAATCGTATTAGATAAAATTAGTCAAGCTGATATTATATATATTGGTGGAGGAGACTCTATAAAGTTAATTAATGAGATAAAAAAGTATCATTTAAATGAATTACTTTATGCTGCATATTTAAGAGGCGTTTTAATGGTAGGAGTATCAGCTGGAGCAATTCTTTTATCAAAAAAGGGTTTTTCTGATAGTTATATTTTAAGAGGAGAGAAAGATTCTTATGATTTTGTTGATGGATTATCTTTTGTTGATATAGCAATATGCCCTCATTATGAAAAAGATTCTTCAAAAGAATTACAATTAAAAGAACAATTAAAAGATAATAATTGTACAGTATATTGTTTAGAGAATAATACGGCATTATGGTTTCATAATAATGAAATAGAAGTAATAAAAGGAGAGAACTCTGTTTATAAGTGTTTTTATGATAAAACTTTTATAGAGGAGAAGTTATAGTATGTGGAATAAATTTAAATATTATTTTAAAAGTCTTTTTTATTTTATTTTTTTATTTTTAATATATGAGTTATTTATTCACTATCCATTATTAGATAATAATGTTGATTATAGAAAGAATGATTCTACTTTAGAACAGACTATTCAATCAGATGAAAAGATATCTAAAGATAATTTTCAAATATATTTTATTGATGTTGGTCAGGCTGATTGTATATTAATACAAAATAATGGAGAATATAGTCTTATTGATTCTGGAAATTATTTAGATGGGAAAAAGTTAATTAAATATTTTCATTCCTTAGGAATTGAACATTTTCAATATGTTATTGGTACTCATGCTCATGAAGACCATATTGGTGGTATGAGTCAAATTATCAATAATTTTTCTATCGATCATTTTTATATGCCAGATGTTGTTTCTGATATAAATTCCTTTTCTAATATTATTCGTGCTTTAGAGAAAAAAGGAATGAAATTTGAAACTTTAGAAATTGATTCTTCTTTTACTATGGCTAATACTAAATTTTTAGTACTTTGGATTTCTAATCATGAAGAGGATTTAAATGATACTTCTATTGTTTTAAAAGTTTTGTATGGTAAGACTTCTTTCTTATTAACTGGTGATGCTACTAGTAATGTAGAAAGACAGATACTGGATAAAGATTTAAAAAGTGATTTATTAAAAGTAGGTCATCATGGTTCTAAATATTCTTCTTCTGCACAGTTTTTAAAAAAGGTTTCTCCTAAATATGCGGTTATTAGTGTTTTAAAAGATAATGAATATGGATTTCCACATCAAGTAGTTTTAGATAAATTGGAACGCTTAAATGTTTCAGTTTATCGTACTGATTTAGATGGAACTATCATTGCTTCTTCCGATGGAGAAAATATTTATTTTGATAAGATTCATACAGATACAAATGTAATACAAAAAAATCCTTAAGTTTTAAGGATTTTTTATATGAAAAGTATTTTTAATTTCTTTTCTATTACAATTTGTTTTAATCTTTCTTATACTTTTATAATAGAATTTATTAGTAGTTTGCTTTTCTAAATTTATTTTTAATTCTTCTAAGGATTTTCCTTTGGCATTATATTTTTTTTCTTTATACTTTACTCCATTATCTTCTTTTATTGGAATAATTTCAAATATTGTTCCATTTATATAATTATTTGTACAAGTAATTTCTATTTTGTTTACTAAAATTAAGTGATTTAATTCTTTATATTCTGGTTTTGGTATTAACATTAAAAATATACTTATAATTAAAACTTGTATTATTATTTTTTTCATTTATATTTTTCCTCTTTCAATATTATTAGTTAGTTTTTTATTTCTTTTTTTTACTTTTGTATTTACTCGGATTATAGAGTCTTTTATTTCATCTTTATCTATTGAAAAATAGGAATATCCAAATATTTCAGTTTTATGGATATTATATAATAGTAAAATAATTCCAGTTATTATTCCATATATTCCATAGAGAGTTGCTAAAAAAAGAAATAGTAATTTATAGTTTCTTATGGAGTTACTTAATTCAATTGATGTGAATATTAATCCAGCGATTGATGAAATTGCTATTATAATTATCATAATAGGGGATACAATTCCAGCAGCAACTGCTGCATCTCCTAGGATAAGTCCTCCTAAAATAGATATAGCTGATCCACTTGTTTGAGACATTCTTAAATCACTTTCTTTTAGTATTTCAAAACATATAATCATGAATGTTGCTTCGATGTAGGCTGGAAAGGGGACAAATGTTCTTCCCGCTTTTAATATATATAAAAGATGAATTGGTATTAGATTATAGTTTCTTGTTGTAACTGAAATATAAATTGCTGGTGTTAGTAATGCTATAAAAAATGCTATTAATCTAATAATTCTTATAAATGTAGTATTAATAGCTTTTTGATAGTAATCATCAGTTGTATGAAAATAGTCCCAAAAAAAACTAGGTAATATTAAAACATATGGACTCATATCAACTAATATTAATACTTTTCCTTCTAATAAAGCCATACTACATTTATCTGGTCTTTCACTCATCATAATAGTAGGAAATGAATTGTTTTCTTTTTCAAAAGCTTGTTTTAAATAACTTGAGTCTATTATTCCATCAATATTAATCTCTAATAGTTTTTTTATTATATGATTTACTATATCTTTTTTTACTATCCCATCAATATATAATAAACCTATTTTAGTATTAGTATATCTTCCTATATTAAATTCTTTTGTTTTTAGATTATTACTTTTTATTCTTTTTCTTATTAAACCTAAATTAGTATTATAGTCTTCCTGAAAACTATCTTTAGGACCAGATAAAGATAATTCTGAGTCTATTTTAGAAACTCCTCTTGATAGATTTGCTTTTAATTCTATTGCGTATATTTTTTTATAAAGAACTATTATAAATCCATTATTTAAGAAATTATTTATATCTTTTTCTTTTATTATTTTTATATTACAGTTAGGTAAATAATAATCTATATTTTTTAGTTCTTTTTTCTTTAATTTTGTTAATGGAATTAGTACAAGTTCATTTATTTTTTTAGAATCTGTTAATACTTCATTATATATATATTTTATTTTTTTAGAATGAATTATTATTTCTTTTTTTATATAATCATTACTTGTTAAAGTTATTCTTTTCATTATAATCATCACCAGTTATAGTATGGATTTATCTATTTTTTTTATGTATAATATGTTTGAGGGATATTATGAGAGTAATAATAGAAAAATTAGATAATTTTGGAAGAGGGATTACTTATATTAATAATAAGATATGTTTTGTTATTGATGCTTTACCATTAGAAGATGTTGAGGTAGAAATTATATATGAAAATAAAAAATATATGGAAGCTAGAGTAGTTCAGTATTTTAAAAAATCATTATTTAGAGTAGATAAAAAATGTAAGTATTCTTCTTTATGTGGAGGATGTGACTTAATTCATCTTCTTTTTGAAAAAGAAAATGAATATAAAGAGAATAAAGTAAGAGAATTAGTTCATAAATTTCATATAGATACAGAAGTTAAAAGTATTGTATATCAAGATGAATATTTTTATCGTAATAAGATTGTTTTACATAAAGATGGTAATAATATTGGTTATTATCAGAAAAAAAGTAATTCTATTGTTTCAATCGATAGTTGTTTGTTAGTTAATAAAAAGATAAATAAACTTATAGAATTTATTCATAATATTGATTCAATTCAAGGAGAAATACTTATTCGTACTTCTAATGATTTATTATATTCTATGATTTCTTTTTCTAGTAATGATGATTTTGATTTTTCTTTACTTTCTATGTTTGATGTAATTGAATATAATAAAAAAATTGTTACTAAAGAAAAATATATTGTTACAAATATTGGTTTAAAAAAGTATTATTTAAGTTTATCTTCTTTTTTTCAAGTAAATATAAAATTAACTGAAAAATTATATGATGAAGTATATAATAATATTAAAATATTAAAGCCTAAAACAGTATTAGATTTATATTGTGGTACGGGGACAATTGGTATTTATATTAGTGTTTTAGTAGAATCTGTTGTTGGTATAGATAATAATCCTTCTAATTATTATGATGCAATTAATAATAAAAAGTTGAATCAATCTAATAATGTAAGTTTTATTTTGGATAGTGTTGAGAATGTAATTGATAAGTTTCATAATATAGATTGTATCATTGTAGATCCTCCTAGGAAGGGATTAGATAAAAAGAGTTTATTTGAAATTAACAGAATAAGACCTAAATCTATTATTTATGTTTCTTGTGATATAGTAACTTTAATGAGAGATTTAAGTTTTTTTCAAGATAATTATGTTGTTAAATATATTAAACCATTTAATATGTTTCCTAGGACATATCA
>CAMOWA010000074.1 GCA_946628005.1 uncultured Caryophanales bacterium
TCATTTATTAATGATTCTTTAATTTATGATAGATTTTGAAAGCCAATTTATATGTTTTATACCAAAATGGTGAAATTACTAAATCATATTCACCAATTAATTCAACAACATGACCACCAAAACTTTTTTTAAAAAGATATAATCCATATAATGGGTTATTTTTATTAAAATCTCCAGTTATACCATAAAAATTATATCTTTTATAGTTGCCTTTTACTGCCATTTTAATACCTTCAAAATGTGTTGTATAAGCTGATTGGAATTGCATTAATTTAGCATGACTTCCTCCATGAAGTGATAATACTTCATTGCCATAGATTAAAAATAATATTCCTCCAAGAACTTCTTTTTCACCATATTCTTTTTTTAGATTTTTAATTTTTTCTAATTGTTTCTTTAATCTTTCAATTGTTTGTTCATCTTGTTTATTACTGGAATTATATTTTTTATCATTCATTTTTAATATATTATTTTCTTTTTTATAGATTCTGTCTTTTAATTGCTTTTCTGTTTCTTCTAATTCATCTTTTGTATTCTTTTCATAAGTATTAAAGTTTATTTCTGAAATAAGTATTTTTAATATTCCAGCATCATGTAAATTATCCCACATAGCTTCATAATAAGATAATGGACGATCAATGAATTCTCGTCTATCACTAGTATGTTTCATGATATCTTTGAATATTGGTAATTCATCTCTTGTTATTTCTCTTGTTGTTATTCCACATCTTTCATTTTTATGAAGAATTTGTCTTGTTTTAGACTCCATGTCTTTTTCTACATCTTCTAGTGTTTTATTCTTTGTTTCAATGACATGCATCCAGCGTGGTTGAAGAGTATCTTGCATTAAATTGAAACCAAAAAATTTATAACCTAAATCAATCAAATTTTTATTAGCTTGTTTATTATTATAGCCGTTTTCAACAATATTTCCATTATTATCATGTTCTTGATATTCGACAAATGGATCTATTTTTACAAATATTCCTTTTTCTTTTTTTAAATATTTTTTTATTTCTTTAGTAAATATTTTTAATATTTCTTTATTGTTATAATCAATTAAAAATCCACGTGGTGAGTAAAACATTTTTTTATGTATTATTGGTAAGGTTTTAGATAATATCATAGCTCCAGCAACAATATTATTTTTATCATCTTTTAATCCAACATAATTGGCATCCCAACCGTTTGTTTTTTTTAAATTAGCCCATTCTTCAGTTTGATGAAAAGTAATTTGAGGATGTTTATCAGCAAATTTTTTGAATTCTTCTTTAGTTATTTTTTCTAATTTCATTTTTTAGCTCCTTTTTACTTTTTCTTCTTATTATTTTTCGATAAATTGGTACTAATTTTGTAAATACGAAATACATAAAGTGGTTTATAACATAATCCCATTCGCCAATGAATTCAATATAGTCTCCACCAAATTTTTTCTTAAATTCATGAAGTCCAAGTCTTGGATTATCTTTTGATAAATCTCCAATTGTTCCAAATTGATCATATATTTTGATACCTTTTTCTTTACAGTATCTGATATGTTCACTATATGTGTAATAATTAACGTAAGTTTCTGTTAATATGTTGTGATTTCCTGCATATAATACCCATGCTTTATCGCCATATTCAATGATCATATGAGCACTTAAAGTAATATCATTACCATATTCTTTTTTATATTCTTTATATTTTTCAATTTCTTTTGTTGTATTTTCTTTTTGTCTAGTTAGTTCTTTAAGTTTGTTTTTTGCACTTTTACTTAAATTATCAATTGGTAAAATAGATATTTGATCATTTATTTTTTTTAATTCATTTTCCAATACTTTAAGAGTTTTATTAATATGAACTTTACCTAAAAAAAGAGTAGCTTTACTATTTTTGTTTCCATTGAATATTTCATATAATGTATTATAGTAATCTTCATTATAGGAAACGAAGTCTTTTCTATCCTCTGTTAGAGTCATTAAATGATAAAATTCACTTAGATCTTTTTCTGTACCGATAGTAACTTCAGTATCTAATTTCTTGGCTTTAGCAATTCGTTGTTTAGTAGTTTTAGAAAAATGATCTTCTATTTCTTCCGTTGATTGATTTAAGTCTATTCTAAATGTATATCTTGGTTGCATAGTTTCAAAGTTTTTAGTAAAACCTAAATGTTTAAAACCAGATTCTTTTAAAGTATTAAATAATTCATCATAATCTTTATTCTTTGATACTTCTTCTAAGCAATTAGTTTGTTCTTTTATTAAATCAGGATCGATTTTTACAAAGATAGCTTTCTTTTTTTTGGCAAATTCAACAACTTTCTTTGTCATAGTTCTTACTAATTCTTTATTTTTAAAATCTATTACAAAGCCGCGTGGTGCATAAAAGTATGTATAATTCATTGGAAGCTTTTTTTCTAATAAAAGAGTTGCTGCCTGAATTTTATTTCCATCATCAACAAGTCCTAAATAATATGGAATTAGGTTCTTTTTTGTTTTAGCAAATTCTCCCCAAGAAAGTGATTGCAAAAAATGAGATTTTGTTTTATGATTTTTGACATATTCGTCGAATTCTTCTTTCTCAATATTTTTTAGATGTAGCATTAAAAGACCTCACTTTCATTATTCTTAGTATACCATAAAGTGAGAAAAAACTACATAATTTTAATTAGACCATATAAAAATTGTCATCTTTTTCTAAATAATTGTTTTGTTTGTTCTTTTCCTGATTATTTAATTTTTTTTCTATTCTTTTTAGAGTTTCATTTATTTTTATTAATTCTTCAAGTATATTTAAATTATTATTTGGAATAAACGGATAAGAATAATTATTCATAAAATCAACTTCTTTCTTATTATTTTATGTTTTATTGAATACTCTTGTGCTAAAATATTTGTGGGTGATTTTATGCGAATTAGAAATGTTAAAAATAAGACAGAAATAATGAATGAATCTTGTTATCTTTTAAAAAATTATTTTAATTATTGTGGCAAGTGGAAAGAAGTATTTAAAAATAGTAATCCTATATATATAGAAATTGGTATGGGAAAAGGCAAATTTATTATTGAAAATGCATTAAAATATCCTAATATTAATTTTATAGGTATTGAGAAGTTTGATAGTATTGTAGCAAAATGTCTTAAAAAAATTCCTGATGGTTTGGATAATTTAATTATTTTAAGAGCCAATGCTTTAGATATAGATAAAATATTTGATAATGAAGTTGATAAAATTTATCTAAATTTTTCTGATCCTTGGCCTAAAAATAGACATAGTTCGAGGAGACTTACTAGTAATGTTTTTTTAGATAAATATAAAAAAATATTAAAAGGTGATTCAACTATTGAAATGCGAACAGATAACAGAGAACTATTTCAATATTCATTAGTTAGTTTAAGTATGGATGGTTATATACTTGAAGAGGTAAGTTTAGATTTACATCATGATAATATGCCTTTAATTACTACAGAGTATGAAGATAAGTTTTCTGATAAAGGTATGCCAATTTATTATTTAAAGGGATCTAATTTGTCTATATATCGTAAATAATTTGAAAAAATTTTTACATTTATAAAAAAAATGATATAATGTATTAAGAGTAGGTGAAATATGAAAAAAATTATAGTTTTACTCTCTATAGTAGTGTTGTTTATGACTGGTTGTAGTGTAAGCAGATTAGATAATGAGAATATTGGTAAGAATATAAAAACACTTCTATCAAAAGATAATAGTTTATATAATGTATTTTATGATGGATATAAGTATTATCTACCTAAAGGAACGGGATTTGTTTCTAGAGATGATTATAATGCTGTTATAAAGGATTCTAATGGTAATAGATATTATTTATATGTCGATGCTATTGGATATTATAAAAAAGTTAAAAATACTTATCATGAAAATACTAAATCACATTATTCTAGAAAATTAAATTATAATAATAAGAATGGATATATTCAAATTGATGAAAAAGGTTCTAATTTTCTTATTCAGTTTGTTTATAATTATGCAAAAATAGAAGCTTTAGTACCTAAAGATGATTTAACAGAGACTGTTAATTATATGTGTTATATTTTAAGATCTATAAAATTTAATAGAAAAGTGATTGAAAGTATGATTGGAGAAAATACATTAGATTATAAAGAACAAAATTATTCTTTATTTAATAATGATTCTTCGAATGAAAATTTCTTGGGTGTTGTTGAAAAATATGAGACTGATGATTACAAGAAAGATTTGGAAGATGAAAAAATTGATTTAAATAATTAAAGAGGTGGACTCATGGGTGTATTTGATAAAATAAAAAATGCTCTTTTTGAAGTTGAATATGTTGAAGTTGATGAACCTTCTAAACCGGAAAAAAAGAAAAAAGAAAAAAAACATGAACAGCATGAAAATAAACCTATTGCTAAAAAGGTTGTTTTGCCGGGAAAGAAAGAGGAAAAGGTTGAAAAGCTTGAAGAAGAAGAGTTAAAAGATGATAATTTTGAAGTTCGTCCTAAGGATGAAAATATAAAAGAAGAAGATAATAAAAGCTTTAAGTTTATTGATGATAGTGAGTTCAAAACAGATGATTATGCCAAAAGTGAGCCTGAAATAGTTAAGGTGATTGATAATAATGAGTTAGATGAACAACAGACTAGATCTGAATATAGAACTACTAGAAATAATAACTATAGTTTTGATTCAACCTATAGTAATAGTAATTCTGATGCTTATAAAGGTGCTAATGCTGAAAAATCTAATCTTTATAGTGGTAACAAATCTACAAGTAAACCATATGGTCTTGATGAATCATATAAAATGCCCACCTATGAGTATGGCAGTTATGAAAAGAAAGAAGAAAAAAAGGTATTTAAACCTAGTCCCATTATTTCACCAATTTATGGTATTTTGGATAAGAATTATAAAAAAGAGGACGTTGTTCAGAAGAAAGAGGTTAGACTTACAAGCAGTTATTCAAGATCAAATGTAAGTGTTGATGAGGTTCGAGATAAAGCTTTAGGATCTCATCAGGAAAGTAAAAAAACTGAAGCTAAAGAAACCACTTTTAGTGTTGATGATGGAGAAGATGATGATTTGCTTGTTGATTTAACAAATCATGATGATAAGCCAGAAGTTAAAGAATTAACAATGGGTGATGCACTAGAATATTTTCAGGATTTAGGACTTGAGTATAATGTCGATTATGTAGATGCTAATAACAAGGCTAGTCAAAGTAAGCCTAATCCAAAAATTGATGAATTAAAGATAGAAGAAAAAAAGAAAGTCGAAGAAAAAAGGCCATCAATTAGTGATGTATTGAAAAAAGAATCCGGTGTTACTAATAATGAAGAGAAAAAAACTGTTGAAGTAGAAAAACCAATTATTGTTAAAGATAAAACGGATGAGGAAGAAGAAAAAAAGGATGATGATAATTTATTTGATTTAATTGATTCTATGTATGAGGAGAAAGGAGAATAGAAATATATGGAATTTTTAAGTTCATTATTGCCTATAATATTATATGTAGTAGCAATTATATTATTAGTTATTTTAATTGTTTTGGCTATTAGGTTAATTAGAGTAATTAATAAAGTTGATATTTTAGTTGATAATGTTGAAGAAAAGGTAAATAGTCTAAATGGAGCTATATCTGTTGTTAGGTCTGTTTCAAATAGTATTTCTAATATTTCTGATACAGTTACATTTGGCCTTACTTCAGCATTTTCAAAAATATTTAATAGATTTAATAAAAAAAAGGAGGATGGAAAATATGAGTAAGAAAAATGGATTTGGAAAATTAGCAGTAGGTGCTGCAATTGGTGCTGGGCTTGGAGTTTTGTTTGCTCCTAAGAAAGGTAGTGAAACTCGCGCTGAGTTAAAGAAAAAAATTGATCAATTAGTTGAACAAGCTAAGAATATTGATGTAGAAGAGGTTAAAAATCAATTTGATACAAAAATAAATGAAATTCGTATGGAGTTAGTTGATTTAGATAAGGAAAAAGCATTGGACATTGCTAAAGAAAAAGCTAATGATCTAAAGAAAAAAGCTCAAGAGTTATATGATTTGGCTATGGAAAAGGGAACTCCTGTTGTTAAAAATACTGCTAAAGAATTACTAGAGAATGTTTCTAGAGTTTCAAAGGAAGCCATAAAAAAATTAGAGAAAACTGAAAAATAGCTGGTAAAACTTATGATTTATTCATATGTTTTTTAAAATTATTTGCTATTAATTGGTTTATGTGTTATATTTTAAATAGTTTTTGTTGATAAATAGATTAGTAGAAGTAATTATTATTTTTTAGAGATCTAGTGTTTGGTGAAAATTAGAAGATGATTATTTTGAATTACACTATTTGGAGAAAAGCCGTTTATCGCGTTAAGATATTAAGGTGTATTTTATACATAAATAAAGGTGGTACCACGAATATTCGTCCTTTGCGGAGAATGTTCGTTTTTTTTAGGAGGAATGCTTATGACTAATTGGGAAGAGTTGAAATGGAGAGGATTAATAAAAGATACTGCAGGTGACGATTTAGAGGCTGTAATTAATAAGGGTGGTTTTACTTTTTATTGGGGAACTGATCCTACTGCTGATTCTTTACATTTGGGTCACTATAGTTCTTTAGTTACAGCTAAAAGACTTATGTTAATGGGAAATAAACCATTGCTTTTATGTGGTGGAGCAACTGGACGTATTGGTGACCCTAGACCTACAGCAGAAAGAGAGATTATTAGTATTGATACATTAAATCATAATATTTCATGTATCCAAAAGCAAATTGATAAATTATTTGATGGTAAAGCACAACTTGTTAATAATTATGATTGGTTTAAAGATTATAATTATTTAGATTTTTTAAGAGATATTGGAAAATATGTTAATGTTAATTATATGATTAATAAAGATATTATTAGTAGGAGATTAGAAACTGGTATTACTTATGCAGAATTTAGTTATATGCTTATTCAAGGATTTGATTTCTTAAATATGTATCAGAAAATGAATTGTATTATGCAAGTAGAAGGTAGTGATCAATGGGGTAATATTACTACAGGAATTGATTTAATTAGGAAGATTACTGGAAAAGAAGCATATGCTTTTACAATGCCATTAATATTGGATTCTACTGGTAAGAAATTTGGAAAAAGTGAAGGAAATGCTTTATGGTTAGATGAAAATAAAACATCATCTTATGAATTATATCAGTATTTAATTAATTCAGATGATACTAAGGTGTATGAGTATTTAAAAGTTTTTACTTTTTTAACTCCTACAGAAATAGATAAAATAATGGAAGAGCATAATAAGAACCCCGAAAAAAGACTTGCTCAAAAAAAACTTGCTGAATGTATTATTACTGATTTGCATGGAACTGAGAGTTATGAACAAGCTGTTAAAATAAGTGAGGCTTTATTTAGTGGAAACATTGAATCTTTTTCAGGAAAAGATATTGAAGTTGCTTTTAAAGGAATGGATTCTTTTGAATTAACTGAAGATTTAAATATAGTTGATTTGCTTGTTAATAATAAAATATGTTCTAGTAAAAGAGAAGCAAGAGAATTTATAAATAATAATTCTATTATGATTAATGGTAAGAAAGTAAATGATTTAGATTATGTTCTTTCTAAAGATAAATGTATTGATGATAAATATATTGTAATTAGACGTGGAAAGAAAAAGTATTTTGTTGGAAGGTATAAATAAATCGATTTTTTGTGACTTTCTAAATTTTTACAAGTGTTTTTTGTAAAGTTCTTAAAAAAGTTGTG
>CAMOWA010000075.1 GCA_946628005.1 uncultured Caryophanales bacterium
AAGATAGTTTGCAAAAACTATCTTTTATTCTTCATATTTTTTTACTTTTCTTACTAGTAATCCTATTAAAACAATTAAAACTGTTAATAGTAGTAAATTAGAATTAAGAAGTATTTCATTATTTGTTTTTGATATTAAGTACATAACTATAAAGCCTAGAATTCTGCCTATATTTAATGTAATTTCTCTTAATGTAAAAAATTCACATTGATTATTTTTATCTATAATTTTACTATCTGATATATTAAATAGTCTTATATTTGCTGTTAAATGTAGAAGTGTTGTAAATACTGTATAAAAGATGTTATATAAAATTATAGTAAATGGATTTTTTATAAAAAATATGATAAATACTGAAATAACTGGTAATATACTTGAAAGTAAAATGATATTTTTATCATTTTTTTCTTTATATATTTTACTATATATTTTTATAGTTATTATTGATAATATTGTTGCTAAAGAAGTAATTATTCCTAAATTTAGATTTGTTTTTAGTGATTGAATTATAAGTATTGTTTTTAACTTTTCTAAAGATCCATATGTAGTCATTCCAAATATAAATTGTGCTAGTAAGAGATTTTTTATTTCTTTATTGTTTTTAATTAATTTGATTGTTTTATTTATATTAAATGAAGGGTATTTATCTTTTTTGTCGTTAATTAAGAAAAATGATAAAAGTAATTGTATAATTGATATTCCTAAAATTATTAATGCAGTTAATTCAAAATTTGTTTTAGAAATAATTGTTCCTAATAATATTGGGAATATAATATTAATAGTTGCTGTCATTGTTTCATTTTTTACTGTGAAATTTGTTCTGTTTTTATTATTGATTTTATTTATAACAAATAAGTTATACGGAAACCAATATACTGCTGTAGATAATCCTGAAAAAAAGCTATTAACAACAAGTGTTTTATTATTTTTTCTTTTAATATAATAATTAATAGTATGTAAATAAAACGTATAAAAACACCTAATCTAAATGATCCAATTCTAAATTTATTTTTTATGATTTTTGCTGTAAAATAAGTTCCAATCATACATACAATATATAATAATATGTAGTAGTATGATATGCTAGGTATGCTGTTTTTTGTTGTTTTTATAAAATAAGCCGTTAGGAATGGACCTAGAAATATGTCGGTTATTACTCGCATATTATTTATCCATAAGATTGTATTTTCTTCATTTTTTTTCATATTTTTTTCCTTCCATTAACAATTATATATTATTTTTGTTTATTTTTCTATAATAAAAAAATAATATATCTTTTCTTTTTTTTTGTTTTTTTGTATAATAAAATTGAATTTAAAGGGATGTGTCTTTTATGGATTTTGAATTTCATTCATTAGAAGAGCTTTGGAATAGAGTTCATCCTGCTCTTCGTGTTAAAGTGAAAGATTTTAAAAGACTTGGTTTAAAAGATTTTTCAGATAGAGATATTTGGGATTATTTAATTGAGTCTAAGTGGAAGAATGGTTTTAATTTGATGTTATCTGATATAGTTGATGATATTATGAAGCTTGATTCTTTAGAATTTAAAAAATACTTGAATGAGATTAATCAAGAGACAGATTCTTTTATAGATGAAGAAATTATATGAGGTGGTATTATGACAAAAGATAAGAAAAAAGTATCAAAGAAAAGGGTGATTGTTCATTCTATAATTTTATTATTATTAGTAGTCGGAATATCTGTTTTATTTATCCCATTATTTAATAATTTAAAATTTGGTTTGGACTTGCAAGGGGGATTTGAAATTCTTTATAAGGCAGAGTCTATTGATGGTTCTAAAATGACTACTAGTAAATTGACCTCTACTTATAAAACTTTAAGTAAGAGAATTGATAGTTTAGGTGTTAGTGAGCCTGAAATTATTATTGAGGGAAATGATAAAATTCGCGTTAAACTAGCAGGTGTAAAAAATCCTGATGAAGCGCGTAGTCAACTTTCGACAGTTGCTACTTTGTCATTTCGTGATACAGAAGATAATTTATTGATGAGTAGTGAAGTTTTAAAAGCAGGAGGAGCTAAAATAGGACAAGATTCTAGTGGGAAACCTGCTGTTGCTTTATCAGTAAAAGATAAAGATAAATTTTATGAAGTAACTAGTAAAATTAGTTCACAAGAAAATAATATGATAGTTATTTGGCTTGATTATAACGACTTGATGGATAGTTATCAAAAAGAAGGAAGTTTGTGTGGAACTAGTGAATCTAATTGTTTAAGTGCAGCTACTGTATCTCAAGGATTTGCTAGTGACGTTATTATTCAAGGTAATTTTACGCAAGAAGAAGTTAGTAATTTAGTTGATTTAATTAATAGTGGATCTTTACCTAGTAAGTTAACTGAAATATCTTCTAATACTGTTGGAGCTAGTTTTGGAGAAAAGACTCTTCAAACAACTTTAATTGCTGGTATTATAGCAATTGGTTGTATTATGGTATTTTTAATATTTATTTATCATTTTGCTGGATTTATTTCTAGTGTATCTATGATGATATATACATTCTTAGTGTTTGGTGTATTTTGGGTAGTTGGTGGAGTTTTAACTCTGCCTGGAATTGCTGCTTTAGTACTTGGTATTGGTATGGCAGTTGATTCTAATGTTATTACTTTTGCAAGAATTCGTGAAGAGTTATTAAAAGGTAAAAGTCTACCTAATGCTTTTTTAGAAGGATCAAAAGAAAGCTTTAGTGCAATTTTAGACTCTAATATTACTACTTTGATTGTTGCTATTATTATGTTTATTTTTGGAGAATCTAGTATTAAAGGTTTTGCTACTATGTTAATTATTACTGTATTAGTTACTATGGTTACTATGGTTTTTTTGACAAGATTCTTATTAAAAATATTTGTAAGGACAAATTATTTTAATGATAAAGTTAATTTATTTATTCATATTAATCCAGATGATATTCCTGATGTTAGTAAGGGAGAGTCTGCTAAACCTAATAAATTTCATAATATTCAATTTTTGTCAAAGAGAAAGATTGCTGTTGGTTTATCTATTTTGATAATATTAATTGGTGGTATTTTTGTTGCTACTAAGGGACTAAATTTAGGAATTGATTATAAAGCTGGAACATCTATTACTATTGTTTCTGATAAAAAGATATCTAAGAGTAATGTTCGTGATGATTTAAAAGAATTAAAACTTAAATCTTCTAAAATAGAAAAATCATCTGATGAGATTAGTGTTTATTTAGATGATAGTTTAGATGGAGATAAAGTTAAAGAAGTAAATAATTATTTTGAAGATAAATATGAGGCTAAGGTTAATATCGGTGTTGTATCCAATCTTGTACAAAAAGAATTAGTAAAAAATGCAATTTTATCAGTATTAATTGCGTTAGTTGGTATTATTATTTATGTTTCGATTCGTTTTAAATTTAGTTATGCTATAGGTGGAGTAGTTGCTTTAATTCACGATGTATTAATTATGTTTAGTTTATTTGCTATTTTTCGATTTGAAGTTAGTTCTATGTTTATAGCAGCTGTTCTTGCTATTATTGGTTATTCTATTAATGATACAATTGTTTCTTTTGATAGAATTCGTGAAAACTTAAAAAAACATGATTATAGAAAACTTTCATATGATAAATTTGTAGATATTTGTACAACTAGTATTCAAGAAACTTTTACTCGTACAATATATACTACTATTACTACTTTATTACCAGTTATAATTTTAATTCTTTTGGGATCAAGTGGAATATTTAATTTTAATATGGCAATGTTAATTGGATTGATTGCTGGTACTTATTCTTCTATCTTTATAGCGACTATTATATTTATGTTATTTGAAAAGAAAAATTTAGGTAAAAGTATTTCAAAGAAAAAAGTATATAAAGATGAATTAGAAGAAAGAAATATAAAAGGTATTAATTGTTAATGAGAGGATGTGAATTCTTTGTCTAAAGTTAAGGAGGATATTGATATCGATGATATTCTTTCTAAAGCAAGTGATTATATTGAGGATGAGAAACAATTAAACGTCATAAAAAAAGCTTATGAATTTGCTTTAAAAAAGCATGAGGGACAATTTAGAAAAACTGGAGAAGATTATATTTTTCATCCTTTAAATGTTTCTTATATTTTGACATCTATTTATGCTGATTTTGAAACAATTTCTGCTGGGTTACTTCATGATGTATTAGAAGATTGTGATTGTACAGTAGAAGAGTTAGAAGAAGAATTCGGTAAAAATATTTTAAGATTAGTTCAAGGGGTTACTAAGTTGAGTATGATTCATTTTTCTACGGAAAATGACTATTTGATTGATTATTATAAAAAAATAATTGTTGGAATGAGTGAAGACGTTCGAGTTATTATTATTAAACTTGCAGATAGTCTACATAATATGAGAACGCTTTGGGCTTTGCCGGAAGATAGACAAAAAGTTAAAGCAAAGGAAACTTTAGAGATTCTTGCTCCTATTGCGTCTCATTTAGGTATTCATAAAATTAAAAGTGAATTAGAAGACTTATCTTTACGTTATTTAAAACCAGAGGTATTTTATGATATTGCTGAAAAGCTAAATAAAACAAAACTTGAAAGAGATAAGACTGTTTATGAGATGCAAATGGATGTTACTAATTTGTTGACTGAACATCATATTCCCCATGAGATTAAGGGAAGAGCTAAAAGTATTTATAGTATTTATAATAAGCTTGATAAGGGTAAAAAATTTAATGATATATATGATTTATTAGGTCTTAGAATAAAGGTAAATACTGAACAAGAATGCTATTTAGCACTTGGACTAATTCATTCTAAATTTCGTCCTCTTCCTAAAAGATTTAAAGATTATATTGCGATGCCAAAACCTAATATGTATCAGTCTTTACATACTACTGTGTTTGGAATAGATGGATATTTATTTGAAATACAAATTCGTACGTATGATATGGATGAGGTTGCTGAAAATGGTATTGCTTCTCATTGGGCTTATAAGGAAAATGGAGGAAGTAATTTAGTTGCTAATTTACAATCAACTACTGAACAAAAACTTCAATTTTTTAAATCTATTATTGATTTAAGTCATGATAAAATGAGTAATGAAGATTTTGTTAATAGTGTAAAAGATGAGGTTTTAAATAATAATATTTATTGTTTTACTCCTAAAGGAGATGTTATTGAATTACCTAAGGGAGCAACTCCTATTGATTTCGCCTATAAGATTCATACTAAAGTTGGAGAAACTACTATTGGTGCAATTGTTAATAATAATATTGTTCCATTAGATTATGAATTAAAGGATAATGATATTGTTAAAATTAATACTAATAAAAGTTCTACTCCTTCAAAAGAGTGGATTAATATGGTTAAAAGTACAGCAACTAGAAATAAAATTAAAGCTTATTTTACTAAAAATGAAAGAGATATTTATGTTGAAAGAGGAAAATATAATTTAGAGAAAGAATTGAAAAAGAGAAAGATTCCTCTAGCTGATTTTTTTAAAGAAAAAAATATTAAATTAATTTGTGATACTCTTAAGTTAGAATCTGATGAAGATTTGTTTTTAAACGTTGGAAATGGGAAAGCTACTGTTAATGGTGTCATCAATATTATTTATAAAGATGAAGAAAAACAATCTCCAAAGGTTGTTAAAGTAAGTGATAAATCAAGGAATGCGGATATTATTGTTAGTGGAATTGATAAAGTAAAGGTTAATTTAGCTAATTGTTGCAATCCTGTTTATGGAGATTCTATTATTGGTTACATTACAAAAGGAAACGGAATTACTGTACATCGTATGAATTGTCATAATTTGGAGATGTTAGAGAATAGAACACTTGAAGTTAATTGGAATGTTAATCAAAATAAAAGATATCTTACTTATATTCTAATTTATACAAACGATAATAATAATTATATGGTCGATCTTGTTCAAATTATTTCTATTATGAATGTGGGAATAGATGGTATTAAAACTCTTAGTAAGGAAGAAAATTCTGTATATGAAGTTGGTTGTTATGTAACTGGAGTTGATCAGTTGAATAAACTTATTCTAAACTTAAATAAAGAAAAATATATTGATAGAGTAGAGAGGGAGTTTCGATGAGAATTTTGGTTCAAAGGAGTGGAAAAAGTTCTGTTAAAGTAGATGGAAAAACAGTAGGAAAAATTGAACAAGGATTAGTGTTATTGGTTGGTTTTACTGAAGGAGATTCATTAGATACTATTCAGACTTTAGCTAAAAAAGTTGTTCATCTTAGAATATTTCCTGATGAAAATGATGTTATGAATAAAAGTATTTTAGATTATGGTGGTAGTATTTTGTCTATTTCTCAGTTTACTTTATATGGTGATACTTCTAAAGGAAATAGACCTAGTTATATCAAAGCTATGAAAGGTGATGATGCAATTAAGTTGTACGAAGCCTTTAATGATGAGTTAAAAAAATATGTTGCTGTAGAAACTGGTGTTTTTGGTGCGGATATGGATGTTTGCATTGAAAATATTGGTCCAACTACTATTTTAATGGAGAGATAATATGTTAAATAATAAATTAAACTATCGAATAATTAATCTAGCAGCTTTTATGTTGCTATTGTATATAAGTTTTTCAAATATTGGGTTATGGGTAGGTATTATTGCTAAAATAATTTCTATATTAGCTCCTTTTATTGTTGGTTTTATTTTTGCTTATGCGTTTACTCCATTAGTAAGATGGCTAACAAATAAAGGTATTCCAAAAACGGGGTCTTTGTTAATTGTTATATTTGGAATTATATTTATAGTTGGTTTATTATTATTTTTAACACTTCCCTTATTATATGATCAGTTAAGCTTATTATTAAATATGATAATAGAGGTTTTTAATAATATTAGTGATAAATTTAATGTTAATATTGGTTCTTTTGAAATAGAAATTACTGATTACTTAAAAGAAATATTAAAAAGCTTAAGTAGCTTTACTTCTTCTACTACTGTGGATATAGTTAATAAATCCATTAATTTTATTAGCAAGTTTATTATTGGATTTGTAGGATTTATTTATTTCTTATGTGATATGGAAAAAATACGTGATAGTGTTAAAGATTTTTTATTAAGTATTAGTAAACGTTCGTTTTCTTATATTAAATGTATGGATAAGGAAATTACTAATTATTTAAAAGGTTTAGAAATATTTATGGTTATTCAATTATTTGAATATGGTTTATTATTTTTTATAATAGGCCATCCTAACTGGCTTATTTTAGGTGTATTAGCTTGTCTTACAACTGTTATTCCATATTTTGGAGGTCTTATTACTAATATAATTGCTATTATTTTAGCAAGTGTTGTTTCTGTTCCTTTGATGATTGCTACTGGAGTTATTTGTTTAATTTTTCCTCAATTAGATGGGTATTTAATATCTCCTAAGGTTTATGGTAAAACGAATAATGTTAATCCGTTGATTACTATTATGGCTGTATCTATTGGTGGTACGTTAGCTGGAGTTGTTGGTATTGTGGCAGCTTTACCTTGTTATTTACTTATTCGTACAACTTATAATTTCTTTAAAAAGGATTTAAAAAAAGGAATGGATATTGTAAAGGAAACTATTTAGTTTCTTTTTTGTTTATAAGGAAAGTACGCTTTTTCAGGCTATTGACAATCGAACAAATGTATTATATATTGAACTTAGGAGGTTCGATATATGTTTAAATCTTA
>CAMOWA010000076.1 GCA_946628005.1 uncultured Caryophanales bacterium
TTCTTTTATTATTGGTAGTTACGAGAACTAAAAAATCTTTAGTATAATAAAAATTGTAAAAATTAAAGATGATATGATACAATAAATCAAAAAAAGGAGAATTAATAGGATGGATATAAATAGAAATATAATAGAATTATATTGTGAAGAATTCAAAGATAAAATAAATGAAAATGAAACATTGACTGATTTTATATCAACATTTACAAAGGAACAAATTGAAAAGATTTATAAGTTGGATGCTGCCATAAATGATAATGCAGAAATATTATCACATATATTATCAATTTCAACTCATCCTAAAAAAGTAATAGTTGAAGATTTTAAAAATAATATTAAAGAAATATATAGTAATATATTAATAAATTCTTCTATAGATATTATAGAACAATTAGAAATTTATTTAAAAACATATAAAGATAAAGTGTTAATATATGATACAGATAGTCTAAATATATCTCTATACTTTATAAATTTCTTACATAACTATAATTTGGCAAAAGTAAAATATCTAAAAACTGAAAATGAATTATACCTTTATACACCAAAAGAATTAAGAAAGATTTTAAATGAAATAATAAATAACAAAGAATTAAAAATAAAATGTCAAAATAATAGTGAATATAATAGAAATATATATAATATAATTGCTACGTACGGAATAATATCTGTTAAAGAACTTTCTAAAATATATAATAAAGTTTATGATAAAACGAATCCAAAAGAAATAACAAATAGATTGATAATTAATTATGCTTTTGATGATGAAATAAATCTAGTTAACACTGATGAAGGATATTTAGTCTATGGAGCTGACTTTGAAGATGAAGATGATGCTTTAACTTTTTATTATTCATTACCGGAAAACTTGGATTATAAAATATATTCCAAAGAAGAATATGAAGAAATAGGGGAAGGCACATATCATCATAATTATGAAGAATATGATACATTATATATGTTTTTAGAAAGAATACTTAACATGGATGAAGATGATATTTATGAATTTGATGATAATTTTATATTAGATTATATGTTTTCTTATCAAATTGATTCAGAACAAGCAAAAAGAAATTTAAATCATAAGTTAAAAAAAGACTTTGAAATATTAGATATAGAGAAAAAAGCTTTTATTACAAGTACAATTCTTTCTCTTGCTAAAAAATATCCAAATTTTAATTATAAAGGATATAGTTTTAATGATTATAAGAAAATGAATAATAAATAATATTAAGTGCATTAATAATTATAATATCATTGTGGGGTGAAAATATGAATAAAGTAGAAGAATATATAAATAAAGAAAAGTTAATTAGCAAAATGGAATATGAACTTATTACAGAGTTTATTAAACTTAGAAAAAATGCAAATTTAACTCAACAAGATATTGCAGATCAATCAAAAGTAATTAGAACAACAATTGCGAGAATAGAAAATGGAATGAATTCACCACAAATAAAAACAATGCTCCAAATTTTAGAACCGCTAGGTTATACTTTAAAAATCGAAAAAATCAAAAAATAGCATTTACAAAATGTATCAAGAATGATACATTTTTATTATGAGGTGATAAATATGGGACAATATATTTCGAATGGAATTGTTATTGGAATAGAAGTATATGCGAAAAAGAATGAAAAAAGGAATATAAAAGACTTAGAAATAATAAAAGAGCATTTAAATAAATATTTTTGTTTAGATTATTATGATATAGATCTTGAAAAAGATGAAACTGCTTTTTGCTTTAATATAAAAAAAGAAATGTTAGAAAAAAACATTCATGATTGTATTAGAGATTTTTCAAGACTTAAGAAACCAAATTTAGAAAACGTATTTGGTAAGGAAAAAATTGATTATAATTCAAAGGAATTTAACCAAGAAAACAATCCTTTAAAATTGGAATGGATGGAAGATCATAGTGGAAAGAGACTAGAAATAGTAGGTAAATATGGAGAGCTTAATTCATCATTCACATATGATTATCCATACTGGTTATATTGGGATTGTGATTTACTAGGATATAGAGGGAAGTACAGAATTTGGCTAGAAATAAGAACAATTTGGTATGATGAATCAAAAATCTCTATGGAAGATGGAACTTGTTTATTATATTTTATGAATAAAATGAAAAAAGAATATTTTAAAAATTCTTTAGCACAAAATACGGTTTTCTTTATAGACGGTTAGATAAAAATGAAAAAATATATAATATCGGATACACACTTTAATCATTATAATATTATTGCTTATTGTAATAGACCATTTAAAGATATTGATGAAATGAATAATACTATTATTGATAATTGGAATAAGTCTGTAAAAAAAGATGACATTGTTTATCATCTAGGAGATTTCTTTTTAGGGTCTAAATTTGATTTAAAAGATATAGTAGATAGATTAAATGGAACAATCTATTTAATTAGAGGTAATCATGATAGATTAACAGTTAAATCATATGAAGATTGTGGAATAATAGTATTAAAGAATGCGCCAATAATTATGAATGATTATAAGATAATGTTATCCCATAGACCATTACCAAATACTATGATAAAAGATGGATATATTAATATACATGGTCATATTCATCAAAATAAATTAGAAGATACCTATGATAATACTTTATTTGATAAGAACAAACATATTAATGTTTCATGTGATATATTGAGCTTTAAACCTATATTATTAGAAGAATTATTAAAGAAGAGTGATAAATAATGATTTATATAACAGGAGATACACATAGAGATTTTTCAAGATTAGATAAAATTAAATTTAATAAAGATGATATTTTAATAGTACTTGGTGATGCTGGTATTAATTATTGTCTTAATGAAGAAGATAATCGATTTAAGGAATATTTAAAAAAATACAATGTAAAAATGTTCTGTATAAGAGGTAATCATGAAGAAAGACCTGAAAATATAAGTACTTATAAAGAAATTAACATGTTTGGTGGAAAAGCTTTTATAGAAGAAGATTATCCGTGCTTGATATTTGCTAAAGATGGTGAAGAATACAATATTGGTGGTAAAAGTGTATTAGTATTTGGAGGAGCATATTCAGTGGATAAAGAATATAGATTAATGTATGGATATAAATGGTTTAGGGATGAACAACTTACTAAAGAAGAAATGGATATAATTTACAATAGAGTAAAAGGAAAACACTATGATGTAGTATTAACACATACTTGTCCTTATAAATATGAACCAGTAGAAGTATTCTTATCAGGAATAAATCAATCAAAAGTAGATAAATCAATGGAGCATTTCCTAGACAAAATAGAAGATAGTATTGAATATGACAAATGGTATTGTGGACATTATCATACAGAAAAGAGAATAGATAAAGTAGAGTTTATGTTTGAAAGTATTAAATTATTTAAAGGAGAAGGAAATATATGAATGATAAATACATATTTGAAACTGAAAGTTCAAGAGAAATGGAATTAGTATCATCTAGACATAAAATTTTATCTGTACTAGATGATATAAAAAATTGGCGTAGAGAATTATATAAAGGGTATGACAACAAATTAAGATATCTATGTAATGGCAAATTGTATACCTATACTGAATTAGAAGAAGAAAGAGAAAAATTACCAAAAGACGAACATGGATTTTTAAAAGATTGTAAACATGTATATTTAAAAAATGAGTTAATAGATAAGATAGATGATTTGCTTTCTGATATAAACTACTTATTAGATTAATATTTACAATAAAACCTAAACAATGTAAAAACGTGTATTTACAGACTTAAAGTCGGTGCAAAAAAGTGTAATTATATAAAAAAAGTGAGTGCAAAAAAGTGTAAAAATATCAAGAATGACAAAATTATCTTTTGCAAGAAAAGGTATATAGAGTATATATTCAATGAACTATAAACATTTAAGTAAATTAACAAAAAAACTTTGTATAAATCATGAACAAAGTTGCTTTTATAATAAATAAATTTGAAAAATATGTTAATAAAAGGAAAAAATGATTTTTCTCATACAACAGCAACTAAACTCTCATGAAAGATTTTGAAAATGATGCCAATACTTTAATAGACCTTTCTTCACCCTTTTTTGACCTGGAGTACGAAAGGTAAGAAATTAGAAGGTTAGCCTGTAAGTTGTAAGATGAATTTAGTCCATATTTTTACTAAAAGTATATAAATCGTAAAAAAATCAAAGCAAAAGAATCGCAAGGGGTGTGGGGAAGGCGGTTCTTTTATTAATTCAAACAAAATAGTAATTATCTAAAAATGTGATTTTGCGCAACTAAAAAGTATCTAAAAATGTGATATAATTAGTATGGAGTGTGATATAATGGCTGAATAAAAAAGAAAAATAGATACATTTTTAATTAATTGGAAGAATAATGAAAACAGAAAGCCTTTAATTATTAAAGGTGCTAGACAAACCGGTAAAACAACCTCTATTGAGAAGTTTGGTAGAGAAAATTATAAATCCTTTATTGAGATTAATTTTGTTTCTATGCCTGAATATAAAACGATACTGCAGGATGGATACACCGTAGATAATATAATAAAAAACATTAGTCTACATAATAGTGATGTTGAATTTATTTCAAATGATACTTTGATTTTCTTTGATGAAATGCAAGAGTATTCTGATATAGCTACTTCTCTTAAATTCTTTGGTATTGATGGAAGATACGATGTGATATGCTCAGGTTCACTAATGGGAATTAATTATAAAGAAATTCATTCTAATAGTGTTGGATATAAAGAAGATTACACTATGAGATCATTAGACTTTGAAGAATTTCTTTGGGCTAAAGGCTATAAAAATGAACAAATTGAAGATTTATACACCCGTATGAAAGAAGTAAAACCTTTAACTGAAACTCAATATACTGTAATGATGAATCATTTTAATGACTATATAATAACAGGGGGTATGCCAGAAGTAGTAAGTATGTTTATTGATAACAAAACATTTAGTGGTATTTTAAATAAACAAAAAGCATTATTAACAGATTATGAAGAAGATATTACACAGTATCCTGGAGGTTTAGATAAAACAAAATATTAGACGCATATAAAAAAATAAAAATATTTCTAGGCAATGATAATAAAAAATTTCAAATTACGAAACTTAGAGATGGAGCAAGAAATAGAGAATACATAGGAGTTGTTGAATGGCTTGATAGAGCTGGGATAGTTAATATTAGTTATTCTTTAGAACACCTTGAAATGCCATTAAAAGTAAACTATAATCCAGATAATTATAGACTTTGTTTTGGTGATAGACTACTTATTGGTTCATTAGATGAAGAATCACAAAAAGATTTAAGGGATAATCAAAATTTTTCAACCTACAAAGGAGCCCTATATGAAAATATAGTTGCTGAGATGCTTACTAAAGCAGGATTTGGTTTGTTTTTTTATAAAGACAATCCTAATAAAGTGAAAATGGACTTTATAATAAGAGATGAAAATAGTATTATTCCAGTTGAAGTAAAAGCAAGTGATAATCCTACACATTCATTAAACAAAATGATTGATGAAAAAAAATACAAAAATATAAAATATGGAATAAAACTATGTAATAAAAACATTGGATTTAATGGTAAATTTTATACATTTCCATATTTTATGACTTTCTTTTTAAAAAGATTTTTAAATGACAGAAATAAATAGTATAATCAATTAAGAAAGAGGTGTTTTGTGTGGATGAAAAAATAGAAGAATTAACGTTATTACTTATGTATTTAACATCATGGGAAGAAAGAGGATATGTTTGTGATAAAAATGACGAAATAAAAGAAGAAAAAGTAAGAACCTGCTGGAAAGGTTACTTATTTGAAGTTATAAATAAATTAACTAATGAAGAGTATTTATATCATAGTAAAGGTAAAAAAGTAACACTTACACCTGAAGGAGAAGAGAAAGCTAAAGAATTGATGGATAAATATTTAAAGTAGGAGTAAAAATATGAAGTATGAAAAGTATTTAATAAAAAAAGATAAACTTGATTTATTATCATCATTAGAATCAGTAGATAAAAAATTACTGAATGAAAAGTTTAAAGAATTTGGTGTTGAGAATATATATGAGTTAAGAGACTTTATTTTAGAAGATTTCGAATTTTGTTTAGAATCATCTAAAGATGAACCATTTACTAAAATATATTTTGAAAGATTGATTGAACATGAAGATTCTGAATGGATGTCTGCCTATGAACAAGATATAGAAATGTTACTTGTATTTGTATATAAAAATGGAGATCATTATTCTTATTATATTCCAACTGAAATAAAAGCAATTATTCATAAACATTTAGGTAGCATGACACCAGAAGAAAAATTTAATTTAGAAAATGCTGCTGATACACCAATTGTTAAGGATTTAAAAGAAATACTAAGTACATTAACTATAAATGATTTAAAAAATATAGGGGATTTATTAATTATTAATAGATTGAGTAATAAAAGAAAAATAGAATTGGTTGATATTATTTATAAAGGCCTTACAGATAAAGATAAATTAACAGATGTTATTGAAAGATTTATTGATAAAGAGTTTAATTTACTTAATGATTTAATGAATAATAAAGGAACACTTCAAGATAATAATATAAGTATGGAAATATATCATTTCTTATATATGGCAGGTATGGTGTTCTTATTTAAGAGAGACAATAAGTTTTATATTTCAATGACTGATGATGTTTATAATATAATCAAAAAAATAGACTTGAATCCAATCCAGAAAATAGTTGATGAAAATACTAAAGTTTATAATTTAGTTAGATCAATGGTTGAATTATATGGTGTGGTATCATATAGTGAATTAGGTTATTACTATAGCCTATACTATGGTAATGGAGAAGAACTTGATTTTCCAAATAATGCACTACTATTTTGTGAAAGAGCAGACAACATAGATATAATTCATACCGAACATAATATGTATTTTATTCATAGAATTTTGCAACATAGAGATTTAGAACCTGTATTAGATGATATAATTTCTAGACAAATGAATATAAAGAAAAAGAATATTAAATTGGATGAATTACTTAAATATTCTGATTATAGATATTATGAAGAAACTGAATCTAAAAATAAATTTAAAAAGTTTTTAAATAAAAATCATATTACTAAAGATGTCATTGAAGTAATTATAAAAATTCTTTCTGATATGTATAGATTAGGTAATAACTTTGTTGGACCTTCTATTGAGATGCTTCAAGACTACGGAGTTAAAGTAACTGAAAAAAATTCACAAGAAATACTAAATTATTTAATGGAAATATATAATAATACTAGAATTTGGGTTAATAACGGATGGACTCCTATAGAAATGCGACTTAATTACAAAGATACTAAATAATAACTTTATGCTATAAAATATAAGAGTGCATATTTAAAAAATATGCATTCTTTTATATTTCATTAATGTTGAAGATTTTACTCGCTTTTTGCAATTTTCTTCAATGAATAAAAAAAATCGAATGAAATAGCCTTCCCCTGCACAAAAAAAATAAACTCCCGTGAATGGTTTTGGAGAGTTGACCTCGATCAAGTTAGTCCCTTCTCTAGTAATAGAAATG
>CAMOWA010000077.1 GCA_946628005.1 uncultured Caryophanales bacterium
TGCCAAGGCTGTGATGGGGGTTCGATTCCCCTCGTTCGCTCCATTGAGGAATCTGTTCGAACTTTTCGAACTTTATATAAACTTTCAGTCTGAAATATGACTGATTTTTTGTTGCATAAAAAAAATCTCCAAATGTAATTTTGATACTTGTGTCAAAATACCTAGGGGGTTAAATATTTTGTCATAGGCAAAATAAGTTCAAAGAAAGGAAAAAAAACTTTTAAAATCAAAATAATATAAATTCTCTAAATATAGTAGTTATGTTACTGTTTGTTACGGTTAATAACTATATAAATATCTTATTTCAAAAATTTTAAGGGGAAACTAAGAGAAAAGATTGATATAAATATGACAGTATTAAAATAGAAAAGCAAATAATTTCTATCTATTAAATATTGACATTCTATATTAAAAATGTATAATAGCAGTTTAAGGGAGTCTATTATGAAAAATTCAAATAATTTAATTTATTTAAATCAAAATCAAGTTCTATTGCTTTTACATGGAATACAATTATTTAGGGATAAAAATCCTTATTTTAACGATGCTATTTCTATACAATTTGAAAAGTATTGTTTAGAAAGAAGTTCGGAAATAGCTAAATCTTCTAGTATAAAATTACTATTAGTACCTCATGCCAAAGAATTTAAAATAAGCAAGAGTTTATTTGATTATTTGACAAGGTTAACATTAGTTGATGTTTACAATAAAGATGAAGTATACGAAACAGTAAAAAGTATTAATGAAAGAGCCATTAAAGAAGTAAAAAAATTATATTTAAATAAAAAATAAAGACAAAATTAAAAAATTATAACACAATTTTTTTAATATATTTTTAGGACAAATGGTTGTCATATTATAAACAAAAAAACTCTGTAATTAGAGTTTAAATTCAAACTGGTTGGGAAAGACAGGATGTGATTTATATATGTCAGAACTTGCTTACTCACTACATTTGGGTAGTTATATTTATCGTATCACTAGAGAAAGAGTTGTAGATATCTACGACGCTTGCTCCATTTGAATTCAAAGTACGTCAGAGATGATGTACTTTTTATTTATAAATAGATGAAGTCATATTTATCCCAAAACAAGTTTGTGATATTCTTTTTCCTTTATAAATACTAGGGATATGTATATCCCAATTTGATAAAAAAGATAAAAATAGTGGGATATTGTAAATATTATAAAAAAAGACTGAAAATCAATCTCAGTCTCATCACAATATCTTAATCTTCCAATCAAAATTGTTTAGTATTTTTTTTAGTTTCAGAATAATTATCATATAATTTTCTATAATAAAGTGTATCTTTTATATTGAGTGCAGGAAGTTGGGTAATATTTTCTTCTATAACATCTTTATAATCCTCATACAATTCTTCTTCAAATTCAGAATGTGCCCCAATGTACCTATTTGAATTAGAATCTTTTGGTATAGAATAACTTTGCGGATAAAAATTAGTATATCTTCCAAATTCATCTTTTGTTAATAAATTTGCAGATAAATATTCAGTATAACCATTTTTTATAGTTTTTATTACTTCATTATAATACATATCTAAATCGATTTCACGTATTCCATAAAAAATATCAACTACTTTCCCACTTACTTCATCTTTTAAAGAATTTCCTATTATTATTATTTTTTCTCCATCTTTAAGTTTAGGATGTCTACCATCACCATATCCATAATATAATTGGAAATATTCATTTTTATAATCCTCATTTATTGGCAAGGCATCATTCATCACAGACTCTAATTTAGGCATTAATATTCTTATGCAAAATGGCTTACTATAATCATCTATTGTATACATTATTGGTGTACTCGTTAGTGGTTTATTATAATCTAGTGTTTCTCTTATTCTATCATCTCTTTCAACAAAAGACATTTCATTAAGAATGGTAAATTCTTCTTTTGGTAAACTTGTCCAATTTCTCATATACTTGCCTCTCACAGATCTTTCTTTCAGCTCTTGTGGTATATATGATGTTGAGTGATGAAAGTATGTAAATAATGATGGTATAATAATAGAATTCATGTTTCTTAATAATTTTATTTTTTCGTTTTGTATTTGTATATTATTATCTATATTATTAAATGAACTAGAACCATCATCTGTATCATTAGAAATGGGTTTATCCCAATCCTTTAATGGTGTATAAAACCAGTTTTTATTATCCCTCATTTAATATCCTCCCTATATAACCATTATACCATAATTTTTACGATTCCAACTGCTCGTAATACAATTCCCCGAATTTCTTAATTTTAAAGTTTTTTTATTTAAAAAAATTTATTGTATAATTAATTTATCAAAAGAAAACATTTTGACTTACTTTGAACTTTAATCGCTCCATTTGAAGACAACTTACGGACTAATTAAAGTTCGTAAGTTTTTATTTTACTAACTAAAAAAAGGGTTTGTTTTAGTTTAACATCCATCTTTATGGATGGATTTTGCAAGTGCAAAATAAGTTTTTTTCTATGAAGAAGCCTTATGAAATAAGGTTTTGAAATAGTTTAAGGGAAAATCTCTTATGCTCTTGTTTTTTTATTAAATAAAAAACTAGAATTTGTGGTCAAAAATGGTCCATGATTGACCATTTTCAACCACGATTATGGATAATAAAAAAAGTTAGTAAAATCCTAACTTTTTTTATTAATTCACTATTTTAAATTAATACTTTTTCTTCTTTTTAGTTCTTTTTTATAGGTCTTACATAACTCTGATTGTGATTTAGTTGCATATGTTCCTATAACTTGTTCAGCAAATTCTAATCCATATGGTGAATAATTAATCATATTTTGGCCAAGTAAAGAGATAGTAAATCCAGTATGACCTTGCTCAGATACAATTGGTTTTATATCATCCATCGTTACACCTTTTGCTAATTGCTCCATAATAGCTCCTGCATATTCTTTTGAACGTAATTCACATAGTATATAATCATCTGATATCTCACCAGCAAGATATATAAGACTCTTTATTTTTTTTGTCCAATTTTCTTTTTCTTCTTCTTTACAATAAGTACTATATTTTGACATTTTTTCAATATATTCATTAGCTATCATACTATAAAATTTACCATTTTTAGTTAAAAATAACAATTTTGACATTTTCATATCTCTAACAGCATTTTCTGCATTTACTTCGAATAATTCTTGAATTAGTTCTTCATCTGCATTTACTGATTTATTATCATTTTCAGAATTATCTGAAGATGATTTTAGTTTTTTAAAATATTCTTCTCTAGAACAACCACAAATAGCCATATATGCAGAATCAAGTGTAACATTATCAGAATGTAATATTACATCATTGAAATTACAAAACGCATGATTACCATTTTCTTTCTCTTTTAATAGCATATCTACAACTTCATCAATACTTTCACCACAAACTAGTTTTATTTCTTTTTCCATTATTAATTCCCCCTAAAAAAGATAATTAATATTATACAAAATAAAAATTAATTTGTCACTATTAATCATTATATTTATTAAATCCCATTAGTGGGTCTAGTACAGCCCATGTTTTCACAAATTATTTATAAAAATAATTCAAGAGCATAAGTGATTGATATCAACACATTAAACAAAGCCTTATTACATAAGTCTTCTGTGTGATATCAAACTTATTTTGCACATGCAAAATTGTCCCACGATTGTGGGCTCATACTTGTAGTACTTCCTTATTTTATAAGCAAAAATGGTGGGACAAAGTGTGGGATAAAATTAACATTACTAAAGATAGTAAAAAAGTGCTCAGCCCACTGGCTTTTTATCATTTTTATCATTTTATAAGAATAGCTTTATCTGTGGTATAATATTATTGGTGATTCAATATGTACAAAAAGAAAAAAGATATTTGGAGTTTTATTTTCATAATTGTACTATTTATTGTATTTTCATTATTATTCTTATTTGTGATAAATGCTAATAAGGATTATATAGATTATGGTAAAAAAATAGAATTGTGCATACAACTAGGCGGTATGTTTTTTACATCTTTTGCTTTAATACTGACTTATAATAGTTTGAGAAACGAGAAAGAACAAAAGCATTTAGCAAATAAACCATATTTAATATTAAACGATATTGATTTTGCTGTTAAAAAAATTGATAAAGAAAATGAACAATTAGATTTCGATTTTTCCATAATAAATAGAGGAAATGGAATTGCTAATAAAATAAATATTATTATCAAGAAATATGAAGATAATGAAATAATATTTAATAAAGATTATGCAAAATTAGATGTTTTAGATAACAATAATATTGCACCACTATTAGCTAGTATAAGAGACGAATTAAATAAGATGAATAAAGAAAACAATTATTTATACTCACCATATTTTGATGAAACACTAAGTGATGAGTTTTATATTAAAAATCCATCTAATATAAATCATTATAAAAATTTAGTTATAGAAATTATCTACTATGATATTTACGGAAAAAAATACAAAGGCATTTTTAAGTCAACTTTAGATGATTATTTTGATTTGAAAGATTATGATGAAAAATTAATAGAATATTAATGGTAATCAAATAAACAAAAATGGCTTATAATGTTATAATATATTTTTAGGAGGGTGATTTAATGAGTAATCTAGGTTTGCCAAAAGGTCCAATAATACCTAATATAAAACCTGTACCAAATGTCTTACAAGATCATTTAGCTAGTGTTGTTGAGAACATAAATATACAGAATGAAGAATTAAATAAATCGTTAGAAAAAAGTTTTGAAGAAAGAGAAAAAAGATACCAAGATGGTGTTACAAGAGAAGAAAGAATGATTGAGTTATTAGAATCTATTGACAAAAACACCTCTGTTTTAAATGACTTATTTAAAATCTTAGAGCAAAATACAGAAGACCAAAAAGCAATTCTTGATATATTAAATGATTTTAATAAATTAGCAACGATAAATGAAACAGTTAAGGCACAAGGATTATATAGAAAAATAATGAATAAAATAAATACTGTTTTAAACGATGTTAATACTATAAATACATTGTGTTCTTATGGTATGTTTGTATATTCAACTTTACACACTATGGGAAAAATATAAAATTAAATATTAGAGTTAATATATTATATTTGTTTACTCTTTCCCTATAATGTGATATATTTAATATGTAATTGAGTTTTATCTCGTTACATTTGTAGTAAAATGTTTCTCAAACGAGATACACAATTGCTCCATTTGAAGACAACTTACGGACTAATTAAAGTTCGTAAGTTTTTATTTTACTAACTAAAAAGAGGAAAAAATTATAAAAATAATTTAAACCTCTTTTTATATTTTTTTGAGTGTGGAAGTAAAAGTAGCGTCTAGCCAGCACTGAATTTATACTCCCGCATAAATTCTACTATAGGAATTCCCATACCCTTATTTAAGATAATTATTTAAATATTCAGTCCATTCAAGAGCATTTTCTTCATTAAACAAATGATATAGAAAATCTACAACTATTTGATGCCTATTTTTAGATTCTTCTTTACCAGAATCAGTTAGCATTAAATCTTTAAGTTTTAATATTTTTTCAAAGATATGACATACACTACTATCTGCACATTTTCTTGTATGTTTTTCTGCATTCATATCTTCAATTGGGAAAATATTTCTATCAAAAAATGGTTTTCCATTTTTCATACAATAAGTATAAACTCTTAAGATACCATTTGCTCCTAATGCATCACACATATCTGCGTCTGATACAATTTTTCCTTCAAGAGTTGTTGGAAAATGTCCTTTTAATCTTTTACTATATCCAATATTATTAAGAGCATCACATACTTGTTTTTGAATATCATTATCAACATTACAATTATCCATAATTTTTTTTGCATTTATAAGTACCTCTGCATTTTCCATACCAAATAACTTATAATCATCTACATCATGAAGTAATGCTATTAAAGCAACTACTTGTGCATTAGCATTTTCTTTTTCAGCAAATTTCAAAGATAAATCTAATACTCTATTAATATGATCCATACCATGCCCAGAGTTATCTTTATCTAATAATTTTATTACTTCCTGTTTAACATTATCAACCATTATTTTACCTCCTTAAATCCATTTCTACTCCATAACCAAAGTGGAGTATGAATATCAATTGGTTTATATTTTGTATCTTTAAATAATTCTTGCCATCTTTCTATTACGATTAATTGAACATTACTAGAATTAAATTCTTCATCATTAATTAATCCTAGTTTTCGTGTTGCCTTGCATACATGAGTATCAGGGGCAACAGTTAATTTTTCAATATTTTTATATCTTCTATCCGTATATTGATATATCACATACATCCAATAATTACATATTTTTGTACCAGATAAATAAGGAAATTTCTTTTTATTTTGTTTCTGGATATAATCTCTAATTTTATCAACATCATTGTCTAATTCATCAAATAATTTCCTTATATCACCATCAAATAATTCTACAAATGTATTACATAATGCAAGCCATATTTCAGTCTGTTTTTGCTTTTGCAAAGCAACTTTATATTTGGTAAGAGCATATTGTACTTTTTCGAATGATTTCTCTAAGCATAATTTTGGATTAAATACAAATCTTGTTTCTTCATCATTATAAGTTTTCAGAGCACTTTCCCATAGAGTATAAGAATTTCTTTGATAATTAAGAGCCATAGGTAATGTAAAATATAAATAATTTTCTAAACTAGATTTTTCAAAATGTGGATTAGCATCTTCAGGCATTACTTCGCCATCTAACTCACCATTTTTATACATAAATATTAGTTTATCAACTTGCTCTAAAATCTGTTTTTTATTCATTATATAATTACCTCCAACCATTCCAACTTATTTTTATAATTGTATAACACTATTTCTTATTAAATCCTTCTTTAATTTTTTTATTCATCTCTTCTTTAAATTCTGGTGAATTAAATATTCCAGTAAACAAATCCTTAGTTGCATCGCCCATCATTGAATACATTGCAGAATTAGATAATTCTTTTTCTCTTTTTAATATTTCTTGTTCATTTTGGACTTTTATTTCTTCAATTTTTAATTGATGTTCTTTTTCTTTAGATTCCATATCAAGTCTATGCTTTTCTTTTAATGCTTCAAGATCTATTTTATGTTGTTTCATTAATTTTTCTATTTCGTGTTTATTATTAGTTTCAAGAGTATTAATTTCATTTTTACATTTCTTAATTGCAATTATTAAACTTCCAGCACCAGTAATAAGTGCGGGAACTATTGCTATAAGTAATTGAGTCCATAAATTTGCGTTCATTTTATACCTCCTATATAAAATCAAGTTTAATTTTGAATATATTATACTATAAAACAACAAAATTCTCCATATACTCCCATTGAAATTTAATAAGAATTCATATATAATATTTTTAGAAAGAGAGCGTTATGGTTCGTAAGTTGTTGCTTAACCGCTCCATTTGAAAATAAGTTATGGTACTTTGTATCGTAACTTTTTATTTGTTTT
>CAMOWA010000078.1 GCA_946628005.1 uncultured Caryophanales bacterium
GTTCAAGAAGTAATTTATATTTATGAAAAAGAACAAACTCAACCAGTTCCAGAAAAGAAATATGGAACAGTAAATGTACATTATGTAGATACAGAAGGAAATAAAATCAGTGGAGATGTTACAACAACAAAAGAAGTTGGAGAAACATATGAAACTGAAAAAAGAAATATTACAGGATACAAATATGTAACTGTAGTAGGAAAAGTATCAGGAAACTATAAAGAGGGAGTTCAAGAAGTAATTTATATTTATGAAAAAGAACAAACTCAACCAGTTCCAGAAATAGAAAAAGGTACAATAATTATTCATTATGTAGATACAGATGGAAACTACTTAACAAATGATATTATAGAAACAAATACAGTTGGTGAAAGTTATACAAGTGAACAAAAGTCATTTGATAATTATGAATTTGTTACTATTATCGGGAATCGTTCTGGACTATTCCAGAAAGGTACTTATGAAGTAACTTATATCTATAAGAAAAAAGTAAGTTGTCCAGAAAAAGAATGTGAAAAGCCTCCTGTTTGCCCAACACCAGAATGTGAGCAAAAAGAAGGAACAGTTATAGTAAGATTTATTGATACAGAAGGGAATGTTATTAGCCAAGAAATCAAAACAAAAGATGAAGTTGGTCAAAAATATCAAACCGTTCCAAAAACAATTCCTGGTTATACATATAAAACTGTATTCGGAGATGAATCAGGAAAATATGTAGAAGGAGAAATTGAAGTAATTTATATCTATGAAAAAATAAAAGAACCAGTAAAAACAGGAAAAGTAATTACTCACTATATAGATGAGACTGGAACAAAATTGTTAGAAGATAAAATAAGCGAAGGAAAAGTATCAGATCCATATAAAACAATCAAAGAAGATATTGATAAATATGAATTGATTGAAGTGAAAGGAAAAGAAACAGGAGAATATTCTGAAAAAGATACAGAAGTAACTTATGTTTATAGAAAATTAAAAGGAAAAGTAATTGCACATTATGTAGATATCTATGGTAATATGATTGGATATGATATTATACAAGAAGGGTATGTAGATGATAAATATGAGACTAGACCTAGAAAATTTAGAGGATATGATTTTGTTCAGATAGTTGGCGATTTTGCTGGACAATATCGTACATCTGATATTCACGTTACTTATATTTATCAAAAAAGAGAAGAACAGAGACAACCTATTGGTAGTCCGATAATTATTCCTGATAAGACTACTATACTTTCTTCTAAAAGAAATGTTTCAAGCCCTTCATTAAGTATTTATGATCCGATTGAAATCCCAAATACAGGTATTGATTATAATAAAGATTATTTTACATTTTTCATTCTAATGATTTGTAATATATCAATTGTCTTATATTTAAGAAAAAAAGTTTGCTTTGATTAGGCAAACTTTTTTTGGTATTTTTTTATATATTTTGATATAATTAGAAAAATTAATGTTCATTTAATATTTTTATTTTATAGTGTTAAGTAGGTGATTTTATGAGAGTTTTAGTAATTGAAGATGAATATAGTTTAGCGGAATTAATATCTGAAAGACTAAAAAAGGAACATTATTTAGTTGATATTGAAACAGATGGAGAAGAGGGATTGTATTCTGCTTTAAATGGCACTTATGATTTGATTATTTTAGATGTTATGCTTCCTAGTATGAATGGATTTGAAATATTAAAAGAAATTCGTGAAGATGATATTAATTTAAAAGTTATTATGCTTACTGCAAAATCTGAAATTGAAGATAAATTGAATGGCTTCTCTAGAGGAGCAGATGATTATTTGACTAAACCTTTTCATATGGAGGAATTGGTTGCGAGAGTTAATTTACAACTTAGAAAACCTAATCAGGGATCTAATGATTTTTTAGAGGTAGGAAATTTAAGATTAAATATAAAAAATTCTAGTATAACATGTACGGATACTCAAGAGTCTTTAGAAATTGGTAAAAAAGAGTTTGAATTACTTGAATATTTTATGAACAATAAAGGTCTAATTATTTCCAAAGATCAAATTTATACAAAAATATGGGGAATTGATAATGAGATAGAGTCTAATAATTTAGAAGCTTATCTTTCATTTATTCGTAAAAAATTAAAATTAATTGGTTGCAATGTTGCAATTAAAGTTAATCGTGGATTAGGTTATAAGTTAGAGGTACAAAATGAAGAAATTAAGAAATAAAATTATTATTACAATATTTTTAATATTTACTACATCAATTTTATCTATTTTTATATTTTATAATATTAATGATTATAGTAGGGAAAAAAAGAATATTCAGAAAAACCTTGATAATAAATTATTTATTGAAGATAAAGAAAAAAAGGAATATTTTGATAAAAAAAATGATAGCGATAAGAGTGAACCACCATTTTTAGATGATAACCCAAGATTTATGGATGTTAATATTTATACTGTTTTACTTGATAATGATGATTATCAAATTATTTCTCATTCTAATGATGAGTCTATTCCAGGTGATTTAGAAAAATATATAGGAAAAATTACAAAGAAAGATAATATTGATTCTATTTATATTGGTAATTTATATTTTGATAAGTACTCTTATAAATATTATCAAAATAGTAGAATTATAATTATTGATAATAGTTCTTCTATGAAAAAATTGAGAAGTAATCTTATTCTTTCAGTTATTTTATTTGTTGTTTTAGAGGGTGTGTTTTTTATTATTAGTTTTGTTATTGCTAACTGGATTACTAAACCAGTTGATGCTAGTTTTAAAAGACAAAAAGAGTTTATTGCTGATGCTTCTCATGAATTAAAAACTCCATTATCTGTTATTATTGCTAGTAGTGAAGCACTAGAAAATGATAAGAATGAAAAATGGATATCTAATATTAAAAATGAATCTTTAAGAATGAGTAAATTAATTAAAGATTTACTTGATTTAGCAAAGCTTGAGGATGAAGAAATTCCTTTAATATTTGAAGATAATAATTTATCTAAATTAGTAGAGATGAGTATTTTACCTTTAGAGAGTTTAATATATGAAAAGAATATTCATTTGGATTATAAAATTACTGATAATATACATTTTAAATGTATAAGTAGTGAAATAAAACAGTTAGTTACGATACTATTAGATAACGCTATTAAACATACTGTAAAAAATGGGGACATTAAAGTTATTTTAAATCAAAATAAAGATTCTATTATTTTAGAAGTTATAAATAAAGGTAATCCTATTCCAAAAGGAGAAGAAGAAAAAATATTTGAAAGATTTTATCGAGTTGATAAATCTAGAAATAGAAATGAAAATAGATATGGTTTAGGACTTGCGATTGCCAAAAGTATAGTAGAAAGGCATCATGGTAAAATAAATGCAACTTCAAAAGATGGTTATACTACTTTTAAAGTTATTTTAAAAAAATCTTAATTATAGTTTTTTTGATTTTTATGTGATTTTGTGTTAGAATATAGAAAATTTTTAATGGGGGTTTTTATGGATAAAAATTTAAGTAATGAGAAAGTTGTATTAAAAAATTATGATTATATTTTATTAGCACAAAAATATGGTTTTTTTCAAGATGGATATATTAAAGATGAGATTGCAACATGCTCTGATTGGGTTATTGTTTGGTGGATTGATGAGTTAGGTAAAAAGAAAGAAGATAAAGATATATTTGTTTCTGAAATATTACCTACGTTTAAGAGATGGTTTTCTAATGGCTTAAGATCTACTGGAGTTGGGACTTATTATGATATCCTAAAATTAGCGGAAATCAAAGGAATAAAAGTTGATAATAATTCTTTTCAGTGTTTAAATTGTTTATTTTTGCCTAATAATTATTCTTTAGATGAAAATTTTGATAATTATTCAAGCATTTCTAATTATTTTTATGTAATTAGTATTATTAATAATTTAAAAGAGTTTTATAATAAAGGATTACCAATTAATTATAATTTAGGAGATTCTTATGACTTATTAATTAAGTTAAATGATTTAGGAGAAAATATTAATTTTGATACCTTAACGTTTTTCAGTACATGTGGAATGATTTCTGATGCTGATAAAATGGAACTTTTCAATAGAAAAAAATTTATTGAGAGAGAGTACCACTATTCTAGTTCTAATGCTGATGAAGTTAAGAAACTTTATAATTGGGTTGGACATTATGGTGGATATAATAAACTTTATGTAGAAGAATTAGAAAATAATATTAAAGATTATCAGAAAAATATAGATAAGTATTGTATTGAGAAGGTTTCAAGTAATCAATTATCTAGAAGATTAAATGAAGTTATTACTATTTATTATTATGACTATAATAATGGTGAAAAAAATAAACGCTCTGTTACTGGAAGATTGTTATCCTTTCATGATAATAAAATTGTTATTGATCAAAGTAGTGATAATGGAGAAGCTAATATATTTGAAATCAATGACAAGTATCCAATAGTTATTCAAAAAATAGTATGTGATAAAACTACTTCATTATATAAATCTAAAACTATATATGAAAGAGAGAAAATAGTTATACTACAGGATGAGATTAGTAGGGTTAAGTCTGATAATATTGGAAAAAAATATGTTGCTAAATTTAATACGCTTGCTGGACTTGCATACTTAAAAAAATATGCATCACTATTTATTGAAAACGTTGATCCTTTAAAATATCCAATCGATAATTTATTTGCATATTGTTTTGAAAATATAGCTTGGCTTTTAGCAAGCGGTTATTCTATTGATGATATTTTAAAAAAGTGTTTGTTAATTCATAATGGTATTATTTCTGGAGAATATAAGGTATATCACAATAACAATGGCTATCCACTAGATATGTTTTTATCTTTCGATAATTTAGATTCTATTCGTAATACTTGTTATGTTATTGCATCTTTAGATTTTAATAAAAGTTATGATAAAATTTTTACAAAATAGTTTAAATGGGGGATTTTATGAGAAATTATAATGAAATAAATGTGATTGGAGGAGAAGATTTTGCTTTAGGAAGTATTTTTGATAATTTTGATTTGTTATTTGAAAAATATTGTCAAATACTATTTTATACTCTTGATAAAGGTGGTATTACTTATTCTACTAATCGTAATGGTTTATTAGCTAAAACAATGGTTGGAGAGAATGGTTTTGTTAATTATGTTCAACCATCTATTGGTAAGTGGGATTTTAATGATGAAAAATTAAAGAGAAATGTTTCTCCTGATTTTGTTTTATATCTTTTTAATAATATGTGTTTATCTTATTGTTTTAATCAAATTAATTTTTTAGGAGAGCCTACTAAGACTCAAAATGCAAATTATTTTATATCAAATGGTGTAGATTTAGATTTATATAAAGCTGATAGTATTATAAAAACGTATGAAAAAGTTCAAAATGAGTTACATAAATCTTTAGTGGGAGAACCTAATAATTATGATCAGATTCCAAAATGGAAGTTAAAATATATTGAACAATTTTATTTATTATTACAAAAAATTACTAATTATTCTTCTGTATATGCTTATGTTTTTAATCGTAATTTACATTTTTTAGAATTACAGAATATGGATTATGATCACTTGAGCGAGAAAGAAAAAGAATTAGTTGATGATGGTTTTAATTACGATGATCAATTTTATCCAAGCCTTGGGTGTTTTAATAATTTTATTCGAAAATTTGCAATTAAAAATCTTTATAAGATGCAAGAACAAAGAAAAAAATATTTAGATGAAAGTAATTCTAATGAGGTTTCTTTATTGGATAATTATCAAGATCCTATCTCGGTTCATTCTTGTGATGATTATGGTGATGATTTAGATATTAAAATTGATTATAGTAATTCCAAAGAATTTGACTATGATGATAGAACTAAAATTAAAATTAATCATATATAATATTATCTAGTATTTTTACTAGATTTTTCTTTTGTTTACAAGATGTATTTTATATGGTAGAATGTGTTTAGAGTGTATGGTTAGGTTTTTAAATTTTAAAGAGGTGATAATTTGTTACAACATAATGTAGTGCTTGAAGTAAATCTAAGAAAATTTAAAAATAATATAAAAAAAATTAAAGATTATGTCGGGGATAAAACATTAATGCCTGTTATTAAGGCTAATGGATATGGTTCTTTTATTCAAGAAAGAATTGATATTTTAAATATGTTTAATATTGTAGCTGTTGCTAATGTTAGTGAAGCTATTAAAATTAGAAAAATTGGATATGTTAAAGATATTTTTGTACTTAATCAACCTTCAGTTTGTGATATAGAAAATATTCATAATTATGATATTAGTGTTGGTATAAGTGAAAAATCTTTTATTGAGAAAATAAATTTACCTATTAAAGTTCATTTAGAAATTGAAACAGGTATGAATCGTACAGGTATTTTTTATGATCAATTAGATGATTATATTGAATTGATAAAGAATAATAAAAATATTAATGTAGTTGGGATTTATACACATTTATCTTCTGCTGATAATGATATGGAATATACAAATAAACAATTAAGTATTTTCCATGATGCATTAGAATTATTAAAGAATCATTTTACTTTTCAGTATATTCACTCTGAAGCATCTAATGGTTTATTAAAATGTATGAGTAACGATACTAATACTGTTAGACCCGGACTTGTTATGTATGGTTATGAGACTTTTCCTGGCATGAAAAATATTATTCCAGTTGAAGAAATATTAAGATTAAAAAGTAAAATTATTTACTTGAAAAAAGTATCAAAGGGATCAGCAATTAGTTATAATCAAAAATATATTGCTCCTAAAGATCTTGTAGTAGCAACCATCCCAATTGGATATGCTGATGGATATCGAAGAAGTTTTTCTAATAAAGCCTTTATTGTCGTGAATGGAAAAAAGTGTCCTGTGTTGGGAAATGTTTGTATGGATAGTTGTATGATTGATGTTACTGGATGTGATTGTAAAGTTGAAGATGAGGTTTATATTTTTGATAATGAGCTAGTTACATTAGATGAATTAAGTGAAATTGCTGGTACTATTTCTTATGAATTAATGTGTAATATTTCCAATAGAGTTCAAAGAGTTTTTATAGATGATTAATCTTATATTTAAGGGACTTATTTGTTTTTAGTCTCTTTTTATTTTGATAAAATTAGTAGAGTGAGAATTGTATGACAATTTTACGAGTTTTTTATTATAAATTGTATTTTTTTTCTTTTTTTTGTGCTATTCTTAAATAGAAGGATTTATTATTGGAGGCATTTTATGAAAAAATATTTTGTATTGTTTATATTTTTCTTTTTCTTTTCTATATCAGTTTATGCCAAAGACGTACAAATATTTTTTATTACAGAAGGAGGAAGTACAAAAACTAATGGATTTAAAATTATAGATGATTATGTTAATAGGACGGATGGTACATATTGTGCTACTT
>CAMOWA010000079.1 GCA_946628005.1 uncultured Caryophanales bacterium
CACAAGGAACATCCTTGTTTCCAGTCTTGTATTTATAATCCTATTTAGGAAATCTCATGTTATAAATTATAGATTCTGGAAAATCCCGGGGCGCGAGACTACCAGCTACAGTAGACCGAGCCATCCGAAGGCACGTGACAGGACTCGTAAGTACCGCGATCGCGGCAGTCCACGTAGCCACTTTCGAGGACGGTGCAGCCGAAATCGGAAGCATCACAGTTCACGTAGGACGAGCCCACGGCACAGCTAATGTCTGAGAATACTTCTTGGACATGTTTTGCTTCTGCTTTATAGTTTCTTCCTCTAAAGCAATGCTCTTTTCCATTTCTTTGTATGCATACTCCGTATTGTCCATCTTCATATTTTACTTCATATACATTTTTTTCTGATGGTGGTGTTGTTGATGTTGTTGGAAAGTCTGCGTATGAATTACAATTTGTATCTGTACTACTACACCATCCTTTATATGTACCTGTAGCATAGTATTTTGGTGTTCCCATATCATTTGGATTTAACCATTTACTTGCTCTTGTATATAGTTCGTCTAGTGCTCCTTGTACATTTGTTGATGATGCCCCACTAGTTGAATTATTGTAATATACTGATTGAGAAAGTAATGTAGTTGCTGCATATACTCCTAGTGTTCCAAATACTATACCACCTATAATAAATCCTATTACTAGTTTTATATTTTTCTTTAATAATTCTTTTATTTTTTTCATTTAATCACTTCTTTTTATATATTATTAATAGCTATTATTGAAAAAACAACTATTTGAGTTATTACTAATATTGAAACACACACTAAAAAGAAAGGTACAATTTTGCTTTTCTTTTGTACTTCTATGTTTTCTTTTACTTCTTGTTTTTCTACTTTAGGTGGATCTAATTCTAATATTTCTATTTCACCACAATTAAGCATATTTATACTTCCTTTCTAATCATATATTCCAAATAATTCATCTAATGCACATTGTGCAGTTGTGCATGTTGTTGCTGAATTTGAATATGTTAACATACTAGCTGTTATTCTTTCTGTTGTAAAAGTACATGTACTATTTTGTGTAGATGATGCATTTTTTACTACTACATTTTGAACATCATATTTTTCAACACCTGTTGTAACTGTTAAAGTATAACTATTTGTACAAGAAGCTCCTGATAAATAATATCCTGTATCAGGAGTAACTTGAAAAGCTGTTTCTCCTCCTACTAATACTTGAACTGTATTACTTGAAAAAGCAATATTATTTCCTGTTAAAGTAACTGTTTTAGGATCTCCTGTTATTTTTGCAGTACCACTTATTTTTTCTTGTACATTAATTGCTGCATATGCTGTTGAAAGCAAAAAAAGTGATAAAATGACTAAAAAATATTTAATATTAATTTTTTTTAATATTTTCTTCATTACTATCACTCTTTCTTATTACTTTTCAAAATCTTTTACACTCATATGATAGATATAACATACTTTTTCATCATATACATAGAATACTGATGATTTAGAGTCTTCTTCATGGAAAAGAATTGGTTTATTTATTTTATCTACTGCATCTACTAATCCATTAAAGTTCTTTACAGATATTACTTTCATAGATGTTGTCTTTTCCATATCTTCTCTTTTTTGTGTTAGATTAGTCTCACACATATAATCGCCATATGTCTTTTTTATTCTTTTTAATTCTACATCATATTTTGCTTGAGCATTTCTACTTCTAATAATTATTAATACTGTTATAATCATTCCTATTAAATCACATATAGCAAGTATTATTATAAGTCCTAATAATAATTTATTAGTTATTAATGCTTCACTATGTTGTAAGATAACATCTGATTCATTAGATAAATTATAATTAATAGTAAACTCTGTAGTATCAGATGCTAGAGGTATATTTAAAAGTATTGCTGATTTATTTGATGCATCACTATCATACTCAAATGATTTTCCACCTACATTAACCAATAATTTAACATCAAGTACTGCTTCTACTCCAGATAATTTATAATTTTCGATAAACGCTTTTGCTAAATCATTATATTTATCATAATTAATCTTAACATTTTCTTTTATACCAAATAATTTATAATTTGATACATCTTTTTTACCACTTTCATATAATATTTCATCTTTTTTATAGATATTTTTTCCATTTCTATTCTTTATATTTACTGTTGCGAGAATTTTATAATCATAATTTAGTTTTATATCTTCTTCAGTTGAAAAATTATAATTCATATTTATATCTATATAATCAACTAAAGATGCTATATAAGCATTATCCATCCCTAAATACTTTTCTGTATAAAAGTTATTATCTTTTAAATATACTTTATAATCTAAAGTACTATTTTCATCATATTTTAACTTGTATTCTTTCTTATAAGTTATACATAGTAGTGAAAATAAGAATAAAACAAACATAATACAAAATCCTATTTTTAATATAAATGGAACTTTTTCAGTATTACTTTTTTTATTTAATAAATTATTCATAGCTTCCCACCATGCCTTTCTATAATCTCTACAATTTAAATTAGAATATATTTCTTTTCAACCTTAACTAAAAGAATTCCCTTAACCATACTGATGGATAACCAATATATTTTATTCTAAAATCATATATTCCTTTAATATCTTTTTCATATACTACCCACATATCTTTTGTTCTATTAGCATCACCCTTAGTTATAAACATAGTACCATTATCATCACTATATGCTTCAACTATTCTATGAACATATACAGTCCCTTCTTTTTCAAAGATAATTATTTTTCCTTGTTTTAACTTTTTAGTATCTACCTTATGTAAAACAATTGCATCTCCTTTATCAATTGTACCTGTCATAGATTCACTTCCAATAGCAAGTACTCCATATTTAAAAGAGCCTGATACAACTGCAGTTACTATTAAGAATAATACTATATATATTAAACTTGATAATCTAAAATACACAGATTTTCTTCTTTGAGATTCTTTTATACCTTGTTTTACAAATAACAATGAATAGAATAAATAATGAATATATGGGAAAATTACCAATAATATTGCTTCATAATATAAATTAAATACAGGTATTATTGGTAATAAATATACATATAAATCATTCATTGATCTATATGTAATGCTTGACTTATTCTTTTTATTTTTTGTCAAATAATTTAATAATATATTTTTAGATAAACTTGGTAATATTACCATACCTAGTAATAAGTAAAATTGTTTTATACTACTAAATGTTTGTGCCCTTACTGATACTTTCATATCAATTAAGACATATATCACTACAAATAAAATTATATTGATATTTATTTTTTTATCTTTTTTATATATTTTTTTAATTACTATCGGTCTTATTAATTCACTTATTATAATAATTAATACATTTATTAACACTTCTGGTTTACTTATATACTTATGAAATATAGATGCATAGTTGCTTTCATAACTATTAAATAATCCTATTAAATAATAAATTGTTATTGCGATTACTAATGCTACTATTGTAAATATAAATGTATCTTTAGTTTCACTATAACTTACTCTATTTTTTCTTATATATAAGTAAGTTGCTAATAGTCCTAATAATAAATAAATATTATTAATTCTAAATATGAATAGAGAAAAGAGTAAAGCAATTGATATTATTTGGAATAATATTAAAGATTTATTATTTATTATCATATTACTTCACTCCTCGTTCTCAACAATTATTATGCTCCTGTTGCTGTTGCTGTCATTGTACATGTGAATGTCATTGATTTTACTGTTGTTTGTGCATAAGTTTTAATCATTTTGATTTTTACTGTTTCTGCTGAACTTGTTGCTCCTTTAGCAAGTGTTAATGTTGTTGATCTTGATGGTGTTGCTGTTACATATGTTGAAAAACTTGTATCATTTGATGAACAAGTAACTGCTGAAATACTAGCACCATAGTTACTTTCATTTTTTATAGTATAAGTTAATGTTGCTTCATCATTAACTGCTTTTAACTCAGCTGTTGTAAATGTAATAATATGTTTATCAGTAGTATCAATACTTGCTGTTGAACCACTTGATGCAGTAGCTGATGCAAATATTACATTATTTGAAAAGTTTGATGAATTTCCTTTTACAGATGTAGATCCACTAACAGTTAAATTAGTTGTAATAGCAGCATATGCAACTCCTACCAGAACAATTGCTACTAACACACTTAGTTTTATAAAATTATTTTTTGATTTTTTCATTTTCATTCTCCTTCTTTACTTTTTTTAAGCGTCTTTCGCTGTTGCTGTCATTGTACAAGTATAAGTTATACTCTTAGCTGTTGATTCTGGGTATGATTTTGCCATAGCAACTGTTAGAGTTTCTTCAGCACTTGTTGCTCCTTTAGCTACTGTTAAATTAGTAGTTCTTGATGGTGTTGCTGTTAAGTACGTTGCAAAGGCACTATCACTTGATGAACAAGTTAACTTAGATACTGATGCACCATAGTTACTAGTATTCTTAATTTTGTATTTTAATACTGCACTAGTTCCTACTGTAGTCATTTCTTGTGTTGTAAATGTAATTGTTTTTGCATCGTTTGATAAAGTTGCTGATGCCCCAGTTGTTGTTGTTGATACACTATCAAATACCACATTAGTTGCAAAATTATTTGAATCACCATTAATTTTAGCAGTACCATTAATTGTAAAATTAGTACTGAATGCTGCAAAAGCAACTCCTAACAATAATATTGCAACGATAATTCCCAACTTAATTCCCTTATTTTTTTTCATTTTCATTCTCCTTCTTTTTTTATTTTTTTAATATCTTTAAAATATAGTAGCAAGTTGCATATATTTAATGACTAAGAATACTATTACTTCTTAGATACTATCTTGGTTTAATTAAATCATACAATTCGACAATTTACAACTTTTTTACACCATAATAGTGTCTACAGTGTAAAGAAAGGAGTAAATTATGTCAATTTATAAAGAAAAATATGAAGAAAGATTAAACAATTGGTTATTAGAAAAAAAAGAATATATAAAGGAACAAAGCTATATTAAATACTATACTGTAATAAAAAAAATATTATACCCATACTAGGTAAATATAGAATCAATAAAATTACACGAGATGTATTAGATACATATTTTCAATCGAATGAATTTAATAACTTATCATTATCTATACAGAATACAATTTATTTTATTATTAAAAGTTCTATCAATAGTAAGAAAATAGTATTTGAAAAATATAATATTAAAAAACCTAAATGTAGAATTAATTATTTAACAAATAAAGAAGAAAAGATATTAATAGATTATATTATTAATAATATGAATATAAATAACTTAGGAATTTTAATATGTTTATACACTGGTATAAGAATTGGAGAGATATGTTCTTTAAAATGGAAAGATATTGATTTTATCAATAATACTATTTCTATTAAAAGAACTTCTCAAAGAATTAGAAATATAAATAGTAATACTTCAAAGAAAACAAAGATAATTGTTACAACACCAAAATCAATTAGTTCTATCAGAACAATACCAGTAGGAACAAGTATTCTAAATTATTTAAAAGAATACTATATAGATAAAGATTGTTATATATTAACTAGTTCTAATAAACCTAAAGATACTAGAGTTTATGAAAAATACTTTGAAAGAGTATTAATAAAATCTAATTTAAAGAAAATTAATTTTCATTCTTTAAGACATACTTTCGCAACTAGATGTATTGAATCAGGAATAGATGTAAAATCATTAAGTGAAATACTAGGACACTCAAATTATTCTGTTACTTTAAATATATATGTCCACTCTTCTATTAATCAAAAAAGAAGAAGTATAGATAAGATGATTGAATATGTTAATGATATCTAAGAAGTAATAGTATTCTTAGACTTTTTTATTTCAAAAGAAAAGATATGATTTCTCATATCTTTAACGGATAGTAGATTTTCACTGCTTTTGACAAAATTAGAATTAATTCTATTTTTATTTTTATATAGAAAATATTTTTTTGATTATTAGTATTATTGAATTATTAAATTTATTATTTTAAGATATATTTTGTACTTGGTCCATTTCCTACTTTATCAATAATGCTATCATCTACTAAGTTATTTAATATTGTCGCAGTAGTTGTTTTCTCTTTATTAATTAATTGTTCAGCAATTTTTCTTGTTATTTCTCCATGCTTATTCAAATAATTCATAATTAGTTTACTATCATCATTAATTTTTTGGTTGCTAATACTTATTCTAGGAAGTTTAACTACAAAAGAAGATGGCAATGCTTCAATTTCAAAGTTCAAACCTTTACTTAAATAATATGAATTTACTCTTCTCAATCCACTTCCAATTGCTTCTACTCTTTTCAATCTCATAAATATAGATTACAGGTATGGGTTTCTAGATGTTGAAACGCCAGTCAAAATATCATCTAAAGTAATATTTCCATATAATGATCCATAACTAATAAATTCTATTCCAGTATTCTTATATATATTTATTATATTGGATGTCAATGTTGAATAATCCCTATGTATTAAAGAATTTAAAATTATTTCACGCAAAACAAACTCTGGATACTCTTCAATATCTTTTCTAATTGATTCATCAATTAAACCATATGTAGCGGAATTCAGTTTTAAATAATCTAAAGTCTTATCATATATTTCAAGTAATGAACCACCGAATTCTTTTCTATCTAAAAAATTATTTTTTTCACTTGAATCATAAGTAGCAATTCTTAAAGTAAATGGATTTTGGTCAGATAATAATAATGCTAAATTAGTATATTTATCTTGCACATTAATCATATGTAAATTACTCTTTATACTATTATTATCAATATTAATATCAATTTCTTCAAATGCACTAGAAATGTAGTTAAATGTTAAATCTTGATTAGTTGATATGGATGTTTCATATGATAAATTGCTATTTTTTATAATCATTTGTTTTACAGTTTCTTCAGAAGCAGGTATGGAAGTGCCATAAACCTGCTCATTTTTTAATCAGTAGATATTATATCAAAATTATCAATATTTATATATTAAATAATAAATATAATTTCATATCAATTACTTCAAAAATAATTAGAAAATTATTGCTTGATAATCACACTTTTTTTTAATTACATATTTGCAAATGTAAAAATAATGTGATATATTCTATTCAAGTAATTGAGTCAAACTCAATTTCATAGATTTGTGCCGATTTTTCGTATACACGTTAAATTAAGGCCCCATTGAGTTATAAAATATGATAGCATCAGTTATCATATTTTTTTATTGATA
>CAMOWA010000080.1 GCA_946628005.1 uncultured Caryophanales bacterium
CTTTCTCTTGGTAAGAAATTATTAAAGCTTGTTTTATACCCGTTCCAATGTTATATTTTTATTATCTTATTTTTGTACTTTTATAATAGTTCATTAGATTAAATTTATTATTAATATTCTTATAGTTAAAAAACCATAGAAAAAGAATTCATTTTATATTTGAATTCTTAGCTACAATAACTATATTAACAAAAAGATGATCCATCACTATTTATTTTACAACCAATACCATATACATAATATGATGAAACATTACCATTCATATCAGCAGATATTTCCATACCATATGAGCCACTACAGTTAGTATAGTCATTTCCATTATTAAGGTAACAAGAACTATTTCTACGATTAAAATCTCTTATTATTTGTGCATTATTAGAATAAGAAATCCCATTGTCTCCACCTTCTAAACAATACTCATCATCACCATCTTTAAAACAGACATATGTCTTTTTTATAATATTATTTTCAACATCATGGCGTAAATATCTTTTAGAATTTAACGAACTACTATCTAATGAAAATCCTTCATATTCAAGTAAAGAGTTATTTATTTTCTCACAATTATCATTTGCTTTTAACCTACATTCTTCTAATGTATTAAACAATTCATTATTATAAGGGCTATTTTTTATTAAGTATCCTTTACTAATATTTGAACCATTTTTTATTAATATTTTATTATATCTATATATTGTACCTGTAAATGAATTATTTGTAATTTCAACTTTTACAGAAATTTTATAATTATATTTACATAATGCATAAATACTAAATGGTATACTTGAAATAATACCAATAATTAAAAATAAAAGCAAAATATTTTTTCTTTTTTTATAGATTAAATATAATAATTCACAAAATATCAAAAATAAAACAAATATAAAATATTTTTTAAATCCTGTTTTAGGATTCGTTAATTTTTCTAATTCATTAATATCATTTTTATTAACTAAATTAACTACCATAATTTGATTTTCAACATATGAACCAGAACTGAATTTATCTATTTCTATTTCTTTTTTATATTCTATATTTAAATAAACTACTTTTGAAAGATTACTTTTTACTATATTAGAGTTATCTTCAAAAGAAATATTATAATCAATATAATTTGAATTTATAGTAAAACTATTTTTATCTAATTCTAAATCTTCGTTTGATGCATTATGTATCACTGCTTTATATTTTATTTTATCTCCAACTTCAGACATACTTAAATTTAAAATAATATTTTCCCCATCAATTTTAGGTGATTCTTTTTCAACAACATTATCGGTTTTTTCTTCTAAATCAATTGAAGTTATCATAATATCTTTCAAGTCACACTCTTTTGCATACACAGTAAATGGTAATAGAATAATACATATTATTATAAATATTAAACTTCTTATTTTATTCATATATCTTAAACTCCTTTATAATAATTATATAATTTGTAAATCATTAAAGCAACTTTTTTCAAACAATTATTGTTGTTTGTCAAGACATCGTGACCCCATAATCTAAATTTATTAATTTTCTATCTATATAGAAATTATTTATTGGATAACAATTAAGGACAATTATTCCTTAATTGTTTTTATATTGTAATTTCATTTAAATAGTCAATGGTTAAAACCAGCGACTTTGTCGCCATTGACTATTTTTTTTACTTTTTCTTTTATTTGATTCATATATTGTTATCTCCTATCTATAATAGTTATATAATTATTTATATAAAAAGTATTGTAGTTAAAGTATTAAGTATTTAGACTTGTTTTCTATATTGGAAACTTCCTATAGAAAAGAATAGTAATATTAGTAATAATATTATAATAAACTTATTATTAGTAAGAGGATTTATTAGATTATTATTTTCTTTTATAGGTAATTTTCTATATATAGGTTTTATTATTACATCAGTTTCTGGCATAGTAAATGAATATTCATTGTCTTTATCAGTTTTTTTATATTCTATTTTATTATTATTTTTATCTATTATTTCTATATTATCTATTTCATATCCATCTTCTGGAATAATAGTAAATTTAACTGTATCTTCATATACTACTGCTTTTGAATCATTTACTTCTATTATAAATTCTTTTGTATTCTTATTATCATCTACATTTACACTATTACTAACTCTTTTATATGATGGAGTTATTGTTACATTACTAGCTGGCATAATAAATGTATAATTAATATTATCATTAGTATTATATTCTATCTCATTGTTATTTTCATCTACTACTTTAATACTATTTACTTTATATCCTTTGATAGGTGTGACATTAAAATTAACTTCTTCACCTTCTTGTACTTGTGATAAGTCATCTAGTTCAATTGTTAAGTCTTCCGTCTCATTATTAATTTCTACATTTATACTATATATACTATCAAATGATAAGACATATGGTTCTTCTGTACTACCATTTCCAGATATTACCCTTGTTGAAGAATTTAGTGATATTGCTGGTCTTAATCCGTAACTATTTACAACTGTACCATCTACTATTTCGCCATTATTATTTACAATTTTAGTAAAGATAGAATTATTTCTAAAATTACTTAGTGTCCCAAGCCAATAGTTTTCGTTGGTTTTAATTATATCATTATTTAATATATTTACTTCTGAACTAGATAACAAACCTACCTTATATTTCAATTTAGCCTTAGAATTATTTATACTAAATTTATCTGTTATATTTGTACAACTCAAATCCGTTGTAGATGATGAACCATTAAAAATCAATTTGTCATCTGTTGGCTCTTTTTTTGGATCCCATCCGCCTTTATTTTCTATACTTCTATCACTACAAAAAATAGTATCATCTAAATAATCCGTATAATTTAATAAATATTTTTCATACCATTTATCTGTAGCTAGTTTTATTGTTGAATCATTTTTATTCACATCATCAGATATTAAAGACTCGTCTAATAAATCCTCAATAGTTCTTCCATCTGTCAGATTTATATAATATTGAGCTAAACCATTTGAATATCCTGTTTCATAAATATATGATAAAGTTTCACATTCTCCAGAATCATTAAAACAAGTATAATACGTATTTTCCAATGCCACACCATATTTTGTTTCTCCGGTTAACTTATATAATCCATTTTCATAAATAAAAGTTTTCCCTTGTTTATATGTATAGTTACTTGCTTGTGTACTTGTTATTTTTGTATCAGTAGTTTCTAACACATATTCTAACCATGTACATTTATTGTTAAGTGTATTTTTACATACATATTTATTTAATAAAACATCATGATTCAAATACCAATCTTTTCTTTCTAACACTCTATAGTCATTTATTGTATATGTCCCATCAGCATTATAACTAATACTATCTCCATACATATATAAATCATTTAAATCTGCTAATATTTTTCCTTTACTTAACTCTATTGCATATATTTTCATGCTATCTACACCAGATATGTAGTATGCAGGACTTTTTTCATCTGTTTGTTTAGAACTTAAAAGAGTATATTTACCAACTAAACTAGGATATTCACTAGTTCCATTTATCATAAATGGGGATACCAATCTATATTTTCTATTTGATAAGTAATTTACACTATCTCCATACCATAAATTATATAGCATTGCAGAAGATGGATTTGTCAATACTGGGCTTGTTGAAATATTCTTTATAATTCTATTAAACGGGTTTTCTTTATTGTACATGTATCCAAACAATTGATTATTTTTTAAATTAAAACTTGTTTTGCCAAATTGATAATATGCAGATATTGAATTCAGCTCTATTACATATGCCCATGAAGAATTTATATATGATTCTACCAAATATAATTTTTCACAAGTTGCATTTAATTCAGTACTTAAGCATGTGTATTTACCAATTAATTCTTTATATGTAGTATCATTCCATACTTTGTCTTCTACTATCCCACTTAAACTAAAAAGTCCGGTTGATTTATCAAATGAATAATCAGTTCCATAATAATAATAATTTGATAAATCTTTTGAAACATTTCCGTTATATCCTACATGAGGACTTCTAGTATTTAAACATTTTCCATCTTCTAATTCTCCATTATAAATCAGCTTTACTCCACCAGTATCAGTTGTTCTTATCATTTGCCAACAATGATTGGCAAAAATAACATTATTCTTCTCTAATACTTGATTGCCTTGTGTATTATTCGTTGCATACCAGTGATATATCTTTTGTGATGGTTCTTCAGTAAAAGAATCACGATGAGAACCTGTATATTCTCTTGCTAAGCCTCCACTTTCTGCTTCATCTTTTAATACATCATAAAGATATTTGGATTCTGCATTTACTATAAATGGTATAAATAATATCATAAATATTGTTATAGTTATTATTTTCTTAATGCTCATATTAATCACTCTATAATTCTCCTATTATAAATTAATTATACATATCAAAATATACAAAAGCAATAAAAAAGATTCATATGATTTGAATCTTTTAATTTATACTTAATCCTTTTTTTCTGTATAAGAATAATCCTGTAGTAAAGAATAATATTACTATTAATAATATTTTTGTTAGATTGTTATTAGTAAGAGGATTTATTATATTATTATTTTCTTTTATAGGTAATTTTCTATATATAGGTTTTATTATTACATCAGTTTCTGGCATAGTAAATATATATTCATTATCTTTAGATGTTTTCTTATACTCTATTTTATTATTATTTTTATCTAATATTTCTATATCTTCTAATTCATATCCATCTTCTGGAATAATTGTAAATTTAACTGTATCTTCATATACTACTGCTTTTGAATCATTTACTTCTATAATAAATTCTTTTGTATTCTTATTATCATCTATATTTACTGAATTTGATACTTTTTTATAAGTTGGTTTTATTGTTACATTACTTGGTGGCATTATAAAACTATATTCATTTTCATTATCTGTTTTATTATAATCAATACTATTATTATCTTGATCTTTTATATTAATAGAATCTACTTCATATCCTTTTTCAGGTATAATTGTAAATTTTACTTCATCTTCATAAACTACTGCTGATATATCATTTACTTCTATTGTTAATTCTTTTGTATGTGTATTTTTTTCTACCTCTATACTATTTGATACTCTTTCATAAGATGGTATTATTGTTATATCACTTTCTGGCATAGTAAATGTATATTTATTTTCATTACTAGTACTTGTAAAAGTCACTTCATTATTATCACTATCTAATATTTCAATACTATTTACTTTATATCCTGTAATAGGAGTTACTTTGAATGTTACTTCTTCTCCAACTAATACACTAGTCATATCTTCAACATTAATATCAAAATCTTTTTCTTCATTCTTTACAGTAACGCTAACATTAAATCTATTCTTCTTATAAGATGGAATAATCGTTACATTTTTATTAGGCATAGTAAAACTATATTGATTTTCAACTCCAGTCTCAGTAAATGTTACTTCATGATTATCACTATCTAGTATCTGAATACTATTAACTTTATAACCTGTAATAGGAGTTACTTTGAATGTTACTTCTTCTCCCTCTTCTACTTGAGACATATCTTCAATATTAATATCTAAATCTTTTGTCTCATTCTTAATTTCTACATTAACACTATATATAGGATTAAAAGACAACTGATAAGGATCACTAGTCGAACCATTACCTGATACAACTCTAGCAGAGGATTTCAAAGAAATAGCCGGTCGGACACCAAAAGTACCGCCTAAGATAACAGAGGTTACGTCCCCAGTTGTGCCGTTGCAATACCCGATTGCATTGCGGTATGGAAAGTTTTCAGGAGACATCAGCCAGTAACTTTTCCCTGTAGCTCGTACCTTATTATTATTTGACAAAAATATTTCACTAGAAGACATTAAGCCTATTGAATATATTAGTCTTGCTTTATTATTGTTTATACAAAATTGATCTGTTTCATTTGGACAACTTAAATCACTTCTTTCATTATTTTCTTTAAAACTCATAGGAGTAGATATACTTCCACCATTTGGATTCCATCCATTTTTAGAAAAATTATTTTGACTTCGATTATTACAAAAAATTGTATCTTCTAAGTAATCTGAATAATTTAATAAATACTGTTTATACCATGCATCTACTCCATTTTTTATGGTTGAATTAGTCCTGTTTACGTTATCATTATATAACATCTCATCTACCATATCCGTAATACTTTTTCCATCTGTTAAATTTATATAATATATTGTAAATGGTGCATATGAAGTCATACCATAAATATAAGATATGCTCTCGCATTCACCCGTTTCGTTCCAACATGTATAATGTGCATTGTTTATACTATTTTTATTGATACTATCATTGATGTTCCAGAAAGTAACGGACGTATTATTATCTAATACATATTTATCTCCATCCCAAGTGAATCCTTTTGCATACTTATAAACATCTGCTACCTTGATATATGTCATAGAGGTTTTAGAAATTGATGTAGTATACCATAATTCACTACATGTATTATTTACCGCATTATTACATACATATTTTTTTGCTCCTATATTACTATAATTTGTATACCAGTCACTTCTATTTATTGTAGTTGCATTATCTATGGTATAGGTTCCATTTCCATTATCTGTATAACTATCTCCATAAGTATATGTATTATTATAGTTTCTCAAATCATGAGTTGATTGGTTTTTAAAATCATATATATATCTTGTATTATACATATATCCTACATCTGCAAGTGAATCATATTGTTGATTGAATTGCAAAGCACCAAATTGTGAATAATGAGAATTACCATTAAGTGGTAATACATAATATGTTGACCCACTACTTAACGTATCTACTAGGTATAGAGTTGCACATGTACCATTACTTGATGTACTTTTACATGTATATTCTCCTGTATTTATTGTACCTGTTGTAACTGTACCAGATAAGGAAAATACATTATTGTTTTTGTCATAGGTGTAACTTGTACCATAATAAAATGTTGGGTTTAAAGTTTGCGTAGTACGTGCTATATATCCTACATGATTACTTCTTGTATTCAGACATTTTCCATCTTCTAATTCTCCATTATAAATCATCTTTACTCCACCGGTATCGGTTGTTCTTATCATTTGCCAACAATGATTCGCAAATATTACATTATTCTTTTCTAATACTTGATTACCTTGTGTATCATTTGCGGCATACCAATGATAGATCTTTTTAGATGGTTCTTCAGTAAATGAATCATGATGCTCTCCTGTATATTCTT
>CAMOWA010000081.1 GCA_946628005.1 uncultured Caryophanales bacterium
ATTCTTAAAATTATCTATAAGTTCAATATTAATCTCTTCAATTTTTTCTTTTTTTCATCATCTTGATTATTCATTAGAAATCACTCCATTTTTTTCTATAACATTATAACATAATTATTAAATAGTATTTATATCTTCCTTAAAATTAATCTCAACACTATTATCTTCATGAATAAAAATATTTTCAACATATTTTACAATTCTATTTCTTGTTATTTGTTCTTTTTCTTTATCGTTCATATATTAAGTGCTTCATTATAATAATAACATAAAAAACGAAAAGTTTTAAACTCTTCTATTATCCTAATAATATTTATCTTAAAATTACTTTAATAAAATTATATTTTTTTAATATATATAAATTAATAATAATCATTTTAATAAATCATATATTTTATATAATCCTAACAAACTAATAGAGATAATAATACTGGAAAAACTATAAATATATCTAGAATGAGGTTCAAATATCAATATAAATACAAATAAACCTATAAAAGTGGTTATTAAGAACAATTCATTTTTATTAATTTTTTTTAATAAAATAAAAGGTAAAAATAGTAGCAAGCAATAAAAAATTAAATTAGAAATATATAAAAAGCAATCATAATATTTACCATTTTCATAGTATAATTCTTGGAAAACATTATTTTTAATCTTTTTAGATTCTTTATTGGAAAAAAAAGTTCCATAAGAACCCCAACCAAAACTACCATCTCCAAAAGCAATAGCTGTTTTATTAATCAACAAATTAATATGATTACTTCCAATATTTTTTTTAAAACGACTTTTAAACTGATTAATATCATATTTAATTCCATGGTTATAAGAGTTCATCTCGTCCATATAGTTGTAGGTACCAAAAGTATTATTGTTCTGCCCCATCGCCAAATAATGAAACATAGTCATAGAATGTTTTCCACTTACTGGTCTAAAATTAAGGTTATTAATTATGCAATCTTTTAATAATAGAGCTGATATTATACTAAAAAATACTATTATATAGTTTTTATAATTTTTATATTGCTTGTTTTTTTTATATAATAATTCACATATAATGATACTGATTATAGGAATAATTACAGTTGGTTTGATAAATGAACCAAATATTGATAAAAAAACAATTAAATATAAATCTTTTTGTTTTTTTTCAGTTTTACTATATATATAACAAATTATACTAATGAATAAGAAAGAAAAAGTATCAGAATAAGGAATTACAAACCAAGGATTTAATAGAATAAGTGGAATTGTGAATAAATATATTAATATACCAGCTTTATTACTATGATAGTTTTTCATAGATAAGCTACTAAATAATACTGATATATTTACTATTGCTGTATTAAATATTAATGTTGTTATATAATATTTTCCAATGAAAGGTAATTTTGCAAGTATAGCTAGAATACCTACTAATAATAAATTGTTTGGATACATAGTCAAATAATCATTATTAATAATATTACCATTTTTAATATATGTATCAACTGCATCTTTTATATATTTAACATCCCAACCAGTATTATATTTAATATTTAACAAAATGATTATCTGGAAAACAAAAAAAATTATTTGCATAAAAGAAATTAAAACATAGTATTTTTTACTGGAAATGTCTTTTACTTTTACCAAAGAAACAAATAGAAAAACAAATATAAAATCAATAGCAATTACTAATACCTTACTAATATTAATATTTTCTCTCTTAAAGATATATTCTTGGTTTGTTTTGAACAAAATAACATACAGTAATAGTATAAAAAGTAATACAAACATACTTATTAGAATTTTTTTTAATATTTTTGCCATTTATTATCAACCTTCTATTTTTATTTTATAACGTTTATTTAAATAATATCAAAAAAAGAACAAAGCTATTGTTCTTTTTTATTTTTGTACTTTAATATTACTAATGAAAAAAACATAATAATTCCAATAAACAACAATATATAATATAAACTGTTATTTGTTTTAGGGTTTTCAATATCATTCTGATTATCAGTTGATGTTACTTTTGATTTGACCGTAGTAGAAATTTGATCATTCACATCATAAGATGATAAAGCATCATCATATGATATTGATGTTACATTAATATTATTATCATCAATTGCTTTTTCACCATCTTTTAGGGATAAAGAAAAGTTAAGAACAACTACTTTGGTAACATTGTCATTATCTTGCAAAGAATCTTTAGCTATTAATGAATATGTACTGTCTTCTAGCTTTAGATTCTCAAATAATTCTCCAGCCATTTTATCTTTAATATCAAATTTATCTGTATTTAATTTAAAACTAATATTGTTTATTCTTTTTTGATAATTAACATATAAAGAACAATTTGATACCTGTCCAGGAGATACCTGATTTGGATTACATTCAATCTCAAAAGTTGGCTTCGTATAATTAAAAGGTATTAGTTCATAACATAGCCATCCTCCATATGTCCCATCATGTATCGAAACAACTTCCCAGTATATAGAAATATTTTCTATGTTTTCAAAGTAATCACTAGGAAACGAAGAAGAATCACCCCATATATTATTAGGTAATGTACCAAAAGTTATAGGCCCCAAATTAACTATATCACTAATTATTTCATTGTTTCTATAAAAAACTAATTCCGTTCCATTTTCAGCACCTAAAACATCACCATTTTTTACAATATCTCCAACTTTTACTTCAGCATAAACATTTGTTGATAAACAAATAATTAAGCTTAGAAAAAGCGAAAATAGTATTTTTTTTATTACATTCTTTTTCATGATTCTTTCTCACAACACTTTACTATCATTTATAATTAAGAAAAATATAACATATTCTATTCGCTAATGCAATGCATAATCATAAAAAATATTATTATATTGGTGTTGTACAATTGATGTGAAACAATTTATATATAAAAAAATACAAGATTAAACATCTTGCAAAGCCTTTAAATATAAAGGTTTATGAAAAGGTTAGACTAAATTAATACCAAACAGTTTATATTAGTTTTATTTTCATTCATTTGAATCAACTTCTTTTTTTATATAAATATAAGATTGTGGTGCTGTTTTTATATGATAGTCTTTTAAATCTTTTTGTTCATCATATAAAACTGCTTTTTCTATTTCATATGCTACAGCATAATCACAATTCTCATAATAATTATCATATTTAATTTTCGTTATACCACTATACATGCAAGTTTTATCCCAAATATTATCTTTTTTATCATATAATACATTTTTAATTTTCAATTCTCCAACAACTTGTTTTACTGGAAAAGATGAATAAACAATTATCTTATCTATTTTTTCTTTACAAAGTCTTTTTCTATATTCATATTTCTTTTCACCAGAAAATATTCTATCTACATATTCAGGTTTAATTGACATTAAAATTTTACTCATTTTAACTCCTTATAATATACTAGTTCATCATCATAATTACTATACTTCTTATAAGCTTTTTTTCTATAAAACTAATTAATTCTTTATTATCCTTTTTCAACGTTAAATAAATATAATCAATATTATTACTAGCAGCAATATCATCTATAATATTTAAATACATACTTCCTATTCCCTTTTTCTTATCAGTAACTAAAAGAGTTCTTATTTTTAAAATATTCCCTTTCTCTAAAAACTGTTGAGAATCATCCTCAAAAATCTTTAAAATCATAATAGAAGATAAATTATTATCTTTCATTGTATAATAAATATTAACATTATTGGCCTTCATTATATTGAACCAATCCAGAAAATTAGCATAATTACTTTTTAAAATATCAATTAATTTTTTATCAAAAGTAACATTATTAATATTTGAATTATTAATTATAATATTCTTATTTATTTTAATAGCAACAACACCATATTCTTTTTGCTTCTCTATTGAATAAAATTTTTCTAAATCTGCATTTAATTGTTTTTTTGTTATTGATGAATCTGCTAAAAACTCAATGTTTATGTTCTTAAATAATTCGTTGAAATTATCATAATGTAATATGTCATCAACCATTATTAGCATTTTTTCTTCTAAAAATGGTTCTTTTTGAAACTCAATAAAATCTCCACTTTTTATATTTTTTCTTTTTTCATCATTTAAGCGTATTTCATATTCCTTAGTTCCATATTTAATATAATTGAAATATTGCTCTTTCAATTTCATAATATGAATCATATATTTCACCTCATTTTAGGGCAATTTAAATTTCTAACGCTTAAATTATAACATAAAAGAGTAGATTGCTCTACTCTATCTTCTTGAAACACTACTAATAATTTCAAAACTATTATCATGATTAAAATATTCTTCTTTATTATTATGAAAAGAAATACCATAACTATTTTCACTATACATTCCATCTTTATAACTTAAAACAGTTTGTTGAGAGTATTTAACTTTATCTCTTTCATATTCAATAGTATAACCTCTTAAATCATTTTCCAAATAATAGAAAGTATCATATGATGGAATTGTAAAATTAGAATAAGTTCTTGCGATATAATTAATTTTAATATCATCACTACTAGTAAAAAGATTTTGCCTAAATTGATAATGATTCTGATAGAACTTTATTAAGTCTATTGAGTCATGAATATTATATTTTTCTAATAAAGAATAAACATCCATCCAAGGAAACAATGTACTATTAATTCCATGATAATCCATATTACCAATACTAAATGCTCTTCTATCATTACAAATAAGAATCATCGCATCAAAGTTATTATTATCATAAAGTCCTTTTATATAAGGTTCACAATTATCCGTAACAAAATTACTTTTAGCTTTATCAGTAACAAGTTCAAATCCTTCTGGAATATAAATATTTAATTCATTATGTGATACTTGTGTATTTGCTTTATCATTATTATTTATTTGAATTGTTTTTATATTTTTATTATATGGAAAAGAATTATCTTCATGATGTGAATAATCTTTATAATAAAAGTATGCTATAAAGGCTTTATATAATAAATAAACAATTATTAATATTACAATAAATATAATAAATTTCTTAATTTTTTTATTTCTTTTTTTATTATTATAATCAATTGTACTTACAAAATTTTCTTCTAATTTTTTTTGATAATTTTCTTCAGTTAATTTTTCTCCAGATAATAATTCATTAATAGAAATATCTAACTCTTTACATAAATCTTGAAACATAGAATAATCGGGTAAACTATTTCCATTTTCCCAACTAGAAATAGTACGATTACTAACACCTAATTTTTCTGCAAGTTCTACTTGAGTTAATTCTTTACTTTTTCTTCTTTCTTGGATAAATTTACCTATCTTTTTCTGATTCATAATAACCTCCGTATAGTAGTAATATATCAAAAATTAATATAAAAAAACAGGAAGTATCCTTGGAATTCCTATTTTTTAATTAAAAAAGTTACGTATAAAAAGCTAGAATACTCTAGCTTTCTTTATACTATTATAAATTATAAATACCATTAGCAAATAAATTCATATGATAATTAGTAATAACATTATAAGCATCTATATTTTCCTCAACTTTTTTCCAAGAAACTAATTCAACAATTTCACCATTTGAATTATAAGTATGTGTACCTATAACTACTTCACTATCTGCACCTGCATTTACAAATTTTTTCTTATCAGCATCAAATATCTTATGATCACCTGTACTATCACTAATATGTGCCAACTCATTTTAACACTTTTTCTTTTAATCCATACATATCTATAATATTAGAATCTAATACATTTCCTATTCTAAATTCATCTAATACTTTAAAGGGATAATTAGGATCTAAACAAACATTTCCATTACTACATATATATTGTTTCTTAATCTGTATTTCATCTTTACCATATTTCATAATAATATATGTATTATCTATATCAGTTAGTTTAGATATATCTTGCTTATTACTAGATAAATCATTATCTAGTGCTCTACCAAAAGGCAGTAATCTCTTAGGATTGTATTTATCATCTAAAATATAAATTTTTGAAGGTAATTCTTCTAACTTTTTCATTACTTTTTTATCTAATTTTTTATGATATTGATCTTGAGAAACTCCTATTTTTCCAAAACTATTAGCAAGCAATACATTATATTTTCTATTCCATCCAATCTTATCAATATATTCATGCAACTTTTTAATAGCAACACCAAATTCTTCACTGTAATATGTTCCATTAATAATGATCCTATAATTACCTACAATTACCCTTTTTTCTATTATCTTATTTACTAAATAATTTAATCCTTTACCATTCATTGTAGGTTCTCCACCAGATAATAATAAATTTTCAATAAGATATATATCATTATTATCAAATAAAGCATCTATTACTTCTTCAGATAAGTCAACATCCTCAGCTGGACCTCTTAAGCAATGAGCACATGCTTCATTACATCTACGTGTTAATTCAATACCAAGTTGATTATAACTAATTACCATACGACTCACCCCATTAACAATGCCTTATTATAATTTATTTCAATAATTAAATCAAATAAAAAGAATTAGACAATTATCTAACTCCTTTATTGATCATATCTATAATTATTATTCTTTTTATCAGATGCATAAAGTACATTTTCAAATGGATTATTTAAAGTATTTGTATCAGTATTCTCCATAGCATAAGTAAATATAACTATTGACTCCATTGAGAAAAGATGTTTATCAGACCCATTAAGTAAATATTTCTTATCTCCATATGATGCTTCTGCAAGTACTGTATACAATCTTCTTTCTCCTTTTAGCCAAACTGATAAATAATTAGTATTACTTCCTGAATAATTAAATTGCATAAATACATTATCTTTCAAATAATATGTTGGTGCTTTTGAATTGGGACTAACTTGATAATTTTCTGCAAGATTACCACTTTTGCTCATATTATGTGCATAAGGATCCCAACCCAAACTCATCGCAAGCTCATTAGCTTTCCAAACATTACCTTCTATATAATCATTAATATTAGTTTTAGTCTCTAAAGTATATTTACCAACATTCCACTTATATGGACCATTATCTTTTTCTACTTTAATATCTTCTTTTATCTTATCACTATTAGTATTTTTTACTTGTAACTTTCCACATCCAGTAACACCTACTACTAATAAACCAATTAATAATAAAAATAATAATTTCTTTTTCATA
>CAMOWA010000082.1 GCA_946628005.1 uncultured Caryophanales bacterium
ACAATGATACAAACTCATAATGGTGGTAATATGTCACCAAATGAGATAAAAAAACTACAATATAAAAGATTAAAAAAAATAGTTGAATATGCAAGACAAAATAGTCCATATTTTAAAGAATTATATAAAGATGTTGGCGATGATTTTAGTTTAGAAGATTTACCACCAACAAATAAAGTTGCTATGATGAAAAATTTTGATACTTGGATTACTGATAGTAATATAACTATGGAAAGAATTAATGAATTTACTAAAGATATAGAAAATGTTGGTCGTATGATAGATGATAAATATCTTATCTTTAAAACTTCAGGTTCAACTGGTAATCCTGCAACAATCCTATATGATAAGAAGAATATTGATGTTGCTTCGGCAGTAGCAGCTTTTAGAACTTTTGCGAGACATGAAGATTTTAAAAAGTTTATGAAAAATGGTAAAAGAACTGCAGGAGTTTTTGCAAAATATGGTTTTTACTTGGCTTGTGGAATGTCAAGATATCTTCAACTTAAAATGCCTAGAAAGAAAAATAAGATAACTGTAGATGTTAATGCACCAGAAGAGCAAATTATAAAAGAACTAAATGAATTCAATCCATCTATGTTAAGTGGATATCCATCAAATCTTGCATTGCTTTCAAATTTTAAAGAACTTACAATTAACCCAGATGTAGTTATTACAGGTGGAGAACTTTTAACCGATGAAATTAGAAATAAATTAGAAGAAAAATTTGGATGTTATGTTCAAACACATTACTCATGTACTGAAGCAGGTGAAGTTGCATGTGAATGTTCAGAAAAGCATTTACATATAAATGAGGATTGGGTAATAGTAGAACCTGTTGATAAAAATAATAATCCTATTGGATTTGGTGTTCGTTCAGATAAGGTTTTAATAACAAATTTATCGAATTATATTCAACCTTTTATAAGATATGAATTAACTGATAGAATAATAGTTCATAACGAAAAATGTAATTGTGGTAAGAATTCTTGTTGGTTAGAAATTGAGGGAAGAACTGATGATATTTTAGAATTTGAAAACGGTATATTAATTGCTCCTATGTCATTCTATAAAATATTAGAAGAAATACCTGAAATTAAAAGATTCCAATTAATTCAAAGATCAAGTAATAAATTAGAATTAAGACTTCTTGCAGATAATAAAGAGATTGCTTTTAGTAAAGCAATAAAAGATTTACAAGAGTTTTTAAATAGTAAAAATATATTTGACGTAGAAGTATTCTTATCTGATGAATTACCTCAAGCAAATAAAATTAGTGGAAAATTTAATCATATATATAAAGACTTTGAAGAGAAAAATAAAACATTATCTTTGAAATAATAAACAAACGGAATATTAAGACATTCCCATACATTTAAAATAGATGATTTTGTTATCATCTATTTTTTATATATAATAAAAACCATTCTTATTTGAAAGGGGAATGGTTTATGAATGAGAATATTATAAGAACTATAAGTTCTGAAATGAATAGATATTTAAATAATTATCAAATGTCTAAACTACAAGAAGTATTATATAAAAAAGTTGAAATTGAAAAGAAAAAAATATCTAATGATGAATATGGTAATAAGTTCATTAATTCAAAAAGATTAGAAGTTTGTTCCGAATTAACTATAAAAAATTATAAAATACATATTTCCAAGATGCTATTATATTTAGATAAGGATGTAAGGACTATAGAAACAGATGATATAAGAGATTTTTTATCATTTTATCAATCAAATAATAAATGTAACAGTTTAACCATAGATGGTGTAAGAAGATTACTGTCTAGCTTTTTTACTTTTCTTGAAGTAGAAGATTATATAGTAAAAAGCCCAATAAGAAGAATTCATAAAATAAAAACAGAATTTTTAATTAAAGAAACATACTCAGATGAATTGATGGAGAGATTAAGAGATAGTTGTACTAATGTTAGAAATCTAGCTATTATTGATTTATTAGCATCATCTGGTATAAGAATAAGTGAACTAGTAAATCTTAATAGAGATGATATTAACTTTGAAAATAAATCATGTTTAGTGTTTGGTAAAGGGAGGAAGATGAGAGTGGTTTATTCTGATGGTAAAGCAAAACTACATATGGAAGAATATTTAAATAATAGAATAGATAATAGTGAAGCTTTGTTTGTAAGTAATAATAAACCACATGAAAGACTACAAAGTAGAGGTATTGAATTAATGCTACAAAAACTTGGTAAAGAACTAGGAGAAGAAAAAGTACATTCTCATAAATTTAGAAGGACACTTGCAACTAAAGCAATAGATAAAGGAATACCCATTGAACAAGTTCAACATTTACTAGGACATACTAAGATAGATACAACACTTCATTATACTTTTGTGAATCAAAATAATGTTAAAATATCTCATAGAAAATATATTTGTTAACATAAAAGACAACTTCAATGTGATAATTTTGAATAACATAATTAAGTAAGAATTGAGCATGATTTAAGCAAGATAATCAATGCAATTATACTATATATATTTACAAAACTTTAAAGAATGGCTTTAAGAGAAGACAAGATAATTATAAAGTGCAATTTCAAAGTGCAAAAATTATTTTCAAAGTGCAAATTTTGCACTTTGAAATGTGAAAGACAGTAGATTTATGATATAATATATATAGTTGGAGGAAACTATGAGTAAAGAAAAATGGAATTTAGAATTATCAGAATATATAAAACAAGGTGAACCAGAAAAAAAAGAAAAAGCTAGAAATTGGGAAACTGCAATTGGACTTCAAGATGTTGACGGACTAAAACCTTCTGATTACTTGCTAGATACAGCTAAAGAACATATAGAAGGTAATATAAATATTGATGAAGCAAAAGCTAGAATTAATAGATATTATAAAGAGTCTAACGAAAGAAAAAAGATTGAAGTAAATACAGAAGAAGCAGATAAAGTATCTGTTAGAATTACTGAAATATTGAGTGAAAATGCATTCAATTTTTCACCATCTGAACTATTAAATATTCACAAAAGATTATTTGATGGTATATATGAAATGGCAGGAAAATATAGAGACTACAATTTCACTAAAGATGAATGGATTCTAAATGACAATACAGTTACTTATTCTTCATTTGAAAGTATAAAAGAATCATTGGACTATGATTTTGATCAAGAAAGAAATTTTTCGTATAAAGATTTAAGCTTTGATGATTCAATTAAGCATTTATGTAGATTTATTTCTAATATTTGGCAAGTTCATCCTTTTTGTGAAGGAAATACAAGAACTACAGCTGTATTTTTAATTAAGTATTTGAGAACATTTGGCTTTAATGTTAATGATGATGTATTTGCAGATAATTCATGGTATTTTAGAAATGCTTTAGTTAGAGCTAACTATAAAAACTATGAAAAAAATATTTTCGAAGATATTTCATACTTAGAAAAATTCTTTTATAATCTTCTAACTGATAGTAATTATGAATTAAAAAATAGACATATGCATATAGATTATGATAATGTTTCTAACTTAAATAATCTAGAGGTAAATAACTATTCTATAGAGAAACAAGCTATATTAAACGCAATTAAAAAGAATCCATCTATAAAACAAGAGGAAATAGCAACGCAAATTAATAAATCTCTTAGAACAGTAAAAAACTATATGGCAGAAATGCAAAAAAATGGAATTATTGAAAGAAAAAATGGCAAAAGAGATGGAGAATGGATTATTATAAAAAGATCGGAAGATTAAGATGTTAGAACGGTTGAGAATCCGTTTTTGTGTGGTATTATAATTATATAAGTATATAGGTGGTGATAATGTGATATTGAATATAAGTGGTAGAACTGATATAGTTGCCTTTTATTCTGATTGGTTAATGAACCGATTAAATGAAGGATTTATTGATGTTAGAAATCCATTTAATCCTAAAATGGTCAGTAGAATAATGTTAGATGATGTAGACTTATTATTTTTCTGTACAAAGAATCCAACACCTATATTAGATAAATTAAAAGATATTAAAAAAAAAGTCTATTTTCATGTTACTTTAACATCATACAAAAAAGATATTGAGCCAAATATACCACCTAAAGGTAGAATAATTGAATCAATAAAGAAATTATCAAATATTATTGGAAAAGAAAATCTTGTAATAAGATATGATCCAATTTTTATAAGTGATGAATACAACTTAAATTATCATGTTAAAGCATTTGATAAATTGTGTAAATTATTAGATGGATATGTTTGCAAAATATTAATTCATTTTATTGATGATTATAAAAATGTTAGAAATAATTATTGTGCTTTAAAATATAAAAAATTAACAGAAAAAGATTATGAAATTATTGGTAAATCATTCAGTGAAAGTGCAAAGAAGCATAATATAGTTGTTCATACTTGTAATGAAGAAAGAGATTTAACTGAATTTGGATTTGTTAAAGATGATTGCATATCAAAAGAACTAGCTTTTAAATTAACTGGAAAGATTTATAAAAATAAATGGAAAGCCAGAAAAGATTTAGTATGTCAATGTGTAGAAATGGTTGATATAGGAGTGTATAATTCTTGCAAACATTTCTGTAAATATTGTTATGCTAATTATGATGAAAATAAAGTAAGCGACAATTATAATAAACATAATCCCAAATCATCACTATTGATTGGAGAATTATCAGATGATGATATTATAAAGATTCGTAAATAAAATAATCGGAAGATTAAGATATTTCCGTACATTAAGATGAGAAAAAAACTCATCTTTTTTAGTAATATTACGATTATTAATTTTTCCTGCTACTATCAAAAAAATATGTTAAAATTATATGTAAGAGGTGTTAAAATGAATGAATTCGAAAATATTTTTTCATTAATTCATAATCAACTAAAGCTAAGTATTAATTATAACCAATTTAAGGATATGCTAATTAAATATGCAGAACAAATAATGAAAGGCTTCTTAGAGGGAAAAGCTAATTGTATTTGTCGTATTAAACTTCTTAAAAAGGGACATAAAGGATCTGAGGAATCTAATGCAGAAACAAATACATATATTATTACAATAAGTGAAGAAGTAGTAAAAGAAATATATGATGGAACAAAGCCATTTAATATATTTACACTATTTCATGAAATATCTCATGTTTATGATGAATTTTGTATTGATAACAAAGATTTTAGAGATGCAAACTTGAGAAAGATATGTATTGAATCAGGAATTATGGAATCAATGCCAACAGGGGAAGCATTTTATTATTTAAACTATAAAACTATGGCAATCGAATCACATGCAAATTTGATTGGCGCCCAACTAACAAGAGATTTTTATAAAAAATGTAATGTTGAACTTAATAGTAATGAACATAAAGCACTTTTATTTCTTGAATTTTTTGCATTACAAGGACTATATAATGTAAAAAGAGATTACAAATATTTATTTGATGGTTATTTGTATAATGATTTAGAATTATCTTTAAATAAAATTGTATCCGAAATTGAGCATAGATATCCAAATTTTTATAATAAACTTAAAGAATATGTTGGTGAAGAAAATTTATTTTTAGAAGATGAAGAACAATTATCAGATTTTGAAAGTAAATTGTATAGTGAATATGCAATACTTGAACTATCGGACATAATTAATAATCCATTATTTACAAGTTTAGTTGAAGGTAAGGCTCAGCATAGACCAAAAATATAATCTTTTAGGTTAATATAATCTGCTTAACAAAAAGCTAAAATGCAATGCATTATAACAGGAGTAATTTTATTTTTTGCTACTATGAAAAGCATCAAAAGATTAAGATATTCCGTACTAACTGACGAGAAAAATCTCATTTTTTTTAATAATTATATTAAAGCATGAAAAGAATACTTTTAAGATAACAAATAAGTATGTTATAATATAAATAGTAATATTATGAAAAGTGAATTGACAAAAAAGATGATTTTAAAAAGTTTTATGTTGATACTGCTATATTAGGGAATTCAAAAACTTTAGAACTTACTATAGATTATTTTGGGATTAACCATGTTTTATATGGAACAGATGCTCCGTTTGGAATTATGCCTAATGGTGCAACAAAAGAAATAGAAGAAGCAATAAATGTTTTAACTATATCAAACGACGATAAAGAAAAAATATACAATCAAAATATAAATAAGTTAATAAGCGATATTGAAAGGTAGGAAATTTTTATGAAAAAACAAACTGCAGGTAGAGATAATTTAGGCAAACTAGCCCCTAAATTTGCAGAATTAAACGATGATGTATTGTTCGGAGAAGTATGGAGCCGCGAAGATAAGTTATCATTAAGAGATAGATCAATGATAACTATATCAGCTTTGATGGCACAAGGATTATATCCACAAGTAAAAGCACATTTAATTATTGGAAAAGAACACGGATTAAAAAAAGAAGAAGTAGTAGAAATAGTAACACAATTAGCATTCTATTGTGGATGGCCAAAAGCATGGAGTGTATTTCCTTTAGTAGAGGAGGTATATAATGAAGAGTAATTTTGAAAAAGAAAATATTTTTGGACTAGGTAATCCTAATGATACTTATGCAAAATATTTTATTGGAAAAAGTTACTTAAATTTGCTTGCAAAAGTAGATGATGTAGCCCTAAGTCTTTGCAATGTAACATTCGAACCAGGATGTAGAAATAATTGGCATATTCATCATGCAACAAAAGGTGGAGGACAAATATTAGTATGTGTAGCTGGAGAAGGCTGGTATCAGGAAGAGGGAAAAGATGCAGTTAGCTTAACTCCAGGGAAAGTAATTACCATACCAGCAAATGTTAAACATTGGCATGGGGCAAAAAAAGATTCTTGGTTTAGTCATATTGCAGTTGAAGTACCAGGAGAAAATACTTCAAATGAATGGTGTGAGCCTGTTACAGATAATATTTATAATGATCTATAAAATAGAATATTAAAATATTTCATCGATTATAAAAAAAGATATGAGTGAACATATCTTTTTTATTTATAAGGAAAGTGCGCTTTTTCAGACTATTGGCAAACGAACAAATGTATTATATGTTAAACTTAGGAGGTTCGATATATGTTTAAATCTTATCGTTTTCGTATTTATCCAAAT
>CAMOWA010000083.1 GCA_946628005.1 uncultured Caryophanales bacterium
TCTTCTATACTGTATTTGCTTTCTCTACAAGCAACTTTAGCTCTTTCAATTAATTCATTTATACTTTGCCACTGATGATACCCTAAAACATTTTGTAATTCTCTTGCTAACCAGTAATCATTTTCATTTTCATCTATATGTTTAATATCTTCAAATATCTTTTCTATATATTCTTTTATTTCATTCATTTTATCATTTTTCTATGGCACCCATGTTTCTATATTTTATTTATTATTTTTAACCGTAAACATAATACTTCCATCTTGATCTGTTCTATATTTTTTTGAATTATATAAAGTACTCAGTACTTCTTTATTTGGATGTCCATACCTATTAACCAACAGGTATTTAGTGATTAATACATACACATTTTATCATTAATAAATAATATTTAGCCAATTTAAAAAGCACTACATTGAGTGCTCATATAATAAAATTTATTTATGTCTTCCTATTTCTTCCATTACTTCTTCTTCAGTCGCTGTTTCAGGTAATCCATATTCTTGTCTTTTTAGTTTTTCGATTTCTTTTCTTGTTGCTTCCATTAATTCTTCTTCAGTCGCTATTTCAGGTAATCCATATTCTTGCCTTTTTAGTTTTTTATTTTCATTCATTCTATTTCACTTCCCCTCATATGCTAAGTATATCTTAGTACTAATTTATTGTCAAATTAGTATATTAAATCTTTCTTTTTAGCACATGTCTTAATCTTTAATTTATTATTTTTTATTTTAAACATAATACTACCATCTTGGTCTGTTCTGTATATTTTTGAATTTTCTAAATTATTTAATACTTCTTTGTTTGGATGACCATATCTATTATTCTTTCCAACAGGTATTGAATGGTTAGTACATATAAAAAGAACCTATTGGTTCAATTTATTTTCTAAATATTCAAAAGCACATTTTTTCAATTCATCCATAGTAGAATTATCAACTTTATATTTAAATCTATTAAATAGCTTATTCAAATAATCATTTTCTTTTATTAATTCATAACTCTCTTTAAATTCTAGTCCAAATATAAATGCTATATACGAAACCCAAATATCCAAACCAGTTTGCCTATCCTTACTAAGAATAGTTTTATGATTCATAAATGTATTATAAACTTTTTCAGTAACCTTTGATTTTTCTACATCTTCCACCGTAACATTAGCTATAGAATATATGTTACCAACAGTCTTAACTCTAAACGAATCAACTTTATCTGCATCTCTAATTATTTTACAATGTAGAATTTCAGTGTCAGTCATTCCTGTTTCATCTAAAATATATTTGCTATGGTTCCCTATAGCTTTTTCAATTATTGGATAATATAATTCATTATCTACATAATTTGATATTTCGCCTTTTTCAAATAATATTTTTACGCCTAAAGTGGCATGATCAAAACTTGTTATATCTTCTCTAAAAGTTTTCATTATTTTGGCTTGATCAAATCTTCCTATATCATGAAGTAATGCGATTATCATTGCCAATTCAGTATTTATCTTATCTAATTTCAAATGTTTACATAAATATTTTGCATTCTCAACAACATTATAAGTATGTTCAAGTTTACGATTTATTTTTTCATCAGTAATATCATAATTGTCCTTCAAGAATTTATCAAAATACTTTTTCGCCTTATCATAATTCATAAAATCACTCCGTATTAATTATAACATATATATCTAGACAATTTATTACTTTTTTCTCTACGGACTACAAGTTTCAATTTTTAATTTATTATTTTTAATCTTAAACATAATACTTCCATCCTCGTCTGTTCTATATATTTTGGAATCTTTCAAATTATCCAGTACTTCTTTATTTGGATGGCCATATCTTTTATTTTTGCCATCACTAATTACTGAATATTTTGGATTTATTTCATTAATAAACTCTTTACCACTACTTGTTCTTGATCCATGATGTCCCACTTTTAACACATCTATATCAGGTAGATTATATTTAGAAAGTATTTCTTTTTCAGTAGTACTTGATGCATCTCCAATAAACATGAACTTATAACCATTAAGTTCTGTCTAAATAACATTACTATTATCATTTTCATTATCATAAACTTTTGTCTGTAAGAAATATAACTTGTTTTTATCTATATTTAGTTCTTTAATACATGAATAATACTTAATCTTCTTTTTTTCTAATACTTTAATAAGTTCTTTTTCTAAATCATTAAATGGTACACAATTAAATATAACTTTTTCAATTTTAAAATTATTAACTAAATTAATAGCTTCACCTATATGGTCATAGTCGCCATGTGGCGATTGTCAAAAAGTAAGTCGAATTTAAACAAAGAAAAAGAACTATTATATAAATAGTTCAATATCATAATTTCATTCATCTAGTTCCATATGTGTTAGTATTAATTAAATAATTTCCATTTTGATATGCTGGTAGTTCTTCTGCGGTACCATCTTGATGTCTTAAATAGACTGTAGGAAAAGTATAAAATCCTTCATATTGCGGATTATTTTCATATAAAAGAAAATTAAAATCCCCACTTGGTGGCATTAACATTGCCATGGTTTCAACTTGTCTATTTTTAAATAATGGGTGTGTATTATTAAATTCTACATATGAAATTAAATCACCAAATGAAAAGTTATCACTGACAGGAGAAGTACCATGTGTATGTCCATGACAAATTATTTGTTTATTACCATTATTATATTCTCCTGCTTCTATATCTCTAACATATTTATTTAATACTCCATTAATACTATCAAAACTGGCACTCGTTCTCGCACTTGGTTGATATGTTGAAATAACAGTATCAAGCCATACTGTTCCGTTAGGTTTTTCCTCTCCAAAAATCAAAAAAGCTACTTCTTGATTTGTTTGACGTGTAATATTTCTTATTTTTATCAATTCCTTATATGCTTCTTCTGTAATTACAACATTATTATTAATATTAACATTTCCCATTTTTGCAGGAGAAATTGGTGTCATTTCTGAGTCACCGTAATTATATTTTTCAAATAAACTTGCATAAAAATCTGCATTTGGATTTTGATCACCTAGCAATATATCTATAGTTTTAGCTCTTGCTTCATTCCTATTCATCAAATCACCATATCTTTCTATATCTATTATATCATACCAATTCATATTCTCTAGCAATTATTCTATCATCCGAACAATATTTTATAACATATTCATTGTCTTGCTTACATTTAATAATACCAACTGTATCATTTTCTTCTATAGTTTTAACATTCTTATCAATATAATTCATATATGTCATAATTTGACCAGTGTATTCTTTCTTTAATTCTGTTACTTTTAATTCTACTACTACATAGCATTTGTATTTAATATTATAAAGAAGTAAATCTATATAATTATATCTATCATCAATTTTAATTATATATTCATTCTTAATAAAAGTGAAGCCTTCACCCAATTCTTCTAAAAATGATGGTATATCCTCAAGTATTATTTTTTGTATTATTTTTTCAGATATAAGCTCTTTATTTTCACTATTCTTGATATGAATAGGATTTTTAACGAAATCTATTATATTTAATTCATCTTTACTTTTTAGCTTGTTTCTTGCATCGACAGGTAATCTTTCATACTCATTAGACTTTATTCTATTTCTTAATTTCCTGACATTCAAATTATAAACTTCACATTGATTAACATAATATATTATTTTGTTTATATCATCAAATGATAGCATTTCATACCAATGACTCCAGGTTAATTTTCCCGACAATGTCGGGACTTTTTCAATTATACTATAAAATTGTTTAATCTTGTATAATAACGATGTTGAATATTTCTTGCCAGATTTAATTGTTAGTCTATTAGAATAATCTTTTATTACATTCTTTCCATATTTAGTATCTACATTTTTAAGTAGTTGTCCAACTTCTAAATATGTTTTCATTTTTTCTTTTGCTTTTGAATAATCTTTTACACTTTGATATATTTCATGATTTAATATTTTATTTTCTATTTGCACGTATGTTTTATCTATTTCTTCTATCATATCTACTCCTTTCTACGGACTACAAGTCTCAATTTGCAATTTATTATTTTTAATCTTAAACATAATACTCCCATCCTCGTCTGTTCTATATATCTTTGAATCTTTTAAATTATCCAATACTTCTTTATTCGGATGTCCATAACGATTATTTTTTCCAACACTAATTATTGAATATTTTGGATTTATCTCATTAATAAATTCTTTACTATTACTTGTTTTAGATTCATGATGCCCTACTTTTAATACATCTATATCAGGTAAATTATATTTATCGATTATTTCTTTTTCTGTAGTAATAGATACATCTCCCATAAACATAAACTTATACCCATCAAGTTCTGTATATATAACATTTGAATTATCATTCTCATTATCATATTCTTTGGCTTGTAAGAAATATAATTTGTTATTATTAATATTTAATTCTTTGATACATGAATAATAATTAATTTTTTTCTTATCTAATACTTTTATTAATTCTTTTTCTAAATCATTATATGGTCCGTAATTAAATATTACTTTTTCCACTTTGAAGTTTTCTACTAAATTAACAACTTCCCCACAATGATCGTAATCTCCATGTGGTTTCATACGTTTGTGCATACGAATTTAATCAAAGAAAAAAGACTGCAAAATGCAATCTACTTATTTCTTTTAATATTATTTCCAAGTTCAATTGATAAATCTCTTTCAGTTGATGTAGTGGTACCGAGTCTAAATTCATCAATTATTCCATAATTAAACTGAAAAACTGGATTTGCAACAAATCTTTTATTTTTTACATCTAAGTATCCTATACAAAATTGGGATGGTATAATGTGTCTTTCAAAAAATGACTCTGGAATTTCTTGATCTTCCCAGTCGTCAAAATGAGATTCAACAACTCCATATTGTCTATATTCTCTAGATCCTCTAAAATCTTTTGAAACTGCGAATATACAAGTTGTACCGAACCCACTTCTATTAATATCAGGATTAGTAAGACTATCAAAATCTAAATTACAATAAGTATTTTCAAAAAAGTGTTGAGTATCAGATAATTCGTCTCTTATACCACTTTGTCTTAACTGGCATTGTCCACCATTATATATTAATGTTTTCACACCATCTTCATCATATGTACAATCAATGGGAGCAGTGTCTAAAATTTCACCTGGAATGCTATTTATTTCAGTTGTTGAACAAATATATCCTTTTTTCATTATATTGTTTGCAGAATCTAAATCAGTGGCATGTTGATATATTACATAACCGCTTTGTTTACAGAAATCAAATATTTTTATTAATAAGTTGCATAGTTCTTCGCCATAATACTCTTTAGCTTCTTCATAATTCATAATATCACATCCTATATTCATTATATCACACTAATTCATATTCTCTAGCTATTATCCTATCATCCGAGCAATATTTTATAACATATTCATTATCTTGTTTACAAATGATAATTCCTACTGTATCATTTTCTTCTATAGTTTTTATATTTTAATCTATATAATTCATATATGTCATAATTTGACCAGTGTATTCTTTCTTTAAATCTGTTACTTTTAATTCTACTGCTACATAACATTTGTATTTAATATTATAAAGAAGTAAATCTATGTAATTATACTTACTACCTAATTTAATCTTATACTCATTACCTACATATGTAAATCGCATACCTAATTGATTTAAAAAGTCATCTAAATTATTTAATAATAATTATTTTAATGCATATTCTGATAATTCTTCCTTTAAAGATTTTGTTTTTATAATTATAGGATTAGGCACTAAATCGTTAACTTTTAATTCTTTTTCTAAATCGTTATATGGCCCACAATTAAATATAACTTTATCTACTTTAAAATTATTAACTAAATTAATAGCTTCTCCCATGTGGTCGTAATCCCCATGTGGTAATTGTTGTTTAGTAAGTCGAATGAAATGCTTTTATTTTTAAAGAAAAAAGAAATCTTAATGATTTCTATATAGTTTTATTACTATCCATGATTTCTTTTATCTGTCCTAATATTGTACTTCCAAGTTCTAAAAGTTTTTCTTTATTTTTAATTATAATAATAAATTCTTTGTGATTATGTGTTTCATACAAATACCTAACAGCCATGTATGATAAATTATAACCATTATTATTTCCAAAGCTTCTGTCATTGTGATTTAATTTATTTAAATCAATATCAGTAATGTATTCTAAATTTTCTTCTAAAAAAGTTTTATATGTTTTATCATCTTTTAACTCATCTTTTTGTCCCGAAAAGAATTGTGCAAGTCCTTCATCAACCCATGTAATTCTTTCTTTTTCTTTTCCGTATACATAATACTTATAAAAATGATGAGTTAATTCGTGCATTAATCCTTTAAACATATATTCTTTAGTTTTTTTACCATTCAAATTAATATATGCAAAAGCTCCTGTATCATTAAAGAAACCAGAAAATGATGATTTTTCGTATACAAAGCCTGCTTTTTCTTCATCATCTGTCAGTGCTACTATTATTTTTGTTTCTTGATATATTGATAATTCTTCTTTAATTTTCTCAATATTTTCATTATAATAATTTATAAATTCATTAGAAAAGTTTTCTAACCTATTTGAACAATATATTGTTAAATTATTATTTTTAATTTTTAAATCAAAGTCCATATTATCACTTCCTATAATTATTATATCATACTCCTTTCTATTCTTTTAGTTTCTTTGTTTCCTTTTCTAATTCTTTTAAACTCTTTTCTGGTGTTGGTAAATCCTCTGGCATTGTTCCTCCTAATCTTTTAATACTATTTCTTACTTCCTTGCCTACTTCATAATGAACAGAATTTGCAGTATATTCGTTATCTACATTATCCCTTTTTAATTTAGCATCTGTTTGAGCTATTCTAAATATATTATCTGCAAGTTCTTCACTACCCATATTATCTAATATATCTT
>CAMOWA010000084.1 GCA_946628005.1 uncultured Caryophanales bacterium
ATGGAATTATCTAGTTTTTTATAATTTAATTGATATTATTTATTAATTGTCACCGACATTGAATTTAATTGCTTTTGAGTTTTTAATTTTTAAAAATTTAAAAGCCATAAACAATTTTAATCTGCATTGTTGTTTTAAATATTCATTTTGTTCTTCAATATTTCCTTTTTCTGACAACCAATTTGATTTTTCTATTATTTCATCACGTAAATCAGCATCCTTTGAACAATCATTTAGTTCATAATACAAACTTCCTTCAATATTATTTTTATTATATTCTTCATCAAAATCACAATACTGAAGTTTTGGAAGATACTTTTTCTCTATTAAATAAATGCTGTCAATTTTAGGAAATTTCATAATTTGTAACTTTTTATCATTAATCATTACAAATTCGCTATATCCATCATAGCTGTTTATGTCATCACAATTTGAATAATTAGTTATTAGTAAATAATCTTCAATTTTATCTATTTGTATCAAAACATTATTAATATTATCTTCAGATATAGAAGATATACTATCAATTTTACTAATAAATTCTCTTTCTTTTGCTGGATCAAAAATACTGCCAAATTGTTCAGCAAGCATTTCATGTCCACCATAATTTTCAAAGAAAACATCTCTAGGAATCAATTGATTGATTCCACACACTCTTTTAATTTTTATGCTATTTTTTTCTATTTTATTTAAACTGCTCAAATAATCATCTAACTCACTACTCTTAAAAGCTGTTTCTTTTATAATTTTTTCGAATTCATTTAATTTATTTTTATCCAATTGATTGTTCTTAATAAATTCTTCTTCCTTCTTTTCGGAATCTTTAATAACTGATTTTAATGATTCTATTAAACTATCAGAAGAATAATTAATATTTAATTCTTTTTCATATTTTGTTTTTTCATTTGAAGAAATCAACTCAAGTAAACTACTAAAGTAATATTTATCATCCTTTGTAATTTCATCATAGTTTATACTATCTTTAAACACAGTTCTAATTTTAAATGAATACAACACTTCTTTTAATATTAATTTTTCATCAATGTGCCACCCGCTCCAACTACTTAAATATTCATGATCTACAAAATCAAATTCTAAATGGTCATAAACATCTTGTATAGAAGTTTTTTTGTTGCAATATTTTTTAAAGTTAATAACTATTTGCCATGCATCATATGTATTAATAAAATACTGTCTAGCCCAGTTTATTATGCCTACTATTTCTTTTTTATCTTCAACAGAAATATTATTTTTATCTACCAACATCATTAAACATTGTATAATTCCGATTGCAAATTGAAGATTTAGTATATCTTTTTCATCAAAATCATCATTAATATGTCGATCATGTTCTAATAATATATTTTTAAATAATATTGAAATCACATCAAATTCTTTTTCCTTAATTAACGAACAAATGAATCTTAATAAATTTGACATTAATTCATCATAGAATCTTATATCGTTATTTTTCTTGATAGAAAAATAATCATATTTAAAATAATTATTTGCAAAATTATATGCAACTTTTTTAGTATCATTACCGTCTATTTTTAATTGCTGATAATATAGGAAAAAGATCAGTCTACTAATTTGTTGATATTCTTCAAAGTTTTCATCCTTATATGCTAATGAGGAAATTCTATTCAAAAAAATTACATATCTATGATTTTTGTATTAATCTTTATAAAGATTTCTTGCTGTTTCTTCTAATTGGTAAAGAGCAAATTTTCTAACTCCATTTAAATTATTTTGATATAAATAATTAAAATAATTAAACAACTTATTAGTTTCATCAAAATCATCAGGTTCAGAAAAATCACTAGCAAAATCTAAAAGATTTTTGTTAATAAGTTTTATTTCATCTGCAATATACATACTATGTTCATCATATATTATACTATTTGAAAAGTCTTGAAAATAAACTATATATCCCTTCAAACAATATCCAATGATTGACTCTTTTTCTAATTTATCGCCTATTTGCTTGGCAAACACAAAAACAGGTTCATTACTTGGAAGGTAATCTTTTGATTCTTCAATCGACACATCATTAATACTTTCTATCATAGAATCTATTTTTTTATAATTGAAATTTTTTATTATTCCTCTTTTATTTGTATATATTGGCGTATATGATTTTTCACTAAACCCTACTTCATATATATCTGTTGATAGTATTTTATTATTTTTCACATAATCATCAAAATTTTGCTTTAATTTTTTTATGTTTTCTAAACTTTTATTCGCTGCTTCTTTTTCTATTTCTGAACTACGTTTATTTACATATTTATCCAATTCTTTATTAAAATATTCCTTATCAGTATTTAGTTTTACTGCAACTTTAAACATTTTAAATGTTCGGTACATAAATATTATTATTAATATATTTATTATAATTTGTAAAAACATATATAAATAATCATTTTGAATATATGTAGATTTTGTTGTAATATCTTCATGTGATGATATTATAATTGAAGATATAAACATGATTAGAAGTGTCATTATACAAAATTTCATATTATTTATAATTTTTGTCTTATATAATATTACTCTCTTTTCCAATTCATATTCTTTATTTGATATTGCCTCTGCTATAAATACTATTATAGCAACAGTTAGTCCTGTAACTCCTATAAAAATATCTCTTCTAATATCAGAATCTAATAGATATAATAGTTTTAATAAACTATCATAAGTTTTTAAAATAATATCAAAAAAACAATTTATTAATTTATAAAAATCAACGCATTTTAAAATCATGATTATTACCTCCTGTAAATCAATTATATCATATTTTTCTATATTTTCTTATAGCCTCAATAATATATTCTTCAATGTATCTTTTATCTCTTTTTAATAGTTCTGGAGGTAAAACAGAAGTTATCTTTTCTTTATTAAATGATATTTTTTCATGTTGATTTCCTTTTTCTTCACATAAGATTTTTTCTAAAACATCAAAATCTATTTTTTTCTTCTCAGCTAGATATCTTATTCTTATTGCCTGAGCTCTATTAGGAACAGTTTGTTCATAATCAATAGTTGCCCAAATTAATTTTTGTATATCTTTTGATAAATATGATAATTCAACTGCTGTAGTTATACCTAATACTAAAGAAGTTCTTCTATCACATAAATAAGCATCATCTACTAATTTTAATAATTCAGGTATTAGTTCAGTTAATCTTATGTACCTTCTAACTTTTTCTCTAGAATCATTATTTGCTTTACCAACTCTACTGGCTGATAACTTCGACACACTTTGTGTAGAAGTTTGTTTTTTTTACCTTGGTGCTTAATTGCCTCTAATTTCATTTTATAGGCAAAAGCTTTTTCAGATGGCAAAATTAATGTTCTATGAATATTTGAATCAACCATCCTAATTATTGCTTCATCATCTGTAAGATCTTCTACATAACATTCAGTTTCTTTATAACCTAATAATTCTAAAGCTAGTTTTCTTCTATGACCTGAAATAAGTTCATATCTTCCTTCTTCAGTTGGTCTTACTAGAAGTGGTTCTAATAAACCATTATCTTTAATACTTTCTAACAATTCTTTAAATGATTCATCTCTTTCTACCTTAAAAGGATGATCTTTAAATGAAACTATATCCCATAATTCTAATTTAACCAATTTTCTCATCATCTTCTCCTTCTTTATATTCATACTGTAACTTCCATTCGATATATTCATCATAAGTTATTTCATGGTTACATCTTTTTTCTCTAATTACTTTCCACTCTCTCATAAACTTTCCTAATTTCTTATCTCTTTTAAGTGGAAAGTATCCTGGAATATCTAAATCTATATCCATTCTCGGATACATTTCTTCCATCCATAAAAGCATATAGATCATGTCTTCATCATTTCTAAAATCAAATTCTTTTAGACATTTAACATTAACATTTAAGATACCCGCTATTTCTTTAAGTCTATCTTCTTTTGGAGCTCTATCACCTCTTTCATATCTAGTCACACCTCTTCTTTTACTCTCTCCAGTAAATCCTAACTTATCTGCAAGTTCATCTTGTGACATTCTTCTTACTTGTCTTGCAAAAGCAATTCTTTCTCCTTGGGATAAATTTTCTAATTCAGGTTTTAAATATATGTATTTCATATTTTTTCCTCCTTCCATATATTTCCTAAATTTAAAAGAACTAAGATGTATGACCTTAGTTCTATTTTAATACTTATTTAAAAATTTAATTATTTCAATTATTGCATTTTTTTATAGGTAATTTTTCATCGCAAAAATCCTCCTTTTTTAACAAAAAAGACCAGAATTTTAAAAATTCTAGTCTTAATTTTTATTTTTTTATAAAATTTCAATGATTTTTTAACCATAATATTGATATATTGTCAAACACTAATTATTTTTCTCAATATCAGTATTTACAAGGATTAATGTTCATTTACTAGGCAACTATTTGTCCGCCTTCTTGGCCTTAATAGCGGCTTGAACTGCCATTTGCATAGAGGGGTTATAGCTAGAGAGTTAAATTAGATCATATAACACAAAAATCTTTTAAAAAATTGGAATTAAATATATATTTCTTTTTTATATTATTTTATTTTTTACGGCTAATTAATTATATAAACAATCTCTTGTTTTAGATACTGCAGTTACAGGGGGGTTACAATTTAAATACAATAAGCATTACTAGCATGTTTAAGCAATTCATATATTATCTTTTGAATATTATATTCTTTCTCTAATAATATTTTTACTACATAAATATGTGATTATGAAATATATTCCATAAATCAAAATCAAAAATATAAAAGTCATATAAGATCCATTTAATATACTAGTAATTCCTAAAGATTCTAATATCCATTCACAAAACTTTAATCCAAATATTGTATGAATTACAGCGATAGATAAAGGCATCATAAAGAATATAAAAGTTTGCATAAATAGTGCTTTGTTAATCTCTTTTTCATCTGCACCTATTTGTCTTAATATTTTATATTTCTTCTTATCATCTATACAATCAGATAATTCTTTTAAAGCAAGTATAGCTGATGATGATATCAAAAAAATGATTCCTAAATATAAACCAATGAATGTAATGATAGCCGTTAATCCTGCAGCACTTATTTCAATTTCATTTCTAGTATCTTTTATTAGAGTCTCTTCAGTATGAAAATTCTTTACTTTTTCTTCTAATTTTTGGGTTATCTTTTGATCTTTTGAATTATAGTTACCTGAAAGAATTTCATATTTTAAATGATTTTTTTCAATAATTTGGTCACTTACTACAAAGAATCCCAAATTAGCTGGATTACCTGAAATATTAACAAAACCATTTATTAATTTTTTATATGGTTTTAATTCGTGATTAAATATTATCATCGTACTATTACTTTTAAGTACTGATTCATAAATATCAGTATTATAATTAGAAACAATTGCGTATTCATCATCTTGAATAGTTACTGTATCAATCTTTAATAGTCTGGCTAGTTTATTGTAATCTGCCTCACTCATAATAAATACAGGGGAATCAAACTGAATGTATGAATATTCTTGTTTAATCTGTTCATATACTTTACCCAATGATTTAGCATAATCAAAATTCTCATCATAATATTCAGAAACTACTAAATTATCTTTTGTATTCTCTTTTACAAATGTATCTTCTAAGAATTCAGTAACTCTTACATTTTGATTGATACTAACAATCTGATAATCTACCGGAGCATAAGTATTAATTGAATTATTAAAATAATCCTTAATGGTAAATGCACTTGTTAATAAACATAGTGTGACAAATAACATTAAACAAATGATAGAAATAGATATTACCATTGTATTAATCTTACTGTTGATTTGTTTAAACACAAATGTATTTAATTTTTTTGAATACAAATTATGACATTTAGAAATTATCTTTAAACTCATACCCGCTACTGAATAAAAGAATAATATTGTTCCAATTGTCCCCAATAAAATAGGTACTAAAAGAATACTCACATCATATTTTAGTAAATCATTAACACCAGCGGTAACCATGTAGTACGCTGATCCTAGCATTAAAACTGAAATAAAAAATAGAATAACACTTATCATAGAACTCTTTATTCGAATCTTTTCTTGTTTCTTGCTAGCTTGTAATAAGTCTATCAATTTGTTTTTATTTACTATGATAGTATTAAATATCATAACAATAAAATAAATAATACCAAAATATAATATTGTCTTAAATAATGCAGTTTTTGAAAAATTGAAAGTGAATTTTGACATATTAGCTTCAAATAAATTAGCAACAAAAATACTGGTTATTTGTGATAATACGATTCCTAATAATAAACCGAAAGCAAGTGATATTAAACCAATAATAAATGTTTCAATCAAAAGCAGTAAAGATATTTTCCTCTTGGACATTCCTAGAGTCATATAGACACCAAATTCTTTATTTCTTTTCTTAATTAAAAATCTAGAGGCATATATAATTAAAAATCCTAATATGAATGATACAAATACTGATATATAAGATAATATTTGTTCTAGTAAATCAATCATTTCACTTTGTCTTGAAGTAACTTCTAAGATAGCAGTTTGTGAATCCATTGAATTAAATAAATAGAATATACAAACTCCTAGAATTAAAGTTACAAAGTATATTGCATAGTCCTTAAAACTCTTCTTTATATTTTTAAGAGATAAATTATAAAGCATCGTTCATTTCACCCCCAAGTAGAGTGACAACATCAATGATTTGATTAAAGAAATCTTTACGAGACATTTCGCCTTTATTTAATTCATTAAAAATCTTACCATCTTTTATAAATATTACACGAGTAGCATAACTTGCAGTAAA
>CAMOWA010000085.1 GCA_946628005.1 uncultured Caryophanales bacterium
CAATAAAATATAAATATAACTTGTTTTTCAATAAGCAAGTTTTTTTTATAATCACTTTAGTAATTTATTAAAATTGAAATTTCCATTTACTTATGATAATATCAAAAAATATTAGAGTTGACAAAACAAGTGTTTTGCGATATATTGTAAAAGAAATGAATATTGCCCCATAGCCAAGCGGTAAGGCAGTGGACTCTGACTCCATCACGCGTTAGTTCGAATCTAACTGGGGCAGCCAATTTTTATTTACTATATGTAAATAGATATTTTTCGTACTTATTGCCGAGCAATCGGCATCTTTTTTTTGCAAAAAAATATTTCTTTATGAAAAAGAATGAAATAATTGTGCTATAATAAAAAAGAATAGAAAGAGGCGATTAAAATGATACAATGTAATAATTGTAAAGCAACCCTTAATGAAGGAGTAACTACATGTCCATATTGTGGAGCAAATATTGTTAAAACAAATCCTAAAAAAGACAAAGATATTAGAAGAATACTTATTCCGATAATTAGTATTTCAATAATTATTTTATTAGGAATAATGGTATATTCAGTAACGTTTAAAACAAATGATAATAAAAAGAATGAGACAGCTACAAATCAGAGTACTGAAAAAAGTGAAGAAAACGAAAATAATGATTCAAATCAAACTGTAACGAATACCGTGGAATTTGCTGGATATCGATTTACTTTATTAGATGGATTCCAATCAACTACATCTGATATTTATGGACTAATCATTTATAATTCAGACATAGCTTATACGATAGGAGTAGATTATACAAATAATTATGATATGTACAAAAATGCCTTTATTAATTATGCTCCTCAATTACAGTCAAGTATGTTTACGACATTTAGTGATAGTGAATATCTAATATATAATCTTATTGATACGGACTTAAAAGGGAGCCAGTATGAGACAAAAGCAAATGATAATACTACATTTACCGGATTAATTGTAAAAAAAGACTATACTTTGCCAACAAGCGATGAACTAAGACCAATTTCAACACTTTTGTCATCAGCAGAAAAAATATCAGATACAGATTTAGAAGGAACATCAAGTGATTTTGGAGTAAAAGTAGGGATAACAGTATATCAAATAAATCCAGATGAATTTCCTTTTCAAAATGATAATACAGTAGAATAGAGAATAAAAATTCTCTTTTATTTTCAAGAATTTTAGTGTAATATATTAATAGATAAAAAAAGAGGTGTATTTATGACAAAAGAAGAAAGAAAAGAATTAGCAGAACTTTTATTTCCTAATTTAAAACATGATAGAGATTATTATGAAAAAAAATATCCAGAAAGAAACCTTCCTGCTGGAGCAATGGTAACAAGATATGGACCATCTCCTACAGGATATGTTCATCTAGGTAATTTATTAAGTGCCTTTGCAGATATGGTATATGCCAATCAAACAGGCGGAAAATTTTTCCTAAGAATAGAAGATACCGACCAAAAAAGATTAGTAGAAGGTGGAATTGACAACATAGTTAGTGTTCTACATGATTTTAAAATTCTACCAAATGAAGGATATACATTTGCTGGAGAATATGGACCTTACCAGCAAAGTGAGAGAACTGAAATTTATCAAACTTATATAAAAGACTTAATTATAAAAGGATATGCCTATCCTTGTTTTATAACAGAAGAAGAGGAAGCTGCAATTAAAGAGGAACAAGAAATCAATAAAACTAAAATAGGAATTTATGGTGTTTATGCAACAGATAGAGACCTATCATTAGATGAAGTAAAAGAACATCTTAATAATAATGACACATACGTAATTAGATTAAAAAGTCCAGGCGATCCATCAAAAGAAGTAGAAATAGAAGATTGTATAAAAGGAAAATTAAAATTTCCAGAGCATAATGTTGATACTATCCTTTTAAAGAAAGATAAAACTCCAACTTATCATTTAGCACATGCAATAGATGATCACTTAATGCATACAACTCATGTAATACGTGGAGATGAATGGGTATCAAGTTTACCATTACATATTCAACTATTTGAAATATTAGGGTTTGAGCCAGTAAAATACGCACATATAGCTCCTATTACAATAAAAGATCGAGAAACTGGAAATATAAGAAAAATAAGTAAAAGAAAAGACCCTTGGTTTGGAGTAAAATACTATGATGAAAATGGTATTCCAATAGAAGCTCTTCATCTTTATCTAGCAACCATTACAAATACAAACTTTGAAGAATGGTATTTACAAAATTCAGATAAACAGATATCAGATTTTACTTTTAGTTTTGATAAACAAGCAATTGGAGGAACTTCTTTTGATGAAGATAAATTAGTAAATCTCTGTAAAACATACTTTTCTCGTAAGAGTGGAGAAGAAGTATATGAAGAAACTCTTACTTGGGCACTAAAACATGATAAAGAATATGCCGAGGATTTATTAGCAAATAAAGATGATATGATACAATTCCTAGGAATAGAAAAAGATGGACCAAGACCAAGAAAAGATATTTCTAAATATAGTGATGTAAAAGAAGAGTTTTCATATGCAATAGATTCTATATTTGAAAAAGAAGATTATAAGAAAAATGAATCAGAAAAAATATATGATATTAACTTAGTATTAGATTATATTAATAACTACTTAGATTTAACAGTAAACAATGAAGAATGGTTTAATAGAGTAAAAGAATTTGCTAATATAAATGGTTATGCAGCTAGTCCAAAAGACTATAAGAAAGAACCAGAAAACTATAAAGGACATGTAGGAGATATCTGTGAGGCAATAAGAGTAATGATAACAGGAAGATTAAAATCACCTGATTTATATAGTATTATGAAAATACTCGGAAAAGATAGAATAGTAAAAAGAATAAAAATGTATGAGAATAAATATATTAAGAAGTAGAGTAAATCTACTTTTTTTTTTAAAATTATAAAACTAATGTTGTTTATTATTTATATCATGTTGAAAATGAAGTGTATACAATAAATTTTTTCTTTACAGATTGATAAAAATATGTTATAATATGCATCAGCAGGGGGAAAGGTTAGTATTATATATAAAGAATAAGCATATTTTCATTGATTTATAAAAATAAAAGAGTTATAATTATAACGTTTGAAAAAAGGAGAGGGATTGAGAATGGAAGAAATTGATTTAAAAGAATTATTAGATTACTTTAAAAGTAAATGGTTATTAATAATAAGTGCAATAATTTTAGCAATTGGATTTGGTAATCTTTATACAATATTTACAAGAGTACCACTTTATAAAAGTGATACAACAATAGTATTAGTCAGTGAAAATCAAAATGAAAGTTATAATTCATCTGAGTTACAATTAAATAAAAACTTAGTTGGAACATATTCTGAAATAATTAAATCACGTAAAGTTATATCACCTGTAATTAAAAATCTAAAATTAGACTATACTTATCAAAAATTAAAAGAAAGTATTACTGTTACATCAATAACAAATACAGAAATAATCAAAGTAAGTGTATCGGATAAAGATAGTAAACAAGCTAAAAAAATTGCTAATGAAATAGCAAAAGTATTTTCAAAAGAAATACAAAAAATATATAAATTAAATAATGTATCTATCGTAGATAAAGCAGTAGAAAGTATTAAACCATATAATGTTAATTATTTAAAAGATAATTTAATATATGTAGCAATTGGACTAGTATTATCATCAGGAATCATTTTTATTAAATTCTACTTTGATACATCAATTAAAACAAGTGAAGAAATAGAGAATAAATTAGGAATGACAATATTAGGAATTGTTCCTAAAGTAGAAGGGGAGTAATTGTATGAAAAAAGGAAAAGATTTAGTTATTACAAAAAATCCAAAATCATTATTTGCAGAGTCAATTCGTAGTATTCGTACAAATATAGCATTCTCATCTTTAGATAAAGACGTAAAAATAATAATGAATACATCACCTGAAGCTGGAGATGGAAAAAGTTTTATTACAGCAAATCTTGCAATAGCTTATGCTCAAGAAGATAAAAAAGTTTTATTAATAGATGCAGACCTTAGAAGAGGAAGACAACATGAAATATTTGATGTTATGAATGTAACAAGTGGTGGTTATACTAATCTAATGTTAAATTATAAAGATAATATAACATTAGATAAATATATATTTCCAACAAAAGACAAAAACCTTGATTTATTACCAACAGGACCAATGCCACCAAACCCAGTAGAATTATTAGGCAGTGAAAATAATAAAAAGTTATTAGAGAAGTTAAAGAAAAAATATGATCTAATAATATTAGATTGTGCTCCAATAATAGGACTTTCAGACTCCCTTATTTTAGCAACCTTATCAGATATTAATCTAATTACAGTATCTTGTAAGAAAACAAAAATGGAGAGTTTAGAAAGAACAAAAAAATTATTTGATCAATCAGGTATAAAAATCAGTGGGGTTATTGTTAATAAAGTACCAACATCTACAAAAGGATACTATAGTTATTATTATTCTAATGATTACTATGGTTATGGTTCTAAATCATGATAAAAGATTTACATTCTCATATCTTATATGGGATAGATGATGGAAGCAAAACAATAGAGGAATCTATTGTTTTATTAAAAAAAATGGAAAAAGCTGGTACAAAAGAATTAATATTAACACCACACTATATTGAAAATAGTAAATATAATGCCAATAATAGAAGTAAAGAGGCCTTACTAAGACAATTAAAAAAGAAAGCAAAAGAAGAAAATATCAATATAGAATTATACCTTGGAAATGAAGTTTTCTTTACTAATAATATGTTAGATTTAATAAAAAAAGGAGAGGTAAAAACTCTAAATAAAAGTAAATATATATTATTTGAATTTCCTATGACAAGATTTTATAACAATTCGCTAGAAGTAATAAATCAATTAGTATCTAATGGATATATCCCAGTATTAGCACATCCTGAAAGATATCAAGAATTTCAAAAAAATCCAAATTTAGTAATTGAATATTTAAAATCAGGTGTCTTACTACAAGGAAACTTTACCTCTTTATTTGGAAAATATGGTAGACATTCTAGAAAAGTATTAAAATTATATTTAAAAAATAAATGGATTTGTTTCTTAGGTAGTGACACACATCATGAAGTTGCATATGATAATAAGAAACTAGAAAAAATGTTATTAAAAATTACAAAAGATAAAGAATATACAGAAGAGTTATTAAGTAAAAATTTTGATAAAGTAATCAATAATGAAGATATAGGAATAATTATTTAGGAGGAGAAAATAAAAAACTAATTTAATTTTTGCAATAATTTAGAAGAATTTGTATTTGGCATGAACAATCAAAATCAACCTCCTAAAATAACTTATATAAATAATTCATTAAACGGAAACTCTAATCTTTATAACATAGAAATATATGATTCATTTACAAAAATAAAATCAGATAATTCATTTTTTAAAATGAACTTAACTTCAAAATATAATTAGGAGATTGAAGGATATATATTATCAATAATTAACAATAAGTATCGTAAAAAGTATAATTATGGTATAAATAATTCTTATAGCAATTTTCTTTTAAAATAGAGAAATTTGTGTTAAAATGAGAAAGGCGTATAAAACTACATGTTTCATATAGAAAGTGGGGGATATGTATGAATTCAGATGCAAATGTTTTAACAAGGGAAGATATCACAGTATTTTTTAAAATAAAAAAAAGAATCTATCTAAGTTTAAAAAGAATATTTGATATACTTATGTCTATTATTGGATTATTACTTTTAATTCCGATTGCTTTCTTTATAAAAATAGCATACATGTTAAATGGTGATTTTCATTCTATATTCTTTGTACAAGAAAGAATAGGAAAAAATGGTAAATTATTTAAATTTTATAAATTTAGAAGTATGGTACCTAATGCAGATGAAATATTATTTCGTACATTAGAAATTGATAAAATAATGGCAGAAGAATATCAGAAAAATAAAAAGTTAAAAAATGACCCTAGGATTACAAAAGTAGGAAGATTTATTCGTAAAACATCGTTAGATGAATTACCTCAGTTTATTAATGTATTCTTAGGAGATATGAGTTTAATTGGTAATAGACCTTACTTACCGAGAGAAAAAAATGATATGGGCGCTTATTATGAAGATATCATAAAAACGAAACCGGGATTAACAGGGTACTGGCAAGTATCAGGAAGAAGCAATACAACATTTAAAGAAAGATTAAAATTTGAACAAGAGTATTCAAAATGTGCAGGATTAAAGTTAGATTTAAAAATATTCTTTAAAACATTTTCAGTAGTTTTATTTAGAAAAGGAGCAGATTAAAATAATCTGTTTTTTATTGCGCTTAAAACAAACTTATGTTAAAATAATGTGCCAAAAAGGAACGTTAGCTTAATGCTATAGAAGGAGGAAAAAATGGATATACAAAATGAAACTTTAGATTTTACAGTATATATTTATAATCAAGGGAAATGTATTTCATATGATTGTGGATTAAATAAATCACCAATAATTCAGTATAATATTGAAGATATATATTCTTCAGTAATTTTATTAAAAGCAAATTTTAAAGATATTTATAACATAGAATATCTAGCTAAATGGGTATTCAAATTAGATATAACTAATAAGTCACTATATAGAATAATTGAAGATCAAATAAGAGAAGAAGCAAGAAATAATGTTTACGATAATGAAGATAAAAAATTATTAAAATTATTTGTTAAAAGATATGGCAAACGAACAGAAGAAGAAATAGCTGAAATCTTTAATGAAAAGGAAAACATTATCAATCAACCAGAAATTATAA
>CAMOWA010000086.1 GCA_946628005.1 uncultured Caryophanales bacterium
AGAATATCTTCGAGAAAAATTAGATACAATGATGGCACCACCAGCAGCAGATATAAACTCAGCTAGACAAGCTGCAGAAGCACCAATGCCAAGAAGAATGTCAGAGGAAGAATATCTTCGAGAAAAATTAGATACAATGATGGCACCACCAGCAGCAGATATAGAGGAAAGAAATCATACTAGATAAAACAAATTAAAGTAATTATCAAAAGTCAGCATAGAAATACTACAATTAGTATTTCTTTTTTTTAAATACATTAAAGAAAGTAATTAGATCAATTATAAAATAAAAAGAAGAAAAAATGATTCAAGAAAAAGAAAATACACAAAAGTTTATACTGGATCAATTAAAAATAGAACACTTTCATTGGAATTCAGGATTTATAAATAAATAATCCTACGATTCATAGGGTGACTTCTATCTATTTTCATATTAATATGAATTTAGAAAGAAGGGATATTTATGAAAAATAAATCATTAAATATTTTTGCATTATCTGTAATAGCAACCACTATGCTTTACTTATTAAATTATTTTATATTTAAAGATATATTGTATATAAAACAATTATTAATATTGACTATAGTAATACAAGATATCTATATTTTAATTAAATATAATAAAATAATAAAACCACTAAGATTATTAATTATAATATATTTTTTAATAAGAATAATTACTTTATTATTATGTAAAAGTGCCTTGGATTTTTTTATTATTATTTTTAATCTTATATATATATCAATAATAATGATTAATATTATAAAGAATAAAATTATTAAAGAATCCTTAATATTTACAACAATATTATTTATAGTTTTATTAACACCAACAATATGCATATATTTAATCGCAATACTTCTACGTATAGTATTAAATATTGATTATGGAATAATATTTTTATTAATATAAGTAAAAAAAGATTAGGTGATAAAAATGGATTTAAATAAAATATCTAATTTTATAAAATTAAAAAGAAAAGAATTAGGAATAACTCAAGAAGAATTAGCTAGTAAGTTATTTATTACAGAAAAAGCTATCTCCAGATGGGAAACTGGAAGAGGAACTCCGGATATATCTTTGTTAATTCCCTTAGCTAAAGAATTAAAAATAGATGTATCAGAACTATTAAATGGTGAAGAAAAAAGAAATAATAAAAATGATGTAGAACAGATAATTGAATATAATGAGCTTATTAAGAATAATAAATATAATTTTCAGTTTAAACTAACTATATTCTTTTATGGATTATCTATATTTATATTCTTACTATATTTAAGATTTGAATATAATCCAAATATAGAAGTAAATTATTTTATTAGATTATTAATTATAGTAATTTCATCTATATTTATAATAATTGGTAATAAAATATATAGTAATAATTATGTTGAAAAGTTAAAAGATAAAAAGAAAGCAGAAAAATTGTCTAATATAATAGTATTTATATATTACATAATATTAATATTTAATATGGTTATATTTGCTAGATATAATAACATTAATAGTTATAATTTAATTCCATTTAAATCTATAATTTTTATATTAAAAACTGGAACAATATATTCAATTATTATAAATATATTTGGAAATTTATTTGTATTTATGCCTTTAGACTATTTTTTAATAGACTTATTTAATGTTAAAAAGTTTTCAATAAATTTCGTATTATCATTTGGAATAATTCTATTAATAGAATTATTTCAATACATATTTAAAGTAGGAGTTTTTGATATAGATGATATAATTTTATGTACACTTGGTATGATGACTTTTTTCATGATTTATAATAATAAAAAACGACAAGAATAATTAAAAGAAATAATTTGCAACAAAGGCTTTTAATGGTGCAATTTTTGAAATTGGTCCAGGAATACCACCAGAACATGGTAATGGATTATATTGTACAAATTGGACTATTAAGCAAATAACAGATTATTTTAGTAATAGGTCATAAGAAGACAAGAATTAGAATAAATAAACTAAGTAACTAAGAATAGTTACTTTTCTTTTTAATATATTGCTTACCTTTATCAACTTTAATAACAATTTCCATTAGTTTTGAAAATAGACTATATTCTTCAATATCTATTTTTAGTATTGAGTGTTGATTAATAATTTTAGTTAATTTTTCAATTTTTTCATTATCATTTTTACTTAATTGAACTAATAATCTTAGTATTTGTTCAATAATAGTTATATGAGTATTTGATAATTTGGCATTATTTAATAAATATTCAATTATTCCTATCGTTTCATTTATATATTTATCTTTAAACTCTTCATCATTACAGTTTACTAAATCATTTACATTATCAAGTCTATCACAAAGTTTAATAACAAGGGCCCAACTGCTCATATTCTTCATTTTTATTGACAAGTATTGTTGTTTCCCTAATATATTTTTCATATCTTCATCAGTAGTTAATTCTAAAACTATACTAGCAACCAAAGAACCAAAATTTGAAACGATATCATAGTATGTAGCCTCAGTATCTTCTATTGTATCATGTAAACAAGCACTGATTAATAATGTTTCAATATTACTTGATTTTTTATATTTTAAAACATTTTCTACTACATGTAGAGGATGAATAATATATGCATCACCATTTAATCGAGTTTGATCTTTATGCATCAAAGAAGCGTATTTAATAGCAGCTTTTAATTTTTCACTTATTTCAAACTTTCTTTTCAAAGAATTACATGCATCATCTAAAATATTTTTTTCTAAAGTAGAATAACTAATATTATCTAACATACTATTATTATCAATTATTTTTGTTTGACCAAAAGGTTCAATATGATAAGCTTGATTTTCTCTTAATTGCATTTCTAAATCTAAATTATAATTATAAACCTCCATAATTTTTCTCATTTTACTAAAATCATTGTAATAAGAAACTAATTCATTTATATCTTCATCATATTTTACAAACCTAGTAGCATCTTCATAATCAAAAGTATCACACCATATGATAACATGGGAGTATTCGCCTGTATTTCCTCGCATTACAATTCTTCTAATATCATCTTCACTCATAAAAACACCTCTTTCTAATTGCATTATAACCATAAAGTCATATATAATAAAAATACAAAAAATTCATGTACCCAATAACAGGAGGTTATGATGATTAATTTAGAATTATATAGAATATTTTATGTAGTAGCAGAAACTAAAAATATTACAAAAGCCAGTGAAAAACTATGCATATCTCAACCAGCAGTAACCAAACAAATAAAAAAATTAGAAAGCCAGTTAAATACCCCATTATTTATAAGAACAAAAAGAGGAGTTATTCTAAATGAATGTGGAGAAAAGATTTTTAATAATGTAAAACAAGCATTAACATTATTAGAAGAAATTGATAATAAAATTAATGACTATACAAAATTAAATACTGGAACAATAAAAATAGGAATCAGTACTTCTTTAATGAAAAAATATTTATTAAAATACATTGAATTATTTCATAATAAATATCCAGATATTGTAGTAGATATTTATACAGACCCAACTAAAGATTTAATTACAAAGTTAAAAAATGGAATGATAGATTTTATAATAGGAAAATTTTCTAATAACATTGATAATGAATTAAATTATTATGAACTTGATAAAACTAGATATTGTTTTATAGCAAATAATAAATATTTCAATTTAAAAAACATACAATTAAAACCAAAAGACTTAGAAAAATATCCCATATTACTTCAAGAATATCCTTCAAATTCTAGAATTAGTGCTGAAAAATATTTTGAAAAAAATAATATTAATATTGACCCTAAAATGAATATTGCCAGTTCAAACCTATTAATTGATTTTATAAAACTAGGATATGGTATGGGATATGTTACTGAATTATATGTAAAAGATGAACTTAATAAGGATATTTTTATAGTTAATATAAATCCCAAACCAGAAGAGATATCTTTTGGAATAATATGCTTAAAAAATAATATAATGACTAATTCATGTAAAAAGTTTATAGAAATTATATATAACAATAGTGTTTTATAAACTAAAATATTCATAAATTAGAAATAATTAAATAATGAATGATACAAATATAATACTTGAAAAATAAGGATTTCTATGATATAATACAAGACACAAAAAGGGGAATATAGTGAAAAAATTCAAATGATAAAAGGAAAAATACAGAGTCTAATAATAAAAATTGAATAGACTTAGGATAATAAGAGAAGAATGAAATAGTTACTATAATAATTAGTAACTTGTTAAGGAGGAATATCTTTAATGTATAATTATGAAACAGCATGTGAAAGACAATATGATGATAAAGTATGGGATTATAGAGCAATCAATAGGTTTGTTTGGTATCAAATAAGGCATATGATTAACAATGATTTACAGTTAGGAAGAATAATAACAATTGACAAAAACGGAATATTAAGCGTAAATATGAATTCTAGATTACTTACTGATGAAGAAAAAGATATCATAAATAGACTAATTGCTAATGATAGAGATGGAATATATAGAATTCATAGATTTAAAGATTTAGATGAAAAATTAAATAGTAAAGAAGAATATAATAAGTGGTTTGACGAAAAAGCAATGAACTCATTTATGCAAACTATACCGACAAAGGAAATATTTTATAATGAACCGGTATCACTATATTATAAAATAAGAGATAGTCATAGTAATGCTGAACTTAATAGAGAAGATTTTAGTGGATATTCTATTTGGCAAACTATTTATGCTCTAGATATAATTAACCCATTTTTAGTAGGTATGATTTTAGGAGGAAAAATTGATATCGAAAAAAAAGGATGGGACACATATATAAACTTTAAATATAATAATAAAAATCTTTACGGAAAAATGAATTCAATAGAATTATTTGAAAAAAATGAAAATGGTGAATTGATTAAATTAGATGATACAATTCATACATTATTATTTAGACATTATCAAGAACCTATATTTAAAACATTGAATTCTTTAATGTTACCAATAGGTGGAAGTAGAGTAATGCCATCAGAAGGATCTTTTGATGATCCTAAAATTCCAGAATTGACTTCTGAGACATACAATATATTAAAATCTAATAATTATAAAAGATTAAGTAAAAAATATGATTTAGGTTACTCAAGAGTATCATCAAGAGGTTATTAATAGTTTTGAAAGATAAAAGATTAACAAATAATTTAATAGGGGGAAAATGAATATGAAACTAAGTATAAAAAGTAAAGATGAATTAAGAAAATTTATCGAAGAAAGAATTATAGATATTCCAGAAAATCAAAAACTTCAATTAGATAAAAAAATTCTAGAAGATTTATTATTTGAAACAATTACAATTGATAAAGAAAAAGAAATAATATTAAAATTACCAGTATGGTCAGGAGAATTCTTAAAAAGGATTGATTTAAGTCAGGTGGATTTTACAAATGTTTCTTGGGCAATATTAAATTCTGATCCAGATAATATATGTAGTATGGAAATTGATGGGATAACAGTTGATAAAAGGGCCTATGAATGTATTAGAAGAATTAGAAATAGTATTATAGAAAAAAAGAATGGAGTAGAATATATTACAGTTTATTCTGGAACCAATGCTAATATTGATTTAACAAAATCATATGAAGCACTTCATAGAGGAGGTATTGATGTTAGATCATGTGATTTTTCAGAATCTGATTTTTCAAAAATAGATTTAAGTAATAGAAGTATATATTTAGATGCAGTTAACATTAGTAGAACGAGTTTGCAAATACCAGACAATGCTGAGTTATTAGCTTATTCTAGCAATTTTGAAGGAATAGATTTATCATCTAGAACAATAAATGCCTTTGCTTATTTTATATATTATGCTTCATTTTCATTACCATATTGTATATTAAGAAATACAGGTACTAATATTACGCTTAACCTAGAACAATTTAAAGAATGGGATTTGAAAGAAGAACTTAATAAAGCAATGAATGAAGATTGGGTTGGCTGTTATGTAAATGAAAAGAGAGTTCTTTCTAAGGAAGAAAAGGAAAAAAATGCACAAGAACAAAAAATGAGATATGAAGAAATAGTAAATGGTGTTTTTAATTATATTAATAAAGAAATTGAATTACAAAAACACATATAAAAAAATAATTAAAAAGATTGGTAATTAAAAGGGGCTATCAAGAAAACTAATTATTTAGTTTCTCGATAGCCCCATTTTTTTTCTAAACATTTTATTTTCTTCTATAAGCCCCATACTTTATTACTCCTTAAGAATAAAGTTCTAATCAATTGATACTCTTGATAATTTATTAAAACTTTTAAAGAATTTGGTAATACTTTAAATAGAATATCTGAGGATATAGTATTATTAAATAAATTTAAATCAAAAGAATAAGTAGTTGATTATATGATGAAAGAACAAAACTTTCAAAAAAAGAATGCTCAGATGTTTATAATTTTTATAAGAAGTTAAGTAAAAAATATCAGAAGATTAAGATGTTAGGAATTGAGAAATCAGTTCTTTTTTTAGTGTCATTATGTACAAAAAAGTAATAAGAAATTAAAAAATCATATTGGCGTTTATTTAATTTTGAAGTATAATAACAATTGTTATATAACAAACGTTATAAGAACATCTGGTAATTGTCAATAGGTAAAATAAAATAGGTTTAGATATATTTTT
>CAMOWA010000087.1 GCA_946628005.1 uncultured Caryophanales bacterium
TCTTTCAATTTAGATAAAACTTCTCTATCTTCTTTTATAATAATTCTACCTATATTTTTATAAGACTTATCTCTTCTCTTTGTATAAGGTATTTCTACTCCTTTAAGTATATTATTTTCTGATACAACATAAGATCTTTGTATAGATATAATTCCATAAGTAGTTAAATGAACTAATTTTTGATATTTACTATTATTAATCATCTCTTTTTGTTTTTTACTAATAATATCATAATTAATATTACTAGAATCTATATAATTATTATAAAAATAAACACTACTATTTCTAGCTTGAGGAATACGTGTTTTTACATTTAAAAACATATTATCATGAATCACAATATTCTTATTTTTCTCACCGAAATCTTTAGGACCTATTAAAAATAATTTATATTGATAACTAGATAATAATTTAACTTGTTTAATAGTAAGTCCAACTTCATCTCTTAAATATTGATACATTAAATATTTATCTTTATTATTTTCTAATTCTTCAAATTGTTTATTAAAAAATGTATCATTATTAATATCAACTCTTTCTAATTTACAATTTTTAATAGTAATATTACAACTATTTTTTATATCAGTAATTCCATCATATACTTTATGAAAAGTAATATGATCTATTAATATATTATTACTATTCTTTATACTTATAGCATCCCAATCATTCCTATCATATTCTCCTAAACTATCTTCATCCCATTCCCATAATTCATCTAATTCTATATTACTAATCTCAATATTATTACTATCTTCTATAATAATATTTGTATGTAAAATCTTAGAACCATTACTAGATTTAATAACTAATCCATCTCTATTTTTTATTAATAATTTACTAACTCCAGTATCTTTTAATACTGGATGAGTTAAAGGTTCAGTATGTTCTATAATATACTTACTAGAAATAGATTTATTATTAAGATAATAATAACCTAAATCCAAATCTTTATTTATATTAATTATTTTTATATTACTTTCTATTGCTTTTATAAAATCTTCTTCACTAGATACATCTATATGATTATCTTTATCTACATTAATATTCACTTCATAAAAAGATATTTTATTCTGATTTAAATCTAAATAAACATAAATTCCTATAATTATAACAACAATAAACAATAATATAATTATCTTTTTCATATATTAATACCTCTATATAAATTTTATTATAAATAATTTTAAAGTACAATTAAAAAACACGTAATATTATAATTACATGTTTATTTTTCTATTAATAATAAATAAACTACTACCTATCGAAATAATAAGTACTACTATTCTATTATTTAATGTCTTTTGATTCTTTCTTAAACTAATTACTGGTAATTTGTTACAGTATTCATCTTTCAAAGTATTGATATCTACTTCTTTATAAATATCTTCCATAGAAATAGAACCATCACTATATAGACTTATTAAATTAGATGTGTAAGCTTCTGTTATTGATCTAGTTAAATTTACTATTTTATACATATCTAAATCAATATCACTATTTAATAAATAACAAGTATTATTATAAACACTTAATCCTATATCATAATAATCATTACCATTACCTTGCTTGTATTGAATATCTAAAAGTCCTAATACTATCAGCATAAATATCTTTATTTTCTCCTTCAAGTATCCTTGTAATGTATGTATAAATATCACAACTACTTTCACTACAATTAACAGAAGTTATAGACTTATACTTATTAGCTAATTCACTAAAATTACTATTCATTATCTCATCTATAATAGTTTTACTAAACTCTTTAATACCATCTTGATAATCACTATCACTTCTATTATCTATAATAGAATAAGTATCACTATCCTTATCATATAAAGAATTAAAAATAAATATATTAATAATATCATATAATTTAAAACTCTTACCAATTCCATTTTTTTCTTTAAAACGATAATTTACATTAATATTTAGAATAAATTGCTTTATTATCAGTTGTTCTAGATAAAATTTCAGCAACCATCTCATCAATTCCAGATGAAGAAGCTCATTCCATAATTCATCAGAATAAATATGAGAAGAATTCTTCATAAAATCAATATTATCAAGATTATAATTGTTTCCTTAAAAGATATCATCATTATTAGATAAAGAAGTCTCAAAGTTTTGCTTACAAATCATTTTTTTTAATGTTTGCAACTCTATACAATAATTGTTATAATTTTTACAAGGTGGTTTCATGAAAAAGAATATACTATTTCTAATAGAAAGCCTAAGAGATGGTGGATCAGAAAGATCAATTTCTTCTATAGCGACAGAATTATCAAATAAATATAATACAATTTTAGTAGTAGCAAATAACAAAGAAAAAGATTATCAATTTAATGGAAAAATAATAGAAATAAAAGAATTTATAAGTAATAATCCTATAAAAAGATTAATAGGAATTAAAAAATTAAAAAAAATAAAAAAAGATAATAATATAGATATTTCTATTAGTTATTTAACATCTTATAATTTATATAATGTATTATCAAAATATAAAGATAAAACATTTATATCAATAAGAAACCACTTAAGTACAAAAAAAGAAGGATTAATCGCAAAACTAGGAACAATCTATTCAAATAAAAAAGCAAATAAAATTATTTGTTGTTCAAAAAGTGTACAAACTGATATCATTAATAACTTTTATGCTAAAAAAGAAAAAACAAAAGTAATAGAAAACTTTACATACGATAAAGAATCACAAAATATAGTAAAAGATAATATAATTATTACTATTGGAAGATTAACTAAACATAAAGGACAAGAACATATAATAAAAGCAATGTCCATTGTTACAAAAAAAATAAAAAATGCAAAATTATTAATATTAGGAAGAGGAAATAATAAAAAATACTTAGAAAATCTAATAAAAAAATATAACTTAGAAAAAAATATAGAATTAATTGGTTATACAAAAGAAATAGATAAATATTTTAACAAATCAAAAATATTTATTTTAGCTTCTGACTATGAAGGTTTTTCAAATGCCCTTTTAGAAGCAATGTCCTCATCCCTCCCAGTAATTGCAACTGCCTCTCCTGGGGGAAATAGCGAAATAATAACAGATGAAGAATACAAAAAAGGAATAAAAAAAATAGTCCATGGAAAATATGGAATATTAATACCAAGTTTTATAAATGAACATAATACTAATTATATAACTAATAATGAAAAGATACTTGCTAAAGAAATTATTAATTTATTAAAGAATAAAAAAGATTATAATCTCTATAAAAAAATGTCTAAAAAAAGAGCGAAAGACTTTAATAAAAACATTATCATAAAAAAATGGATATCTTTAATTGAGGAGGACAACATATGAAAATATTAATAACAGGTGGAGCTGGTTTTATCGGATCAAATCTTGCAGAAAAAATCATAAAAAAACATAAAGTTGTAGTAATCGATAATTTTAATGATACATATAATCCAACACAAAAAAGAAAAAATATTAAAGAAATAAATAATAATAAAAATTATACACTATATGAAATAGATTTAAGAAACAAAGAAGAAATAAATAAAGTATTTCAAAAAGAAAAGAAATTTGATTGCATTATACATTTAGCAGGAGTTGGAGGAGTAAGACCATCTGAAGAAAATCCAACATTTTATTATGAAGAAAATGTTATTTCAACAATTAATCTAGTAGAAGTAATGAAAAAATATAACTGTAAAAATATAATATATTTCTCCTCAAGTAGTGTTTATGGTAACAGTAATAAAAATAAATTTAAAGAAACAGATATTACAGATACACCAGTAAGTATATATGCCGCAACAAAACGTTCATCTGAAATAATGTTATATAATTATTATATAAATTATCATTTTAATATAGTAATTATTCGCCCATTTACAGTATATGGACCTAGACAAAGACCAGATCTTGCTATTCACACTTTTACTAAAAAAATATTAAATGATGAAGAAATAACTATCTTTGGAGATGGATCTATGATAAGAGACTATACCTATGTAGATGATATTGTAAATGGAGTTATTAAAGCAATAGATTATATGAAAACAAAAAAAGAACAATATGAAATATTTAACTTAGCAAGTTCAAATCCAAACTCTATAAATAAAATGGTTGATATTATCCAAGAAATAACCAACAAAAAAGCAATAATAAAATATGAAAAAAAACCTATTGGTGATGTTAATAAAACATATGGAGATATTTCTAAAGCAAAAAAAATACTTAATTGGACCCCACAAAAAAATTTTAAAGAAGGAATCACTAATTTTATAAAATGGTATAAAAAAGAAAATAAAAAAAAAATAGTATTCTACACAATGGCAATGATTAAAGGTGGAACAGAAAGAACTATAACAAACCTAGCTAACCATTATATAAATGATTATGATATTACAATTATTACCAATATTAATGGACCTATAGATTATAAATTAAACAACAAAATAAAAGTAATTCCAATAGATAAAGCTAATAAAATAAATGAAAAATTACCAAAAAAAATAATAACAAAAATCTCTCCAAAAAGAACAAAAAAATTAATAAAAATTTTACAAGAAGAAAATCCAAATATAATAATTGTAACATTACCAGAACCAACAATAAGAGTCTTATCAATAAAAAAACATTTAAAAAACACTAAAATAATAACTTCTATTAGAAATCACCCAAATAGTGAATTTAAATCATTTATAGAAAAAATAATTAGAAACCATTATTATAAAAAATCAGATATAATTACTATACAAGATGAAAACTATAAAAAATACTTTCCAAATTATTTAAAAAACAAAATAAAAATAATTCCAAATTATATTTCTGATGAATTTCTAAGTAATAACAAAAGAAAAAAAGAAAAATATATTATAACAGTAACAAGATTAGAAAAACAAAAAAACAATCCATTATTAATAGATGCTTTTTCAAAATTAGATAAAAAATATAAAGATTATAAGCTTATAATTATAGGAAAAGGAAAAGAAAAAAAGAAACTAATAAAACTTATAAAAAAGAAAAAATTAAAAGACAAAGTAATAATAAAAGAACCAATTAATAATATAAAAGATGAACTAGAAAAATCTACTCTGTTTGTATTACCATCTAATTATGAAGGTATGCCTAATGTTCTTTTAGAAGCAATGTCAGTGTCTCTTCCAGTAATCACAACAAACTCAACAGAGGCTTTAAATACATTTATTAATAATAATAAAAATGGAATAATTATTCCTAAAAACAATCAAAAAGAATTAACAAAAAATATAGAATTATTATTAGAAAACAAAGAAATAAGAGATAGCTTAGGAAAAGAAGCCATAAAAATAAAAGATTTATACAATGAAAAAAATATAATAAAAAAATGGGATATAATAATAAAGAAGAACATTTAGTTCTTCTTATTTTATTATAATTCTACATCACTCTTCTTTTGATTAGTAAGAATAAATGCTACAAATCCAAGTGCTAGTAATAAGCTAACTGCTAGTACCATAACTCCTGTTGTAAATGTTTTAGGATTTGTTATAACTTCAACAATACTTGGAGCTTTCCTAGCCTGTACAAATACAGGTAGACAATCACAATAATCTTTTAGTAATTCTTCTTTTAAATTATCACTACTATTTCTCAATTTTACTGCTGATATTTGTTTTCCATTAAATATATTATTCATTCGTGAGCCATAGCTAGGAATATCACTACTTGCTATATCTCCACTAGCAATCTCTCCCGTTGAAAACTTATCATTTAAAAATCCTTTATTTAGATAATTGTCATTTTGAATCTCCGAAGTAGCAACTTGTAAAGATAAGTATTGATTCATTAAATTCTCATCATAATCTAATGCACACTTCCTAATAAATGAAAGATTTTCTATCACCCTATTTATAATATCCTCAGGTACATTAACAAAATACTCACTCTCTACATAAGCACAAGAATTATTAACTAAACCAATAAAAATTCTATTATAACCATTTTCATCTAACATTATAGAAACTTCAGAAAAAACAGTCTTTTTAATAGGTTCTCCATCACCCTTATGATTAACCTCTTCCAATACAAATGGTAAATAAAATAAATATACCGGAATATTATTATTATTTAATAATTCAATCGAAGCATATTTAGAAGGTATAGAATTTAATACATTCATGTATTCATCATAGGAATTTACATTAGAAATATCTACATTAGTGATATCTTCTAATAAATTACTAGGTAAAATTCTCTCACCATTAATGATTTCCTGATCACCATTTAAAATATTATCTCCTAAAAAATAATATGCTTTCCTTTCAGGATCATACTCAGAATCAAATGAAATAACATTATTTACATCATGTAATTTAAAATGAAGAGTATCGATATCTTTTTCATCCTGATCTTCTACAAAAAATCTATAGTCCATATTCAGTCTAGTTTCAAAACTATTCTCTGCAAACGTATCCCTAGGTAAAAACAATCCAACCAATCCAACTACGAATAATAAAATAAAACTTCTCTTTTTCATAAAAC
>CAMOWA010000088.1 GCA_946628005.1 uncultured Caryophanales bacterium
TCGTTTTCCATTTTTGTAAAATATTTTCTTGACATATAATTTCACCACTTAAAATCGTTGTTAAATTTATACCCACATAGTTATTACTATAGCCCTTTTAGGTATATAATATATAGCCCTATTGTACCTATAAAATGCTTTATTTATGTTAAAGTATTTTTTATTTTTGTAGATATCAATTTTTAGATATATTTTTTTAATTATAATTATAACATTTTAAATTAATATTATCTTGTTATTTATCGTTGTTTTTTTAATTTATTCTATATTTTTATTTATAATCTCTTTTTTATATTTTATAATCCTTTTTTTATTACTTTTTATATTCGTTTTTCTGATTTTGTTAAGAATGTTTGAATAATTATTAGAAAATATTACATTAATTCATTCTAAAATTCATTAAGAGAATTTAAAAAATATACCATTTAGACATATTACTTTTTTAAGTATGAAAAATGGATAAAAAATTAAAAAAAGATACATAATTAGTTTAAACTAAAATTAACTACATTTATATAAATATCACTATTAAATATAATATTAAAGGTGAAAAGATGATATTAATAAATATGGATAATTTAGATTTCTTTGAAAAATACTTTGATAAAGATCCTACTCCCGAAGTTGTTGAGAAACTAGTGGATGAACTATCCCTAAAACTAGATAAAATAACAGGATATGAAACTGAAATATATCAAGATATGGATAACCCTACTTATTATAGAATATATGCTGGATGTTGTGCAGTAGAAGTATATCTAGAAGATAATAAAATACAAGTAGATTTCGATAATAACTGGCAAATTAGGTCATCTGAAACAAAAAATACATCACAAAAAACAAATCAAGAAAAATTAGGCGAATTCTAAAATAATCAACATCATATTTATTAATATAAAAAAAAGTAAGATATGGGTAATTATATTTAACAAGAAAAAATGTAATACTTTTCTAAATACTAATTTTTTTCATTACCTAATATCCCATAATCTAAATAATAATGGTAAATCTTCATTGTTTTGTATTGCCTTAGCACATAGATACGTATCATAAATAGTATAGATAACCCATACCATATATATTATACCAAAAATATAGAATACTAAAGTAATCCATCCTACCGTACTAACAACATACTGAAAAATAGTAGATAGTATTAATGTAATTATTATCTCTACAGCAAATCGTTTAAATAGATGTAAATAAGCATTACCTAATCCAATTATTACACATGATAATATAACAGCTAAAGCCTTATTTTTACTAGGATTATAATATGAATGATTATGTGTAAACTGTGAATATTGACCCTGTTGATTATAATCCTGATAAGTATTATCAGATACTCCATAATTAGTACTATTATAAGACATAGGTACTTCATCATCTGTGAATTTATAACCACAAACAATACCTGATGGTGCATCATCAGGTGATTCTGCTCCACAATTTTTACAATGTTTCAATGATGATTCCCTCCTATATTATATAGGTTAAATTATTCTGATTTATATTTATATCTAAAATTAAATCAATAATCTGAACAGAAAAATTATGAGAATACTATACAAGTAAACTTAAGTACTACTAAAATATAATCTATTAATCTAAAAAACAAGGATATACTAAAATATTCACTCATTTCAATCTAATATCTTGTAAATACCACTCTAAACTAATAAAAACTAGTAAAAACTATTTATACAAATTAACTATAATATATAAGTGTCTTATTAGACTAATGCATTTTTATATAAAATATAGGTGTGAACAAACAATAATTATCAAGTAATTCTAATTAACATATTTTATATAAAAATTACATTTTTTCAAAATCCACGGAAAACATACAACTAATTTTATCCATACTTCCCAATATAATAAATCTCATTAATTATACTAATTAAAAAAAACCAATAGTATAATAATGAAGAAAAAACAACTACTAGAATAGATTAATTCATAATTAAAATAAATCCAGGAGTATTAATACATGGAAATAACTGCAAGTCAAATGAAAAAAAATATACAGAAAATATACGATATGCTAGATAAAGTATCACCACTTGACTATGATTGTGGAAAACTATGTGGAGAAATATGCTGCGTCTATGATGATAATAACAAAGAAGAAAAAGTAGGATTATATCTTCTACCTGGAGAAGAATTAATGTATGAAGATAGTGACAGCTTCAATCTATACTGTATTAATTCAAAAGACATAGATTACCCTCACAGTTGGGATGATGACGTATACCTTGTTGAATGCACAAACCCACCTAAATGTAATCGTAGTATTAGACCAATTCAATGCAGAACATTTCCTCTAATACCTCATATAAATAGTAATGGTACTCTTCACCTAATTCTTGATGAAAATGAAATACCTTATGAGTGTCCAATAATAAGAGATAATCTAGAATTAAATAAGGATTTTATCAATGAGACATACAAAGTATGGAAAATATTGATAAACGATCCTGTTGTATATGATTTAATAGCCTATGATTCAAGAAGAAGAGATAATAGAAGAAAAAAATATAAGATAATTATCTAGAAAAAATAATTAGAAATGACTTGATAATTTATGAACTATTCAGATAAAATAAAAAACAACATAATATACAAAGGTAACACTTATGGAGAAGACATGCAACTAGTTGATGATGGAAAAACTCATGAAACTATACTTCATAGAGGCTGTACTTGTAGATTTAGAGAAAGTGAATTAATAGATTTTGTTACAGAATGTCTTGATAAAAAAGAAATCCAGTACGATGTATTGTCCGATGAAAGTTGTTGTGGTGTAATGTTATTTGAATTAAAAAACTATGAAATAGCAGATAAAGTAGTAAAAAACAACATAGACAAATTTAATAGACATGGTGTGAAAAAAATCATAACAATATGTCCAGGATGCTATGAATCATTCACAAAATACTATACAAAATATCCTGATTTTAATATTGATGTAATATTTGCTATGGATTTATTTAACAATGAAGAAATTAATTGTGAAGGTTATATTATTCATGATCCATGTCATGCACTTGAACGAAAAGAACAAGTTAGAACTATTATTAAAAATGTACCTAAACGTCGTGCTAATTCTTGCTGTGGTTTTGGTGCAGGTATGAAAGCCGGTAGTAAAGAATTAACTAAAAAAATGGCATTGAAAACTCTTAGTGGAAGTAAAGTAATAACTTATTGTCCTTCTTGTTATCATACTTTACATAGGGTAAATCCTGATAAATGTGTGGATTTCTTTGAATTATTAAAAGAAGAATTATAATATTATAAAATTTGATTTCAATTCTATCTATTTTTTTTGATTATTAAATTTTTTATAAGGTAATTATATAATAAAAAATAATTTAGTAAATTTAACTACTTCATATAAGAAGTATTTACTTAAAAAATACTTTTGACCACTCATCATCTCATATTTTAAAGATTTCATGAAAACTTTTTAAATAATATCCTTATAAACTATAGATTTTTTCTACAAAGCATAATAATCCTTTAAATAATAACTTATAGTCTATTTTATAAAAACAATCATTAATTATAAAAAAATATATACGTATAGATGTTATATTATCAAATAAAAAGTATTTGAATGTTTCTTTTTTCAAAAATAAGGATTAAACTAATTTAAGCAATTAAGAAAAATATTTATAAAATAAAATTAAAAATAATCATGATATCTTTTCAGAAATATCATTAGATATACATACATAGACGGGAGGTGAAAATTAATGAATATAACAAGAAAACACATATCTATAATGATATTAATCTTCACTGTATTAATATTATTAACTTCAGTTAATGCTAATGATGTTAATAACACAACATCCTTAAAAAGTAATACTATACATGAAAGTAATAATGGTTCTCATATGGAAACGAATATAACTTTAGAAAGTAACAATTCACAATCAATAACAAAGAATACACAAACAACAACTAAGAAACTAAAACAAGAATCAACTGAGGGTTATGTTTATGCTAACAGTAAAGGAACAGGTGATGGTAGTGATAGTACAAAACCAACCAATATAACAAATGCATTAACTAAGGTAACTAATGGAGGTACAGTATATCTAGTAACAGACGATGATAATGATACATATTATTATAAAAATACATTAAACATCAACTCAAACACAGTAACAGCAAATGTTAAAAACTTCAATATAACCGCAGAATCTGGTAAAACAATAATATTTATGGGTAATAATAGTAATATTCTATCTATTAGTAATGGATATACTATTAGTATTAATGGGATAACTTTCAAAAATGGAACAGCTAATGCAATAAATAATTACGGTAATTTAACCATTAATAATTCAACATTCACTAATAATAGTGCTGTCATCTATGGTGGAGCAATACACTCAACTAATGGAGTGTTACGTATTATAAACAGTACATTCATAGATAACACTGCAAGTTTAGGTGGAGCAATATATTCTAGTGATGGAGAGTTAAATATCATAAACAGTACATTCACGAATAATGATGCAATTTTTACTGGTGGAGCTATAAATTCAAATGATGAAACTAGGACTATTATAAACAGTACATTCACAGATAACAATGCAAGTTATGGAGGAGCTATAAGTGCCACATATAATAATATGAGTATTATTAACAGTACTTTCATAAATAATTCTGTTACAGAATACGGTGGTGCTATACAGTTATATGCAAATGCAACGATTGATAATAGTACATTCATTAAAAATCGTGCTGATAAAGAGGGAGGAGTTGTATATTCCTTTAATGTATATACACTATTAAATAATAACAATTTCACAGACAATAATGCAACTAATGGTGGTGTATTATCTGCTAATCATGGAAGTACTACTTTAACAAATAATACATTCACAAATAACAGTGCAAAGTATGGGGGAGTACTGAACTTCCATAATACTCTTGATTTGGAAGCAAATAATGATACAAACAATGTATCAAACAATACATTCATAGATAACAGTGCAGATTATGGAGGAGCAGTATACAGCTTCAATACAAAAGATAATATAAACAATAACAACTTCAAAAACAACACAGCAACAAATGATGGTGGAGCAATACTAAACAGTATAAGCAGTCAAACAGTATCAAATAATAATTTCACAAATAACAATGCAAGTTATGGAGGAGCAATATACTCTGTATCAGGAAATCAAACTATTAAAAACAATCAATTCAACAATAACACTTCAACAGATAACAGTTCCTCAATATACATTGACTATAGTATTATAACATTAATAAATAACACAATACCAAATAATACAATAATAAACAAAACAGATGTTGAAGGATATTCTAATAGAACAATATACAACACGAAAGACGTAGTACCAGCAAACACTACTGAAAAAATATACACGCTGGAAAATAACACTGATACATATAAAACAATATTTGCATTGAACTATGGAGCACAGCAATACTTCAGCGATGATAATAATGGTTTCTGTATAGAACCAGATGCTCTACCACCAGTATATCATACAATATTCGAAAGAGAACTATTAACCAATCAAATAAGATATAATCAAGTAACAAACGAAAATGTAATTGAATACATAAAAGGATTCTTAGTATTATTCTGGAATGATACAGAAAGCTTTGATGATCCAACTAACTTAACAGTATATCAAGAGGGAATAAACTTCTTGATAAAAAATGATTTCCATAACACAACAAAACTATCAGAAACACTACCTGGATTTAAACATCCACTACAATATTATATAACTAAAATCGAAGGCGCTTTAATAAATAGTAAAATACCAAATAATGGGTTACTTAGTGATAATAAAACAACATATCAACTATATTACTACAAAGCATTAGATGAATATAATAGTGGAACACACTACCAAAACATGATTGGAATAAGTATAAATAAAACTCCTATAAACATGTCATGGACATGGAAACTAGTAAACGAAACAACAAACGAGACATACACAATAAACTATACTGTGAATGTAACAGTAGAAGAACCATATAATGAAACAGAAGAATATCAAGAAAACATAACAGTAGAAGAACCATACAATGAAACAGAAACATATACAGTGAACATAACAAAACAAGAACC
>CAMOWA010000089.1 GCA_946628005.1 uncultured Caryophanales bacterium
CCAAATATACTTGTAAATATCTTAATCCATTGCATACAGTCTTTCTCCTTTCTTATCTGTTTAATGATTTTTCTTCTTTTGCACTTAAGTACTCATCTAAAGCTTTAACTCTAAATAACACTCTACCGCCTACTCTTGCACATGGTATTTGTTTTCTTCTAACTAATTGATTTACTAACCAATATGAAACACCTAAATACTCAGCTGTTTCTTTCATCGTTAATGTTGTTCTTTCTACTTTTGGTGGTTCGTTCATAAAATCACCTCCCTTTCTTGACTTTTTATTATTTGAATTGTATAATTGTGGCATACAATTATTAATTGTAATTATAATTGTCGATTTGTTAATAATAAACCTAACAATCGATAATTGATTATTTTATTTTGAATTGTAGGTGTAATATGGAACCAACTTTAAACATTATTTTTAATTTGGATAAAAACAAAGAAATAATTACATATAAAAAAATGATTAAAAATGGAAACAATTATTATTCTCAATATTTAATGGAACCTCAAGAAAATCCAATTGGTACATTTTTAATTGATTTTTTAAATATAGATTTTAATAAAAAAGAAAATGTAGAAAGCTTTATCAAAGAATACTGTTTTGAACACTATTATTCATTAATAAATAAAAAGTATAAAGAAAAATATATAAATTATACTTTTACAATATCTGAAAAAGAATACTTAGAATATTTAAATAAAATATATAAAAAATATAAAGAAGACTTTTTATGGATTCACGATATATTATGGGATATTGCTATAAAAAGGTATAAGTATTCACATTTATATGAAAATTTTAAATTTAAAGACTCTGAGTTTTCAAATTATAACAAAAATAAACTTGATACATTAATCCCATCAGATTACTTTGAAGATTTAAATGAAACAGACTTAAAAGAGTCTATTGGAGAAATTGTTATTGATTTTAATTTTTCTAATTATCATAATCTAAACATATCTTCAAACATTCCTTGTGCCTATAAAAGTAGAACTTACGAATCCATTTTATATTTAACATTTAGGCAGATTGCTAGTTCAAAATATTTAATATGTAAATGTGAAAACTGTGGTAAATTTTTTATCCCATTTTCTAATCATGACACTAAATACTGTAATAATATATTCAAAAATAATAAAACCTGTAAAGATCTTGCACCAGAAATTACTTACAAACAAAAATTAAGCAAAGATCCTTTATTAAAAAAATATAGAGCAAGATATCAGTCATTGCAAAAAGCTTCAACTTTAAATCCAGAAAAGAATTTGAAAAAATATGAAGATTATAAAAAAATTGGTGCTATGAAAAAGAATGAATACTTAACAAATCAAATTACTGCAAAAGAATTTGAAAATTGGATAGAAAGCACAAAACTAAAAAAATAAACTTGTTTGTAAGATTGTAATCTTGCATATAAGTTAAATTATAAAAAGGATTTGTAAAAAAATAGAAAAATTAATAGCAGAAGATATTCTAGAATTTAGAAGGGAGAAAAAATGAAAAAGAACATTGGTAAAGAATTCTTATTTTCAAAAGACTATGATTATAGTCAGCTAGATGACGGAAATGGAGACAGATATTTAGATGGTAGTGCATATTACGATGGCGATGATGGTACTGAAATTCAGATATATTCAGATGGAAGTGGCTATTATAATGGAAGTGATGGAAGTGAAGGACAGATATATTCAGATGGAAGTGGTTATTTTGAAGGAGCGGATGGCAGTAAAGGTTATAAATATTCAGATGGTACAGGTTATTTTGAAGATGAAAATGGAGATATAGAGTACTTTGATTATGATAGTCATAATGAAGACTATGATGTAGAAAATGATTTAGCATATCAAGCAGGAAAGGCATTAGGGAAAGGATTAGTTGGTTTTATAAGTGGAATTGCGACATCATCAATAAATTTGTATAAAAATAATTTGATAGAAAATAGTGAAGATAATTATGAAGATGATGATGAAGAATATATAGAATATGAGGATGATGAACTTCAAGATGAAGATGATTATAATAAATCTTTTGAAATTGAAAATGAAACACCTACTAGTGAGAAAAAAGAAACTAAATGGTGGCTTATATATTTTGGATTTTTAATCATTGTGATTGGCTTTTCCTGCTTTATGTTTTTTTGGTATTCAACACCTAAAGAAGGAGAAACAAAAATCTCTATAAATGCAAAGGATTATATAGGAGTACAATACACAGAAGTTGAAGAAAAATTTATCAATATGGGATTTTCAAATATAAAAAGTGTACCAAAAGAAGATTTAATTTTTGGTTGGGTCAATAAGGAAGGATCAACTGATAAAATAACAATTAATAATAATGATAATTTTAAAAAAGATGAAATTTTCCCAAAAGATGCAGATATAATTATTTATTATCATTCATTTAAGAAATAATAAATTTTCAGTTGAAAGGGATTAAAATAATGTTAAATATACCAATATTTAGTTTAATATTAAAAATAGATTTAAGAGGAAATGAATAGCCGTAATATTTTGATACTCTGAACTTTGTAATATTCCGTATAATTAATAATTAGAAATTTAGTAGTAAGAAAGTAGGAGATAATAATGAATAAAAAAAATATGATTTATAAAAACATAGAATCTTTACAGCCAATTGTAAATGTAGTTAATGAAGCTGCAAATGCTATAAATGATAAAACTAGAACAATAAGTGAGAGTGCGATTCCTGAAGTTTTAACTGGAGCATTAGGTGCTGGAATAGGTGGAGTAGTTTCATTTACAGCTTTATACGGACTTGGAACAGTTGGACTTTCAGCTGCTGGTATAACTTCTGGACTAGCTGCAGCAGGAGGAATTATTGGCGGAGGAATGGTAGCAGGTATATTTGTTCTCGCTGCACCAATTGCAGGATTGGCAGCTACAGGAGTTGGGGTTGCTACTCATCTTAAAAACAAACAACTTAAACAGGAAAAAGAAAGATTGTATCAAGAGGCTTTAAGAAAGCATCAAGCAATAATTCAATCTTTAAAAGAAGAAACAGATGCAGATCAAAAAAGATTAGATTATCTTCAAAGTTTAAATATCATGTTAACCAAAGCAATAGAGGATTTGAGAAAGGATTTGAATATTAATGAAGAAGCAGTCTAATAAAAATAATGAAGCAAATATTAATAAAGTGTTGAAATATCAAGAAACAGAACTAAATAATATAAACAGTATAGATAAAGAAAAATTAGAAGAAACCATCTGTAATACGGAAAATTTATTAAATAATATGGGATATTCTGTAAGGGATAACAATTTAAGTGTAATAAATAAGAAAAAAAAGATTATTGTTCCTACTTGGGAAGAGATGTGTAAGGAAGCATCAAAAGAAATAAAAGAAAACATTTCTATTGATGATTTGTTTACAAGTGAAGAATTGATTGCAAATAAAGTTGTTATTAATAGTTTAAATAATGAATTTAAAGAGCTTTATAAATTAGATAATACAGAAATAGCTATTAGTGTATTGGCAGGATTACTTTCAGCAGTTATAGATATACTTTTAATAGGAATGCCACATAGAACTAAAAACGGATTAGAGGCAGGTAAATTATCTAATTATGTTCGTAATTGGTTTGAAAAAGAATTTCCAGAAGCAGATATGGAAGAATTAGCAAATTCAAAAATTAGTAAAGTTCCTTATGATGCACAAGATAATAGAAATACAAATATAAGAGTAGAAGGATTATCTACATATTATCACAGATTACTGACTTTAGGACACGATCCATTTTTAGGATTATTATTTGGAGTATTAGATATATTAAATGGAACAATGACATCAATTGATAAAAATGGGAAAATAGTATCACAAGTCATTAAGGAATATAGCGATAGGAAAGAAGATGATATATTTAAAGCAATAACTAAACAGATTATACATTTTAAATCAGATGTTACAACATCTATGGGGTTGCCTGCACCATTTATGAGTGTTTTTAACTTATTTCAATTTGGAAAGATTGGCAAAGAAGAACAGACAATAGCTGAAATTGTTCAGGGAATGTACTATGAAGGATACGATTTTATACATTTTTGTTCATCTTCAATTCCAACCATGCTAATTGAAGTAATAGTGAGAATTTGTTATTCATTGAAGAAAATACATGAGGGGAAATCAATAAAAGATTCTATTCCCTTTTCTTTAGATAGAGAAAAAAATCCTAAATTAAGCACAATGTTATTTATAAGTCATTCTATTTCTTGTTCGGTTAATGCAGGAAAAATCTTTTTTACAAAGAATCCTTTAGCAATTAATTACCCTGAATGGTTAACCTTTGCTAGATATTCATATAAACAACTAAAATGGGCATTAATACAAAAGCCACAATTAAAAGAAGCATATCTTAATAATAGCTTATTAGAGAATTTACAATTAATATATGATGAAATAAATAAGACTTATCACGAGTATGAAGACAAATATAATATTATTTTAACTTAAATAGAAAAATAATAGTTTATCAACTTGTGCAGAATATTTTGATATTCCGAAAAAGTTTTAAAGTTAATAGTATGTGGGATTTTTGAGATTTTTAAAGATTTCTTAAAAATCCCACTCTTTTTCTCTCTCCCCTACAACTATAAAAAATAAATTAAATATTTAATTGTTGGGTTTTGTTTTGAAAAATTATGATGTTATAATTTAATCACGACAATTAATTATATATTTTTTGATTGTTAGTTTTAGAAAGGAGGCAAAAAATTGACTGGTAGTATTGAAAAACGTGGTAAAGACAGTTATAGGTTAGTAGTATTTAAAGGCTATGATTTAGATGGAAAATCTATAAGACATCAAAAAACAATTCATTGTAAGAACAAATCTGAAGCAAGAACAGAACTTGCAAAATACATTGCAGAAGTTGAAAATGGATTTGTCGTTGAAGGAAACGTACCAACATTTAAAGAATTTTTTGAAATCTGGAAACGTGATTATGGTTCAAAAGAACTAGCACCATCTACATATAACAGATATCTTGGAATGTTAGAATCTAGAATTCTTCCCTACTTTGCACATTTCAAGTTAAACAAAATAAGACCAATAGACATTATGCAATTTTACAATTTGCTTGAAGATGATACACAAATTGTTAGAAAGAAAAACAACAATGGAAAGAAAACTAGAAAGCCTTTATCTAAGAAAACAATTTTAGAACATCATAGACTTTTACATGCAATGCTAACTAAAGCTGTTTATTGGCAAATGATTGTAAATAATCCTGCAGAACGAGTTCAACCACCTAAAGCACCTAAACCAAAAAGAGATTGCTATGATGAAGTACAGACTAGAATTCTAATAGATAATTTAGAAAAGTTAACTGGAAATGACATTAAATATAAAGTTGCAGTTTTACTAGACATATTCATAGGTGCAAGACTTGGAGAACTAGCTGGACTTGAATGGTCTGATATAGATTTAAAAAATGGAATTATCAGCATAAACAAATCAAGTCAATATTTATCTGATAAAGGAATATTTACAAAAAGTCCTAAAACAGAAAGTTCCATCAGGGAGGTAGCAATACCCGAATTTGTAATTTCTTTACTTGAGGAATTAAGTTATGGTATGAAGAACAAAAATCGATTGTAGGCGATTTTTGGCACGATTCTAATAGGTTATTTGTACAAGTAGATGGCAAACCTATCACTCCATCAACAATTAGTAAATGGTTTGAAAAATTTATCAAGCAAATTGGCTTGCCTGTTATTACATTTCATGGTTTACGCCATACAAATGCAACATTGCTTATTGCTCAGCAAGTAGATGTAGCAACTGTATCAGCAAGACTAGGTCATGCACAAATTACTACAACCTATAATTTCTATGTACATCCTTTAAAATCACACGATAAACACGCAGGAAATGTACTAGAAAATTTATTAGTTACTAACGCACATTAACAATTCAATATTACTAAATCTTTTTTGTACTCTCATAATTATCAGCATTGATTTTTGTTGAAATTCAAAGTATTACAAAGGTCTAGTTTGAAGAGTTCATCCCCAATTTCTCCCCAAATTGACATAAGAAGCCAATTTTTAGTGATT
>CAMOWA010000090.1 GCA_946628005.1 uncultured Caryophanales bacterium
TTATATTTATTTTTGCTTTTTATAGTTTATATTATTTTATATTTCATTTTTTTATAATTTTTTTGACACATATTTGATATGTGCTATAATAATAACCAAGGTGGGGAGAACTATGTCTAATAGTAATGATCATAATGTTTTATTATTTGATTCATTTAAAAAACTTTATACTTATGGGACTGTTTCATTGATGTATACTAAAAATAATCAAACAGAGGAAAAAAGATTGTTTATTAAGGATAATACACTTCATTTCATGAATATAAAATACGTTAATAATAATATTGTTGAGTCACAAGAATTGCCGATAAATATAAGTTATTCTTATCTTTCTGATTACTTGTATTATTCTCTTTTTCCTGATAAGAGTTATAATGTATTATTAACTGTTAATAATGAAGAAGAGAATTATCAAGTACAAAATCTTGATGCTGTTAGAGAGTTTTATAGTTTAATTGTATTTAATTTATCTATAAAAAAAGAAAATATGGAATCTATAATTACTTATTACTATAATAATCATTCTTTTCGAGGAGCTTTTAACTATTCTGATATTAATGTTGATTTTTCTTATCGGTCTATGAGGAAGTTATTATTATCAAAATTAGAAAGTTTTAGTAAAACATTTTTTGATGGATTATCTATATATGAAAAGACTCAATCTAAATCTTTAGGAGATGATGATTTTAATAAATATACTCTTTTATGGGATCAGTTTTTAAATAATTTAGTTAGTAATTATCCTGATGTGAGCACGGATTTTTCAAAGGAAAAGGAAAAGAAATTATCTATTTCATATGATTTTATAACCGATGATTCTTATAACAATCATCCTGCATTTTGTAGAGAGTGTGAGATGCGTAAAATGCAAATAGCATTACTATCCAATCAAGGAGTTTTATTAGTTGGAGATAAAGGAGTTGGGAAAACTGCTTTAGTACATGGACTTGCTTATCAAATAAAGAATAATCAAACGTCTGATTTTTTTAAAGATAAAAAAATTATGTTAGTTAATTCTTCTTCTATTGTTAAAGGTTGCAATTTAGTAGGAATGATTGAAGAAAATGTAGAACAGCTAATGCTATATCTAAGAGAACATCCTAATATTATACTTTTTATTGATGATATTCATACAATTATTGGAGCAGGTGCAAGTAGTAAGAATAATTTAGATATTTCTAATATTATGAAATCTTACTTAGATAAAGACCATTCTATTTCAATTATTGGTACTACTACTACTCAAGATTATGAAGAACTTGTTAAATATAATTCTTTTCTTAGCCAATTTAGAAAAATTACTATTAAAGAACCATTGGGAGAAGATTTATTAACTATTCTTTTAGAAAATATAAAACTTGAAAATGAAAATAATAAATATGATGTTATCTGGGATTTTTCTTATGATGAGACTATCAATATATTAAACATCATTATTAAAGCAACCCAAAAAGGACATTTTATTTATAATGATATACGTTGTAATCCATATACATCTATTGATATCATACGTTCTAGTTTTGCGATATGTGCTCTTGATGGAGAAAAGATTATTACTCGAAGGCATATTGCAGAAGCAATACAGTGTTGTGAATACTTATATGATTCTACTAGAGATGATGCTTCTATTAAAATTAACAGCAATTATACAAGAAAAAAGAAAACTAAAATACTTAGTTTTCCTAATAATTACAATAATTATCTTTTTTGATTATTTATGTTATTTAGATATTGGTTTGTACTCTTTATAGTCATTTAAAAAATTACTTATATCTAATTCATATGTTGTAAGAATATGTAATATATTATATAAAGAATTATTGTATTCTTCTAGTGAATTAATTTCTTTTTCTTTATATATTTCTTTTTGTTTAATTAATTCTTCTATTATTTCATCTTTAATTGTATTTAGCTCTTCTATATTTAAATATGTTCCTTTAAAATACTTATTATTAATATCTCGAGCTTTACTTGTTATAACTTCAAAATCTATATTTTCTTTATTTTTTTCTGATATTGTACCATTCAGTAAATCTATTGCATTTTTCAATTGAGTATGTATTTTATCATTAAATCTATATTGATTATTTACGTCAATCATATGACTTTTTTCTAAAATACTATTTAATAAGTTTTCTAAATCCATTCTTAAACTTATTTCTAATTCATGAACAGATATTTTTTCTGTTTTTTTATTTTCAATTTGGTTATTTATTGTAGATATATATTTATATATAATCGAATTGAATCTTTTCTTATATTCATCTTGGTATTTTTTTATTGATATCCTATATATATCGTATCTAATTGAACTTAAAAAGTCTGATAGAGAATTGGATTCTTTCCATTCTATTTTATTGTTAGTTAATATTTCTCTAAAAATAATTAAAGGGGATATTTTATTAATTTCTTTTGATATTATTTCAAATAATGAATCAATTTTTTGAGTAAATTCTTCATGGTAATTTTGATTTGATTCAAGTTCTATTTCATCTGTTACAATATGATGCATTATATCCTTTATATTTTTTTCGTATTCATCGATATAATCTTCTAATAATTGTTTAACTCTGTATTTTTCTTGAGAACCTAATCTAGAAGAATAAAATATAATGTTAGATATTTTATCCTTTATTGTATTTGTTAGTTCGATTCTTTTTATATCTTTTTGTATTAACTGTTTGTATTCTATCACATCTTTTTCTCGATTAGATAATTCTTTTATAGAACTTAATAACATTATCATTTGATCTAACTTATTTAAAAATTCTGGTTCAATCATTTTAATATCTGTAATTTTTGTTGTTAAATTTACTTTTCTATTCATTGTAGGTTTCATATATTCTACATTTTCTTCAAAGTCTTCTAGTATTTTATTGGTTTTTTCTACTATTATTTTTTTACTTTCTTCTGGTAAATAGCGACATATTTCTTCTATTTTCTTTAATCTTTGATTTATTCTCTCGTTATACTTTTTCTCAAATAGTTCACTATATTTATTTTGATTCATCTTAGATGTATCTTCTTCTATGATATCATTATCTTTTCTATTACTAAGTTTTTTATCCATCATAAAAATTTCTTTTAATAAAATTTCATTTAAATATTTATATAAAATAGTTTCTTCAAATGTTTGTAGACCTTTTTTTTCGTCAATAGTTGAATAATTTGTATTTGCTGTTATTAGATTCTTTGATATTAAGAGTCTATTTTCTAAATCAACATACCAAGTAATTGGTTCTATTATAAACCACAATGATTTATTATAATTTTTGTAAGTTACACCATTAGAATAGTTTGACTCAATCCAGAATTGTTCAGCCCTGACATAATAATTGTTTATATATTTATAAACAGGTTCTTTTTTACCTTCTATTAAATAATATTCTTTTTCTTTATCTAATATTTTTCTTTGATATAAAGCTTCCAATTCAATTTGATTATTTCCAATCGTCGATGGATAGGAACCTAACTTTAGGATTAAATGGTTTTCGTTATCTTTTTCAATAAATGGCAAAAATGGAATAATACTTTTTAATTTTAAAACTGGCCTTATAAAAAATTCTCTATTTAATTGAAGTTTTGGCATACGGATACCACTAGATAAAACCACGGGAAGGTGTAAGTATGATGATTTATTTTCATCATAATCAATATCTTTTAAAGCATATACTCCATAAAATTTATTGTCATTAGGACGATTTATTTCCGCATTATAATCTTTACCCCCTCCAGTTGCTCTTGCAAAATCTGTAGTATTACATTCTAGACCAATTGTATCGAATAATGATAAGTGATTTGGACCAATTAATTGATCTTTACTTAAAAGTGTACATTCTTCTATATAGTTTTCTAAATAATCGTAGTTTATCATTTAATCATTCCTTCTTAATAACCTTTATGAATATAATCTATTATCATCTTAAATATTATATATGTAGATAATAGAATTATAATTAGATAAAATATTGGTTTTAATCTTTCTTCTACAAAAACAGATGCTACTATTAAACAACCATCTATAAAAGATAAAAGTATTTCATGAATGAGATTTTCTATTTTATCAATATGTTTATTAGAGTCACTTAACTCTACTTTAAATTTTATTTCCCCTTTATTTAAAGACTTTAATAGATTAGATGTTTCTAAAGGTAATTCTATTATACTTTTTGTATTATTAATTACTTTGTTACTTATTTTATCTAAGTTAGACTTTGAAAAAGTATCTATTAAAGCTGTTTGTTTTATACTTAATGATAATACTTCTATTAAATTTAATTTGGGATTTAAAATATATAAAACTGATTCCATTATTCCTATTCCTCTAATTAATAGTGTTATATCTTTATCTAGTACTAAGTGATTTTCTCTTAACATAGTAAACATATCTTTTATAAAAGATGATAAATTAATAGATTCTAGTCCTAGACTTGCATAATTATCTAGTATTCTTTCTATATCATTTTCTATTTTAATATAGTCTACTTCATCTTTTACATTACACATACTAATTAGAATTCTACTTACTTCTTTATAATTTTTAGATAGAATGGAACTAATACATTTCTTTAGTAAAGCCTTATTTCTTTCAGATAGTCTCCCTATCATACCTAAATCAATATAATTAATTTTATCTTTTGATATTATTATATTATCTGGATGAGGATCTGCATGGAATAGACCATCATTAAGAGCTTGACTTATATAATTTTCACTTATTATTTTAGATATTTCTTCTAAGTTATAGTTTTCTTCTTTTAATTTATCTATTTGACTTATTCTATATCCATCAATATATTCCATTACAATAATTTCGTTGGTTGAATACTCTTGATAATATTTGGGACAATCTACATAATTATTCTTTTCTTGATTATTTTTAAAGTCTTGTAGATTCTTTCCTTCTTTTATAAAATCTGTTTCTTCTAAACATGTTTTAAATAATTGTTCTAGAACTTCATCAATATTTATTACTTTTATTAGTTTATTAATATGTAGAATATCAATAGCTCTTTTTAAGATAGAAAAATCTTCTTTAAATATTTCTTCTATATTAGGTCTTTTTATTTTTAATACAACTTTTTCTTTTGTAGATTTTAGAGTTGCTAAATGGACTTCGGCAATGGATGCTGATCCAATTGGTGTGTAGTCTATATTTTCAAACACTTCATCTTTATTTTGATAATTATTATTTAAAATTTCTAATAATGTTTCATAATCTATTTTTTCTACATTACATCTTAATCTTTCTAGTGCTTTACAGTACTCAGTTGGTACAATATCTTCTCTAGTTGATAAAATTTGTCCTAATTTTATATATGTAGGTCCTAGTTTTTCTATAGTATTGCATAAATTAGAAGGAGATTGGTCTTTTATTATATTACTATTTCTTAATATTTTTATTACTTCATTTAATCTATTAATACTATTATGTTCCATATTATCACCATAATAATAATATCATATTTTTCTACATTATTGGATATTATTTTTAATTTTTATTGTCTTTTGATACTTCTTTTCTTTTTTTAGCAAACTCTTCATATTCTTCAATAGTCTTATTCATCTTTTTATTTAATAGTAAATATAAATCATGAGCATGTCTTAATTCATGAACTTCAATAGATGCAGATTTCATATCTTTAACTTTTGGTATAATAACTTTTATATCAACTATATTATTATTTTTATCTGTTTTATAGGAAGTTATATAAAATGTTGTATCATCTATATATGGATATATTTTAATTCTTTTCTT
>CAMOWA010000091.1 GCA_946628005.1 uncultured Caryophanales bacterium
AAAAATATATCTAAACCTATTTTATTTTACCTATTGACAATTACCAGATGTTCTTTTATATCATCTTCCATATCTTCTGGAAGAAACGTTGGACTATACCTTTTAATAACATTTCCATCTCTATCGATTAGAAACTTTGTAAAATTCCATTTAATATCCTCTTCTTTTTGACAAGAAGTACTAATTTTTTCAATAGCTTTCATAGATAATTTGTTTTTCATTCCCTTAATAATATCTTGTTTTTGCTCTTGTTTTAAAAATGTAAAAATAGGATCTTCATTTTCCCCATTAACATCAATCTTTTTAAATTGATCAAACTGTGTTTTATATTTTCCTGTACAAAACTCATGAATCTCATTATCATCTCCAGGAGCCTGATGACCAAACTGATTACAAGGAAAATCAAGTATTTCTAAACCTTGATTATGATATTTCTCATATAGTTTCTCCAAGCCCTCGTATTGTGGAGTAAATCCGCATCCGGTAGCAGTATTAACAACAATCACAACTTTTCCTTTTAAAGAATCCAAATGAAATTCAGAACCATGTCTGTCTTTAACACTTAAACTATATAAACTCATAATTATTATTCTCCTCCTAATGAAAATATAACATAAAGCATGACCATTTGCAAACAAAATAATGTGAAATTTATATGAAATTAAAAATCAAATTTTATACTATATAAAAATAAATAAAAAAATAATGGAAAATACTACCTGCTAAGATAAAAAAATGAAATAAAGAATGAATATATCTATAACGACTACCAAGTGAGTATAAAATAGCACCAATCGTATAAATAATTCCCCCAATAATTAATAATATAAGTCCGTTTATAGGACATGCTTTTAACAAAGAACCAAATAATAATAAAGAAGCCCACCCTAAAATCAAATTACAAGCTAAACATAGTTTTTGATACTTATCAATATTAATACAATTTAATACAATCGCAACAACAGTAATAAGCCAAACAAAAGAAAATGTAATCCACCCAAGAGCACCTCGTAAAGCACATAAACAAATAGGTGTATAGGTTCCAGCAACCATTAATAAAACATTACTATGATCAAGAACTCTTAAAACTTTTTTACCATTCAAGCGAGGACTTAAAGCATGATATATACAAGAAATAATATATAAATTAAACATAAAAGTAGCATAAATTACACTACTAATAATACCAATCACATCATGTGCTCGAATAATAATTAAAACAAGCCCAGCTATAGACAATCCAGCACCAATTCCATGACTAATAGAATTAATCAACTCTTCACCTAAAGTATAATTAGGAACTACATTTTTTATATTTTTATTTTTACCCACTATATCACCCTATTCTTAAAATTATTATATGATATCATAAAAAATAAAACAATTAAAAAATGAAACTATAAATGAAGATTACTCTAAAATATTAAAACAAAAAATAGATAGCTAATATTTCAAAACCATCTATTTTTAATCTAAATTTTCAATTACATATCTAAAATAGACATATATTAATAAATTGACACAAAATTCAATCAGATTTTTTTACGGTGCGAGTGGTTAAGTTATTTCAAAATTTTACTCACAAATTAAAATTTTTATAGTTTTATATCAATCTCTAATAACGCTTTACCAAAGAATAGAAAAAAGTAGCAATAATTTTTATACTACTTTGTTTAACTTCCAAATCCAAATAGATTGTTGCTTTCATATTTCTTCAATGATTTATAAAAGAACATAATTGATAATATAAACCAAAATATAGTTAATAATATTATCATAGTCAGATTAGAAGTTGAAAAATTCTTTACTATCTCAACTGGTATTGCTCCTAACAATAATGATGGCATTACAAATGTAAATATTACCCTTAATAATCCTGTAAATGCTCCACCATGATATAAAGAGTTACTTAAAAACATTCCATATAAACCTTGTGAAACATTATGACCATCCATTAAATAAAATGATATACTCATGCATATTAATGAAAATGAATAAAAAATTATAGAAGCAATTATTATTAATAAAATTGATAATAATAATTGAATTAATGTTAATTTACTCCAAAAAGCAAATATAATAAAGCATACAACCCCAAATAATAAATCACCAAAAGCACTTGTTGATATTTTAGATGTTGATACTTTTAAAAGTATATTTTTTGGGGTTAATAAATACTTGTCAAAATTACCACTACTTATATAATTTGGAATATCAAACATTCCAGAGAACAATGATGCAACAATACCATAAGAAGTAGCACTAAAACCATATAAACCAAAAATGTCCATTGGTTTCCATCCATTTAATTCTCCTATTGTTTTACCAAAATAATACCATAATATTAGGAATGCTATATTATTTATTGCCATACCTACAACTGAAATAATGAAGGAACTTTTCAATTCTTTTTCGTTTCTAAAGTTTTTCTTTATATTTAATAAAGCTAATTTAACGCTTCCCATAATTAACCTCCATTTATCATTGCTTTTTCTTTTGATTTTTTATATACATAGTGCATTAATATACCAATAATACCTATCCATAACAATTGTAATACAATTCTCATAATAAACTCATTATTCCAAGAATCATACACGGTACTTGAAGCAAAGTTAATTGCACCGAATGGACTTACATAAGCAATTATTTTCATAAAATTTGGAAACATTGATATTGGTAAATAACTTCCACCAAGTATCATTACAAATTTATCTACTATCCAATGTATTGGTCGTATATCTTGAATAAAAAATGCCATAAGTCCTATTATTCCATATATTAATAAACCTAATATTTGACCTAAAAAAAATGTAATTATAAATGTAGGTATAAAGACTGATAAATTTAAATTAGGAATACCTACAAACAATGCCATAATTATAGATCCTAATATACTTATGAATAAGAATGAAAATATACCTTGTCCAATTACTTTCATAAAACTAATTGTTAAATAATTAGTAGGTTTATTCATAAACATTTCAACATTTCCGCTTTTAACTTCTGTCATTATAACATTATCTAATCTTCTAATATTTAAAATCATTATGCAAAAGTAAATAAACATACTCCACATTGTTGTTTTGTAATCTACTCCATTAATACTTCCACCTTGCAACTTAAATATATAAGCATATAGCAAGAATACAATCAAACATCTTGATACCATATTGAAAACATCTAATATTAAGTTTGTTCTATCTTGCATTTGATTCTTCATAAAGATTTTTATGACAGTAAAAGCAAACTTAATTTTTTTCATATATACTCCTTATGATGTTTTCAAGTGATTCATTATCTATATTAACATCGTCAATATCAAAATCTTTAATTAACTCTTGTAAGGCTTTTTGAGTATGTATTTTTTCAGTATCAACTCCAACTATTACTTGATTTTTACTTTTTTTAATATATGTCATACCATCTGATAATTCTGGAAATTCTACAAACTCTACATTTGGAGTTATAATTATATTTTTATTTTTAACATAATCACTTATTAATTGCTTTGTTGAAGTATCAATAATTATTTTTCCGTGATTTATAATTACACATCTATCACAAATACTTTGAATATCTTCAGTATCATGACTTGTTAAAAAAATTGTAACTTTTTCTTCTTTATTAATCTTTAATAATAAATCCCTTAAACTTTTTTTAGAAACAACATCAAGTCCAATAGTTGGTTCATCCAAAAATATAATTTTAGGGCTATGTATTAAAGATGTTGCAATTTCAGCTCTCATTCTTTGGCCTAAAGAAAGTTTTCTAACTGGTTGCTTAATAAATTCTTTCAAATCAAATAATTCTGATAATTCATTTATTCTTTTCTTTATTGAAACTTTATCCATATCATACATTGCACCAAACATTTCCATACTTTCTGTTAATGGTAAATTTGGTAATAATTGACTTCTTTGTCCAAATACAGTACCAATCTTAAAAGCAAGTTTATTTCTATCTTTAATTGGAGTTAAACCACATATTTTGATATCACCTTTTGTTGGATATAAAATACCTGTTAACATTTTTATAGTAGTTGATTTACCAGCACCATTTGGTCCAATAAATGCAACTGTTTCTCCTTCTTCAACATTAAAAGAAATATTATTAACGGCTTTTACAACTTTTTCTTGTTCATTAAATAAATTATATAAAAAACCTTTTTCTTCATTTCTAACTTTATATTTATAATCTTTTGAAAGATTTTTTACTTCAATAATATTCAATTCAATCACTTCCTATCTTTCTATTTAATTATATCATATTTTTCTATTTTCTTATCAGCAATACAAAAAGCACAATACTTTTTATATTAAGTTATTATGCTTTATTCTAATTAAATTGTCCTTTTCTTTGCTTTACTAATATAGGTCCTTTTTTCTTTGCCCATTTATAAGGACTACCTACACCATAATGTCTTGGGTCACTATCATAACCTTTTGTATCAGTAAATCCATAAAGATAAGCCATATCATTACTATATCTAATCATTCCATTTTGTTTTAAATAATCAAATAATTCTTCATCTATATCATAATTACCAATTAATTCTAATGGATTTTTATATTTTTCTTTAGGCTTAACATTATAAATATAACTTTTAAAATCATAAAAATTACCTTCTTCATCTAATTTATGTCCGTGTAATTCAAATCTTGGTTTTAATTCAATAGAATTATAATCTTGTAAGCCTAAAGTAGGACAATCTATTGTATTATCACTAAACACAATAAACTCAAAAACAATATCATTAAACGATGTTGCATAAAATTTCCCAACTTCTTGTTTTTCCATACTATATTCACTTCCTTTCTTTTCTTGTGAATTACCATTTAAAAATAGAAAAAAGCACGGTAAATCACTAATTCGTGACTCCGTACTTTTAAGTTCGTGTAGGTTAATACCCGAGATAGCTCAATGATAATATCTTATATCTCCTCACTCGATTGATTATTATACACTATATTTTATAAATGTCAATCTCCTAAATTATTTACTATCAATTAAGTATTTATTATCTTCATTAGCTTGTTGTAATACTTCTAGTTCTTTAATATTTTTATTATTCTTTAATGCTTCCATTTGATTTCTAGCTGATTCATTCAATTAAATAAGTCTATCAGATTGTTTTTTATTCATTCTGATTAATTCTGTATTAGTATTCTCTAGATTATTCAATATTATTAAATGAAGTAAATCAGTATAATCTCTCATATTACCATTTTTATCAATTCCCTGTTTAGGGAATAAGTAGTATCTTTAAGAAGTTGGTATATAAATATTTTAAGTTAATTGCTTTATAAATGACTCTAATTCGTTTATTTCAAGTTTGTTTGATAAATTATCTACATATATAGTTTTTGAGTAATTAAAGGCTAAAAATGTTATTCCTTTAATAATTATTCTATGTGGTTCAATGTATGATAGATTAGTTCTATCAATCTTTCTTATATTACCATTTATTATTGTTGGTGTAGTATTACAAAATCCACATATAAACTCTATTTTCTTTTTTAATTCATCATCAAACTCTATTTTTTTCTTTACAATATTAATCATTTAACCTGTCCTTTCTTTAATTAACAAAAAAATACCAACTTCTTTTAGAAATTGATATTTTCTATATTAAGTCCAAAACTTTAAAAGTCTAGACAAATTTCCCAATGGTGCGATACAAGAGCCTATTTTGAAC
>CAMOWA010000092.1 GCA_946628005.1 uncultured Caryophanales bacterium
ACAAAAGAACATTATATTATTGAATTAAAAGCAGGTGGCGATTTAGACAATAAAAAAGCTAAAAGTGAAAAAATGGAATTATTAAAAGAATATTTCATTTTGAAAAATGAATTAGTTGGTACTGATGAAACTGTTAAAATATTCTTTGCTACAGCTTATAATAAGAATGGCGAGGATAATGAATGGAAGCAAGAAAGAGTAAAACAATTTTTTGCTGAAGATGAATTATTAATAGGAAAAAAATATTGGAATTTTGTATGTGATGATGAAGAAGGATTTCATATCATATATGATCAATATAAAATTAGTTGCCAACATATACTTGCAAGTCTTGAAAAAATTAAAAGTCTATATTTTTAGAAAAGAAAAGACTTATACCTCAAATCATTATATTTAGTTCTTCTTCGCTTTAATATCTTAATCTTCCGAGCTATTTACTTTTAATCTTCTCTTTTTTACATAAATAATTATACCTATACATGATACAATTAGTATTACTATTATTCCACATATTATATAAACATTTCCTTCTCCAAAAGCTGTTGCTGTATATTTAGAAGATGAATTGCTTATTTTTGCAAAAACACCTCTTATACCTTCTTTATCAATATTGACAATACGTTTTTGATTTATCTCTTTCTCTTCTAGATAATTATTCACTTTTCTTTTATTCCACATATCACCAAGTTGAATATATAGACTTGTATCTTTTAAAAAGTCATTATCACTATCTAATTCCGTAATAGTGCCATCCGGTTTTGTTACACCAAATATAATAATCCAATTACTATCCGATTCATTTGTAAAATAGTCCTCATCTAAACGTTGCTCATAATAATTATAATCAAAACTACCTCTAAAAATCATTCTTACCCAAAACATAGATCCATCTTCATATGTACCCTTTGAATTATCCAATCCATACCATGTACCATAGTTTAAATAAACACTTTTAACCCAACAAATGTCTTTTGTAACTGGAGCACTCCATTGAATTGAGCCTGTTTCTTCTTTTACATAAGTTGTGTGTCCATTATACTCAACTTTATATCCCCAGATTTGTGTATCAACCTCATTTGTATTCCCCACTGCATATACCTTTGTATTAATAGTTAATATCATTAACAACATAACAATTAAAACAAGAAATTTTTTTAATATTTTTTTCATATTATCCTCTTTCTAAAAAAATACTATTTTTTATTTAATAGTTAATATATCTGAAAAACCTGTCATATCAAATACTTCTTGTATTTCTTCTTTAACATTCTTTATAATCATAGTTCCTGATATATTATTCATTTTCTTTTGACAAGTTAGTAATACTCTTAAGCCAGCACTTGAAATATAGTCTAATTTTTCAAAATCAAAAGTGATTTTTTTGATTCCATCTAAATCAGCTATTTCTTTTTCTAAATCTTGAAATGTATTTGTATCAAGTCTTCCTTCTAAATTAATTAATAAACTATTACCATCTTTTTTAGTATCAATTTTCATTATTTATCCTCCTTAATAATTTTCTCTAATATTAATATATTTTTATTATCTTCTCTTTTATATTTAATATTATCTAAATTCTTTTTAGCAAGTAATATTCCAAGTCCTCCAACATTTCTTTCTTCAATAGATAATGTAGTATCAGGTTCTTCTTTTTCAAGAGGATTAAATTTAATACCTTCATCCTCTAAAGTTATTATTATTTTATTATCATTATTTTCTAATGTAATTTTAAAGTATCCACTTTTTCCTTCATATGCGTAGTTACATATATTTACAAATAATTCTTCTATAACAAGTTCTAGTTGATTTACTATCTTTTTAGATATGTTATTTTCATTTAAATAATCATCTAAATAGGATATCACATTATTTAATTCTTTAGTATTTGCTTTAAATTCTTTACTATCTTCTTTTGTATTATATTCCTTAAATAATAATTCTAACATTGTTATATCGTCAAATTGTTTTTCTTTTCCTACAAAGTTATCTATATCCTTTTTTAAACCATTAATTGTATCAGTTAATGACTTAGAAACATTGTTATTAAGATAGTTTTGTAATCTATCATTACCATATAGTTCTTTATTAATATTTGTAGCTTCTGTTACTCCATCGGTATATAAAAATAATCTATCTCCTGGCTCAAGTTTTAACTCATGCTTTGTATATTTTGTATTGTTCATTGCTGCTAATACTAGATTAGGTTTATCTTTTATAAATTCGATTTTTTTATCTTTATTTTTATAAATAAGTGGTGCATTATGCCCTGCATTTACATATTCCATTTTACCAGTTTTTAAATCAAGAATTCCAAACCAAGATGTAACAAAACTATCCATAGTATTTCCTTCACACATTAAATTATTAACTTTATAAAATACCTCATCAACACTAAATTTATTTAATGCTGTATTTTTTATTAATGTTCTAGATATCATCATAATAAGTGCAGCTGGAACTCCTTTACCAGATACATCTGCTATTGTAATAGCTAGATGATTATCATCTATTAAAAACATATCATAGAAGTCTCCACCAACTTCCTTAGCTGGAATCATTTTTGCATAAATGTCAATTTCTTTATGTTCTGGAAATGCTGGAAAGGTACTTGGAAGCATATTGTTTTGAATTCCTCTTGCAAGATTAAGTTCAGATTCAATTCTTGCTCCTTCTTCACTTAATTCCTTTTGTCGTTTTAACATATTTTTCCCAGATTGAGATATTTGAACACATGAAAATGCAATAATAAATACATATATAAATAATTTAGGTAAGTAAGAGTCTAACATTATATACTTAACTATATCACTATTATTTAATTCTAATTCTTTAACTGCATCTAAAATATTAGTATCAATTGTTATAACTGTTCCTTTAGGAAGTTCTACATAGTTTAAATCTAAAAGTCCATAAAATATTCCTAAATATTCTACTACACCAAGCATAGCAATTGTTAAAACAGAAACAAATATAGTAAACTTTTTTGAATAATATCTAGCTGCCAATAATACTGGAACAATTAATAAAAGAGTTGATGTGTAAGTAAGAATCGAATATATAGATCCAATTGATAATGTTAAGCAAATAATCAAAATATATTTTAAATATTTACCTTTTCCTTTTAGCTTTAATCCAATCAGACCTGGTATTAATAATGTAAAAATACTTCTTAAAGTAGCATCAAGCATAAATCCTTTATTAACATTAAATAATCCCACTATTGTTAATAGATATATTATTAATGCTACAAAGAATATATTAATCATTATTGTTGATACAACAACATTAGCATGTTCTTCATTTTCTTTTAATACATCTTCACCTGTAAATATACTTTTAAATTCTATAAAAAATTTCTTAAACACACTCATTACATCACATCTTTCCTACAACATATATCATCTCTATTATACCATAACTTTTTACTTTTCTTTACAGTCACCTACCACAATTGAAAAAAAAGCATTGTTATGCTAAAATATCTAATGAAATTTTAATTAATAAACTTTAATAAAGAGGTGAAAAATGAAAATAGTTTTATGGATGAATTTACTAATATTTGTATGTTCACTTATAGGAAGTATTTATGGAATTCATCACTTTTTCAAAGAAAAGAAAGCTTTATATTTAAAATTAATAACATGTAGTATTTTGTGTATGATGTTTGCTAGACTATTTCAAGTAGTAAGTGTATTAACCAAAGGTACTTTAAATGATGGTTTTCATATAGGAATGCTTGGAATAGTTGGTACATTTATGTTTTTATTTTCAGCAAATTATGGGCAAATGGATGGACTTGTTGATGATAAAACCAAAAAATTTCAAAAAACAAGAATTATATCTTTAATAGCACCATTACTAGTATTATTAACTTATATATTCTTTATTACTAAAGTAAATAACATAGAATTATTAATAACACAAGGTATTACTACTTTATTTATGATGCAATGTTCTTACTACTGTTTTAAACATATTATTATTTATGATGTAGATTTAGGTATCATAAGATCAATAAGAAAATACAATATACTTGTACTTATTTATACGTTTTTAAATATGTTTGAAGTAATAGGATTATATGCTGATATTAAAGTTTTATATATCATTTCTTGTATCCTAATAGGAATAATAACATTAATATTATTACCTATATTGAAAGAAGGTGTTGAGAAATGGAAAATCTAGATATTATTATTTATATTTGTTTCTTAATACCAATGATTCTTTCTCTATTTATAATGGAAAAGAAATCAAGATTAATTGTTGAATTTATATTAATAGGACTAACTGTATGTTTAATAGTTGGATATGTTAATACTTATCTTTATAATTTAATTGGAAAAGATATGGTATATTACTGCACTACTATATCCCCAATAGCAGAAGAATTAATTAAAGCAATACCAATTCTTATTTTCGCCCTATGTTTTACTAACGACAAACAAAAACTAGTCCAATGTGCCTTTGCAGTAGGACTTGGATTTGCTATTATGGAAAATATTTATATGCTAACTCAAAATGTATCAGCTTATTCATCTAATATCGATATCCCATGGGCTATTATTCGTACTCTTGGAGCAGGACTAATGCACAGTATTTGTACATCAACTGTAGGTATTGGAATATCATTTGTTAAAAAGAAAAAGAAATTATTCTATACTGGTACACTTGCTCTACTAATGCTTGCTATAACATATCATGCAATATATAATTCACTAGTAATGTCGGACTTTCAATATTTAGGAATAATACTTCCAATTAACACATATATACCACTTATATTCTTTTATAGAAATCAAAGAAATAATTAACATAAAAAAGAACCAAATAATTATCTATTTGGTTCTTTTTGATTATTAATTTCGACAGTCACATGATAAAACTTTTTCACTATGGCTAGATAAATTTGATTTATTTACAATTGTATTTCCGTTTACCTTAATTTTAATTTTTGAATGACGAACTGTTCCACCCCAGTCAATATTTATATCTTTAGCGCGGCCTTTATCAATTGTCCAAAAAATATCTGAATATGGCCAATCAGTTCCTAATTTGATATCAAAACTAAAAGCAAATTCCGCAAATTTTGCTTTTAAAGTGTATATTTGATCTCCCGCTTTCATATTACCTTCACAAATTAATGCTTCCCAATCACCTAGTTTAAAGCTACCATCTTTATTTATTCCAACAATTGGTCGGCCATAAAATTTTACATGTTTTTCCTTATATGCAGTAGCTGGTGAAAGAGTTAATTTAACTGGTTCAAGTCTTTCTATAACTCTACTAGATTCGCCATAACCTTTCATTACCGATAAGCTTCTATCTTTATCATCATCTTTTAGCCAATAATCATCCCCAACATATTTAATAGTTCCCTCAACATTATCTTTTTTGCCCATGTTTTGATATAGGAAACATCCTCCTACTGAGACTAAAACTAGTGCACATACTATTACTGGTATTAACCATTTCTTTGGTTTATTTGTTTTTGTACCTTTTTCCTTTTCTAATTCATTTGTTTTTTCTTTCTTTTCTTTTTCCATAAACATATTCCTTTTTACTAATTAACTCCAAGTTTTTTATTAACTTCACTTGCAATATTACCCATACGACTATAC
>CAMOWA010000093.1 GCA_946628005.1 uncultured Caryophanales bacterium
TATAATTACCTTTTCTTGCTTGATTTCTTCTATATAATCTTTTTTCATCTTCAGTAAGTTCATTATACTCTTTTTCAGAAAGTTCTTGTTTTCTTGTTTGAATGGCAAAGTAAGTTTGTCCTAATGCTATTATTTCTTTTTTAGGATTACCATTCATTACAATCAAATAGCATGCATATCTAGACAATTTATAATCAATAATTTTTCTTTTTGTCTTAGAGCCTATATCAACCATTTTGCGTTGTAACGCAAAATGGTCATCTATATTGTGCTTACTCTCTTTACACGCGAATTTAGCCCTTTCAATTAAATCATTTATACTTCGCCATTGATGATATCCTAATATATTTTGTAATTCTCTTGCTTCCCAATATTCATTACCAAATTCATCTATATGTTTAATATCTTCAAAAACTTTTTCTGTGTATTCTTTTATTTCATTCATATTATTATCTTCCTTCCTATGGACTACAAGTTTCAATTTTTAATTCATTATTTTTAATTTTAAACATAATACTACCACCCTCATCTGTTCTATATATTTTTGATTTTTCCAAATTACTAAGTACTTCTTTATTTGGATGACCATACCTATTATTTTTACCTACACTTATAACTGAATACTTAGGATTGATTTCATTAATAAAGTCTTTACCACTGCTTGTTTTACTTCCATGATGTCCTACTTTAAGAACATCTATATCTGATAAATTATATTTATTTAGTATTTCATGTTCTGTACTTATAGATGCATCACCCATAAACATAAATTTAAAACCATTTAGTTCAGTATAAATTACATTTGAATTATCATTTTCATTATCATATTCTTTAGTTTGTAAAAAATATAATTTTTTGTTATCTATATTTAATTCTTTAATACAGGAATAATATTTAATCTTCTTTTTATCTAATGCTTTAATTAGTTTTTTTTCTAAATCATTATAAGGTCCACAATTAAAAATTACTTTATCTACTTTAAAGTTATTAACTAAATTAATTGCTTCTCCCATATGATCATAGTCTCCATGAGAAATAATTAAATAATTTAATTTATGAATACCTAATTCTTTTAATTTGGGAGATAGTTTATTATAAAAAATTGTATGGTAATCATTAAATGTATTCTGTTCTCCACCTGTATCTATTAATATAGTTTTGTTATTTATTTTCACCAGTGTAGAATCTCCTTGGTTAACATCAATCATTTCTATAAATGTTTTTGAATCAAAATATGAAATAAAATAATGAATAGATAATATAAATATAAATATAATTATTAATGATTTTTTCTTTTTATGATAAATTATAAAAATATATATGTAGTAAACTATATATAATAAAATATTCATTTTTTTAAATATTAATTTTCCTATTAGAATATTTGATAATAATAAAGATAGATTTTCTAATAATTGAATAAATATATTATAAATTGGTAGAAGAGGCTTTATTATAAATACTATTAAACTAAATGGAAATAGAATAATACTTACAAAAGGGACAAATATTAAATTATAAATAATACTTAGTATATTTATTTGATTAAAATAATAAAGGGATATTGGAAGAGATATTAAAGTTGATACTAAAGATACTTTTAGCAAACTAATTAGGTAATTTCCTGATAACTCATTCGATAATATTAATAATGATATACTTATACTATAAGAATATAAGAATCCAATATTATATATTGAAAATGGATTTATAAATAAAGCAATAGATAAAGTCAAAAAAAATAAGTTTGTTTTTTTTATATAAAAATAATAAATACGATTTATTGAAAATAGAATATAAAATAATACTCCTCTTACTATAGAAGGAGAAAAACCAACTAATAATAAATATATTATTAAAAATATACTTGTTATTTTAAATATAGTTTCTTCTGATAGTTTCTTTAATAATTTACTAATTAAATGAGCAAGTAATGTTATATGCATTCCACTAATTGCGAATAAATGACTTATTCCATTTTCTCTAAAGCTTCTATTTATATCTTCTCTTACATATGATTTATCTCCTAAGATAAATGTATTTAAGTACGGATTATTTTCTAAATTATTTATTATGAGTTGCTTGAAACGATAGTATAGATTTTTATTTTTTTTTAGTATTTTTATAGATGATATTTTTATTGTATAAAAATATATTGGATTATCTTTTGAAATATTTGTTTTTTTTTGAAACTTTCCTGTTATTTTAACTTTATCTCCTAATTCTATATTATTTTTATTATGATATAAGTTTGTAGATACTATTTCTTTATTTTTTATATAGATAGTTTTGTACTCTTTTTTTACTATTTTTGTTACAATTCCTGTAAAAGTATTTGATTTTTCTGTATAGGAAGATTTTGGTGGATTAGAAATATTAATAATTGTATAAAGAATACTAAATAATAAAAATGTATAATATAGATAATCACAAAGTAATATTTTCCTTAATCTTAGCAAATATACTTTCTCCTATTCCAGATATTTTTGTTAAATCTTCTATACTAGTAAATGGTCCATTTTTTTCTCTATAATCAATAATATCTTTTGCTTTAGATTCTCCTATTCCCGGTAAAGTCATAAATTCTTCTTTAGTTGCGTTATTAATAGATACTTTTCCACTTGGTTTTTCTTCTTCTACTATACAAGCATCATTTTGTAGTGACTCTGTATCTTTTTGAATGCATTTTTCTTGGACTTGATTTTCTATTTCTTTTGTCTTTTTAAAATCATTTACTTCTTCTTTACTATAAATAATTATTACCATTTCGTCTTTTATTTTCTTACTTAAATTAATTACTGAAGTATCAGCCTTTTCTGTTAGGCCGCCTGCTAGAGTAATAACATCCATTACTCTAGAGTTTTTATCAAGTGAATAAATTCCTGGATAGTTTATTTCTCCCTTTATATCTATTTTGTACTTTTCTTCTATGATTGGCTCATTTTTCTTTTCTAGAATGGAATCTACTTTTTTTATTTCGTTTTTATCTTTCTTGGTACTTTTAATTGGTCTATTTACATATAATAAAACTATACTTACTACTAAGATAATAAAAATAATACAACCAATAATAATTTGTTTTCTATAACGATATTTCCATGTCATATAGATGCCTCCTATTGTATTATTCCAAAAAAAAAATAAAATTCCGAAAAATTTTATTTTTTTAATACTCTTTGTTCTTCCTTTACTTGCATATCTTGTAGTTCACCTTCTATCAATTCATTTAATATATCAACTAATTGTTCAATTTTTATTCTTTTTTGTAATTGTTCTAAATTATTATCAATGTGTATTTGTGTAGCGGCTTTTTTACGGTCTCCACCACCATTTAGTTTTTCCATAACCTTTCCAATATTTATAATATCTAAATTACATCTAGCACAAACTTGAATCGTATCTTTATCAAAAAATCCTAAAGAAAAACATATATCTGTATCTGGAAATTCAAGCATTTTATCTGCAACCTTTGCGAAAAACTCTATCGGATGTTCCTCAAAAGGGTCTATATAATCTTTTACAATAGATAGTCCAACTGAAGTATTTACATCTGTATTTGGAATCTTAACTAAATACTGTTTGTTTATCCTATTACCCTCTCCAATTATAAAGCTGGAAATATTTTTAAAGTCTTCAAAGCTTTGTTTTAACAATTTAATAATATAATGTTGATCTGCTTCTTTATCATATAAAATATTACATACAAATCTTGTTTCTTTTGATAGTGCCCAAAAACCTATATCCAAATTAATTCCTGCTAGTAAGGCCGTTGCGATATCTTTGTTGTAATCTATTTGAAATTCATCTAATAATAGAGTTACTATTTCACTTGCTGATGATGCTTGAGGATTTATATATTTATAATCCGCTTCTATTGTTTTGTCATTTTCATTATGATGGTCTATTATTATTACATTCTTTACTTTACTTAATGAATCGCTGATACAGATTCTTTCTCTATTACTTGTATCTGTTATAAATACCATTGAATCTTTATCTACTGTTTTTGAAAATACTGTTTTTTTAATAAAGGGTGATTTTTTATTTTTTTCTTTATATTTTTTTGACATATCTCTTAGAAGCTTTCTTGTTCCAGATTCCATTTTAGTTATATCATCATCTACAATAATATATGCTTCTTTACCTAATGATTTTACTAATTCATATAGACCTATTGATGATCCTAATGAGTCTAAGTCTACTCTATTATGACCTACAATAAATACTTTTGAAACATCATTTATATTATTTTTAATATATGCTTTTAAGCTTTGCTCTTTATTTTTAAAGAAGTCTAAATCCATACTATTATTTCTTTTATTCAAAATATATAGTAATTTCTTTTGTAATCCTTCTTTTGTAAGATCTGTTCTTGGATTTGTATGATATTCTTTTCCATTAAATATTACAGAACATGTTTCTACTTTTGCTTCAAAATCTTCTTTTTCATTATCTATCATTATTCCTTTTTCGGCTTTTAATGTAGTATCTTTTGATTTAATAGAATTGGCATCTATATATATTTCTTCAGAAGATATTTCTGAATTAGATAAATATATTTCATTAGCTTTTAACATAATAGATTTTTTATCATCAAAAAAAAGTTCATATTTATTATTAATTATAGAATTCAATATTGTTATAATATTTGCCTCTATATTTATTCTCTTAAATTCTTGATTACAATCATTAATTAATATATTATCAAAATAACCTAATATATCATTATGAATATAATACTTATCAAGGAAAGTACAATTATTAAATATATAATTTCCTTTTGTATTAAATAATTTAGATCCTTTTATTGAACCATTAAATGTACAATTATCAAAAATGATGGTATTTTTTTCTGTGATAGAAGAAACATTTATATTTTTATCAAACTCTATTCCTTCAAAATGATATTCAACTGGTAAATCTGTTCTTTTGAAAAATAACTTTTTAGCTAATTCTTCGTTGTTTATATCAGAAAACCATAAGGATATTTCATGAAAGCCTGTTGAATTTTCGGTTATAGAATCCACTTTTTCTTTTGTAGCATGAACAATTATCTTATCTTCTTTAAATTCTACTTCTCCATACTTACTAAGTAATTTTTCTAGATTATTTTGCTTTTCTTTTTCTATTTTTGCAGCTTTAATAGCAAGCTCTTTTTCTATAATATCTTTAATTTGTTTTTCTTTTTCATTTTTAAAATTGCTTGCATATTCAGCTACTCTTTCTCCATATTTTCTTGCTTGGGTAATTATCTCTTTCCCTTTATCTACTGGGGATGATTCATTTAATTTTTTTCTACTATATTCTTTTATTCTATTAACTGTTTCTCTTCCTTTTTCTTCTAGTTTATCAATATTCATAATAATCACTCCATTTCTTGCGATTATTATAGTTCTAATTATTATTTAAGTCAATTAATGAAATAAGAACAAAAGATTTAAAACAAGTTTTAAATCGCCTTGGTCGTTGCCTCCCAAGT
>CAMOWA010000094.1 GCA_946628005.1 uncultured Caryophanales bacterium
CTTATATAAGAGATTATTGTAATAATAATTCTAGTCATTTACAAAAACAAAAAAGTATGATATAATAAAAATGATTTTAAGGGAGAATAAATATGTTAAACAAATTAATCACGACAACTAATAATACTACAAAAAATCAATGTTAGATGATTGATTGTTTTAGCATGAAAAAATTAAGAAATAATAAGGCTATTGCAATCAAAAAAAGCAATAGTTTTTTAGTTTGAAAAGCGAAAATATAGGACATGGTAATTTAGAATTATTTTAAAGAGAGTTATCGTCTGGTGTAAGATAATAAATAATCTATATTATTACTACCTATTAGTTGTACTCGAAAGAGATTACCCGAATAAACGGTTATAAAAATAAAGAAAAATAAAGGATGGTACCGTGCTATTGCACTCCTAGAGGTATCATCTTTTTTTTAAGGAGATGGTTAAATGACGGAAGATGAAACTAGTACGAGTATCCCTTAAAATCAAATAAAGAAAGAAGGATAAATATGAATAAAAAATGTGTAGAATTACTAAGACAAGTAATAAAAAATAATTATAAAAATGTAAGATTAGATAAAACTGTAGTAAATGAAGAAGAATTTTACTATGACTTTCAATCAGATAATTCTGTAAGTGAAAATGACTTTTTAAAAATAGAAAATGAAATAAAAAAGTTAGATAATAATATTTTTGTAAAATTAATAAGAATTAGTGGAGTATATTTAGAAGGTAACAAAGAAAACGAAATGATTCAAAGAATAGTAGGAAAATCATTTAAAAGTAAGGAAGAATTACAAGAATATGAAAAAGTATTAGAAGAAGCCAAAGAAAGAGACCATAGAAAAATAGGACAAGATCTAGACTTATTTTGTTTTTCAGATTATGTAGGAGCAGGACTTCCTTTGTTTACTCCAAGAGGAACTATTATAATTGATGAATTAAAAAAAGAGATGGAAAGAATATGCAAAAAATATGGATTTGAAAAGGTAAGTTGTCCATCTCTTGCAGATATATCATTATTTGAAACTTCAGGACACGCTGCAAAGTTTGATGATGAATTATTTCGTGTAAGCTCAAAGAAAGGACATAACTTTGTATTAAAACCAGTTCAATGTCCACATCATACCCAACTATATGCATCAAAAATAAGAAGCTATAGGGATTTACCAATTCGATATATGGAGTCCGATAAACAATATCGTGCAGAATTAAAGGGAGCTGTAGGAAACAGTTTATCAAGAGTATATGCAATAACTGTAGAAGACGGTCATATATTCTGTACAAAAGAACAAGTAAAACAAGAAATTATAAATATTTGTAATCTAATAAAAGATTTCTATAAAAGTATGAATCTTTGGAAAAATCATTGGGTATCACTATCTGTAAGAGACTATCTTCATCCTGAAAAATATATAGGAGATAAAGATGATTGGGATTTATGTGAAAGTCTACTCCAAGAAGTATCGGACGAACTTAAGCTGGACGCCAAAAAATGTGAAGGAGAAGCAGCTTTATATGGACCCAAATTAGACTTTATGTTTAAAGATGCTCTTGATAGAGAAATACAAATACCAACAGTACAATTAGATTTCGCAACACCAAAAAGATTTGGACTATTCTATATAAATGAAAAAGGAGAAAAAGAAATACCAGTGATGATTCATAGGGCTGTTTTAGGCTCATATGAAAGATTTTTAGTACTTTTACTTGAACAATTTAAAGGAGTATTACCAATATGGTTATCTCCAGTACAAGTAAATATAATTCCAGTAAATATGAAATATCATGATGAATACTGTAAAGAGTTAAAACAATTATTCCAAGATGAAAACATAAGAGTAAATTATGATAATAGAAAAGAACAAATGAATAAAAAAATAAGAGAAAGTATTCAAATGAAGAATCCATATACAATTATAATAGGAGATAAAGAAAGAGATAATAATTTAATTAGTTATAAAAAATTAGGTGAAGACAATACTATTACTTTATCTAAAGAAGAATTCTTAATACAAATAAAAGAAGAAATTAAGAAAAGATAATTTCTTCTTTTATTTACAAAGACTAAAAAAATTGATATAATATGCCATAGTTTATATATTCAAAGAGGTGTATAAGTCATGAATGATTATTCATCTTTTAATATTTTATCATTAAAAATAGATGAAGATTTCTCTAATTTATCTTTTGATGAAGAATTTCAAAAATTATATGTAGCTATATACGAAGATTCTACAAGCTTAAATAATTATATGGTAATAACTATATTAAACTCTATAAAAATTTTCTACAAAAAATATTCTAAAGTAGGAGCATTATATAATTTAGAATGTTTATATTATATGTTATATTATAAAAATTTAGATATAAGAGAAGAAAACAAAGAAATATATCATGAAAAGATAAATGTTCTAGGTCTTAGTCCTAAAGCAGATTATGATGCTATTTTTCATGAACTAGGACACGCAATTCATTATAATATATATAATGATATAGTCCCAAGAACATTTAAAAATAACATTTCAAATTTTATAGATAATAATGAAGAAAAAATTGATGAAATAACCCTAAAATTATTAGAATGTATTAATCGATACAAAAGTACAGATAAAGATAAAAAGTTATCTATATTTAGTGTTACGTTAATTAGTGATTTATTATCAGGAATATTTTATTTAAATAAAAACTCTTTCTATAATAAATATTCTTTCTATCATATATATAACTATTATCATACAAAAGATGATAAATTAAATATTAAAGCACTTTATATGGAATCATTTGCTAATTACAATGTTTTTTTTATAAGAAATGGTAATATTACTTTTCCCTTCTTAGATAATTATAATGGTAATGATATTATGAATGATATTGAAAGTGTATATTATAGTAAAATGAAACAAAAATATCATACATTGTTAAGAGAAAAAGGGTTAGATTTTTTATACACAAATAAAATACAAAATATTATTAACGAGTCTTATCAAGAAAAATTAAGAAAATTAAATTATATGAACAATTCATTCTATAAAAGAATCAAAAAAATACATGGTAAAAAAGCTATAGATTATATTATACAAACCATGAATCATCCAAATAATTCATTAGATTATTTACAATTAAAAAAAATTAATAAAAGTAATATTATATTATTATATAGTTATAGTTATGATAAATATAAAAAAGCGATATTAGAAATTAAAACAAGAAGTAAATATGAAAAAGAAAAGAAAGAAATTATTGATTACTATTTTAATACAGATATTTATAATTTTAACGATTATATATTGGATTATTATAAAAGCAATATTAGTAATAATAACTTATTTAGTGATGGAGATTTATTATACTATATAATAAAATATTATAATGGAAATAGTAGAATTATAAACCAAATAATAGAAGAAAAATTATTATCAGTAAATAATAAAAATGAAATGTTTAAGGTAAAAGAAAAAATAGTAGTAAATTTTATATATTCTCTTCAAGCATTATATGAAAATACCAATGTATTTTTAGATTATTATGGAATTAAGTATTATATTAATTCATCTATTTCTTACCAATCTACTAAAATAAAAGAAATAGTAGAAAGAATACATAATAAAATAGATAATTGTGGTATTTTAAATAATCCAATTAAAGAAGTTTTCATAACTAAAAATAATGATCTAATAGAAGAAAAATATGAAGATAAAGAATATTGTAATTTAATAGTTATAAAATATAGTAATGATATTTCTATAATAGATAATTTAATAGATAAGAAAATTCCTAATATGAATAAAATTAAAAGAAAATAACTTGTCCAAATAAAAAGTAATATGTTATTATAAAAATAGGGGAGAGGTTATATGAAAAAAGACAATTATTACGGAATGAATTATAATGGTAATATAGAAATAATTAGTCAAGATGCAATAACTGAATCTATAGAAAATATGAATAATCAATTAGAGTATTTGATGGATTATGTTTTATCCAATAATTTAATTATGTTTTCTAAACTGCATTTTCTATACAAGCAAGATGCGTATGATAGATTAACAAAATTAATAGAAGAGAATAACTTTTATTCAAGACGAAAACTAGATGAGATAGGAAAATACATTAGAAATAATATTTATAATAATATAATAATTCTATTCCTAGGAAATTATGAATTTGAAAAAGGAATAAAAGTATTTAGGGAAAATAATTATTTAGGAATAATTGAATACGATAAATTAGTTAGGATATGTAAAAAAGAAAATATAGATATAAGATATAGTAGAGTTCCTTTACCAATAGAATTTAATGATTTATCTGGAATCATATATAGCCATTTTAACTATGAAAGAAGAAATGTAAAAAGAATAGAAGACTATTATGATATGATAAAAATTGATAATAAAGGAAATATGTTGAGGAAGTAAAAAAATGACAAATATAGATAAAAACAATAATAATTATAAACAGCACGAAATAACATCTAATGAAAAAATTAAATCAGTTTCAAGTGTTTTTGATAAAATAGCAGAAAAATATGTTAACTATTTTGGAGATGATTGGGAATTTATTAACGAAATTAAAGAATTTGTTTCATATCTTAAAACGAACTCTACTGTGATTGATTTAGGGTGTGGTAGTGGATATATAACCAATTTTTTATGTAATCAAAATATAAATGGTATTGGTATAGACATTAGCTCAGAAATGATAAATATTGCCAAAAAAAGATATGCAGGAGTAAAATTTATATTAGATGATTTTGCTAATATTGAAAACTATTTTGAAGAAGATTCAGTAGATGGAGTAATAGCAATATATAGTTTATACTTTATTCCAAGAGAATATCTAAATAATGTTTTTAAAGAATTGTCTAAAATTTTAAAAAAAGAAGGAAAGTTCTTATTTGTTACTGAAAAAGGTGATGGAGAAGACTATGTTAAAACACCACTTATGATGGATAATAACGTCAATGAAGAATTATATGTAAATTATTATACTAAGGATCAACTCGAACAAATCTTGAATCAAAATAATTTTAGTATAGATTATTTTAAAGAAAAAAATATAATTGATGAAAAAGAAATATCAGATAGTGGGAGATATATAGTTTTAGCAACCAATAAAAAATATTAGAAATAAGTACAGCAAGGAGGTATTAAAATATGATAAAAGAAATATTAATGAAACATAGTGCAATTAGAGATATGTATTTATATGATAAATAAAGAGAAAAAATCCACTATATTGACTTAAGAGACACTATTCAAACGGGAGTAATTGATATATTAATGTATGCTAGAAAAATAGACATTCCATATTGTGTAATGATTGGAGGAGTAGTACCTGCATAGAAACGCCTGATCATGAAGAAGAACTAAAAAATATTTATAAATTTTTAAGAGAAAAAGAAAAAGAGAAGGATAGTAAACACACAAAATAATATTTTATAAAATATTTATAATAAACAC
>CAMOWA010000095.1 GCA_946628005.1 uncultured Caryophanales bacterium
GTTTTAGACGATTTTATGTAACAATTTATGTGATGTTCAATTTTGTTCACGTGAATTTGAAAAAGTATAAATAGAGGTGATTTCCATAGATTTATGTGCTATAGTAATATATTTATGTAAAAATGCCTAGATATTATAGAAGATATAGAAGATATACGCGCCGTGGCAGAGGTTATAAGCGCAGTGCTCGTAGCCGTGCTATTGGTAACATGAGAGCAGCATATGCACAAAAAGATACAGCTAGTGTTGTGTTAAATATCAATAGAGCAATTAGTTGTTCTAGACCTGATATTAGTATTAACCAGCCTTCGTATAAGGGAGCAGTTGGAGTATTAAATATTTATGATTGTTTAGTTAAGAGTGAATTTTTCAGGAATTATGCACCAATGTATGACCAATTTAAGGTTGATAGAGTTAGAGTTAAGTTAACAGCATTGAAATTCCCAGTACAAAATACAGGTAATAATACCGTTGGATTGAGTATTGTTACAGCATGGGATCGTAACGGATTAGATAATGCACAAATTAGTAATGATTTAGGAATTACACCTGTAGGAGAAGCTCCAGATGTTACATACTATTTAAATAGTAGTATTAGTAATGTTATTGGAGCTAATGTTAATACCTATAGTAGTGCTGTTACAAAGAATTTAGTAGTAGGATCATCGTTTAATCAAACTAGATATTTGAATGCTTCTTCAATGCAAGAGAAAGAGCAATATTTAGCTACAGATGATTTGAAAGAATGGTATTTAGGTGCATTACCAGAGACTAATATATTAGATCTTACAGCAGATTTTAAAAAGATTGTTCCTTATAGTAATGTACAAGCTATTCCAGTTGAAGTTAAGAATTCATTACTTTCAGAACAAAGATTAGAATTAGATAAAAACCCAGCTTATTTTGGAAGATCATCAACATGCCCATTTAAACCAACTTTATTAATTGGTGTTAATAGTGGTGGTGAAGATGCTGTTCAGTATTGTACTTTTAATGCTGAGATTGATGTTGCGGTTACTTTTAGAGGTTTAAGAAAGTCTAGTAACGTGTAAGTGTAAGTATATATATTTTTTTTTAAAGTATTTGATATTGATTGAATGATATAGAGTATATGAAAAAGGTCTTGTTACATTAGATGAATTTGAGGATTATGAGATATATTTAAAAGATTTTTTTGATAATGACGGAACTATTGAGTATGAATATTATTCAAAGAGTGGTATATTGAGTTATGGTGATTATGATATTGTGCAATATAGAGGTAATATTAGTGGTAATGGAAAAAAATTTGAATTAACTGCTGAATTAGATGATGAAGATGATGATGAAGTTGGATATAGTGGTGCTGAAATTAATTTAGATGTTGATGTGTGTTGTGATAGTGTAAAATTTCAAGGTATTGAAAAGTTAAATATTGTAAATAATAGTGTTAGTACAGCACCTTTAGTTTCAGTTAGTATATCAGAAGAAAGACCAAACTATGGAGCATTATTTATTGATCCTGAAGGTAGATTATATTATGTAATGGCTAGATATATGGGAACGACATATGATTTTAATTACGCTAATTATGTACCAGAAGGAAGCAGGAGAATGTCAGAATATTTTCTTGAAAGTGGTTTTGGTAGAATTGCGTTTTATAAGAATGAAAATTTAGTGTTTACATTTGATTTTGATCAAGATAGTTTTGATGGTAGTAATTATTTGTTTGTAAATTTTGGAAATATAGTGTTTGATAGTATTTTTGTTAGAAACGTGAATAATACTTTTTATCCAACAGTTAGAAGTGTATATCCCACTAATATAGTATTGTTAAAAGATGAAGAGATATTGAGTAGTATATCGATATATGATAAAGAATTGTATGAAATGAATATGCCTTTGAATTATAGTAGTTATTCTATTATGATAGGATATAATAAATCTGTTGTTACATTGAGACAAATACATGATGGTGATAAATGGGAAAGTTTTATTTTTGTTAGTAGTAATATAGAAAATGATTTTGAATTTGTAAAATTGTATAATGGACAAGAGAATATAGAAGATGGAAAAACATATAGAGATATTATATTATATAATGGAGATATTGTGAATATAGGATTTTCAGTTGAATTTAGAGATTATTTTACTGGTGTACTTATTGAAAGTGTAGATTATGATTCTCAAATTATCAATACTGAATATTTATTAAGATTAACTAATTATTATAATTTACCATTTAATTGTAATTTGATAAATTAGTATATCCCAGTTAGAACTTAATAATGAAACTGTTGAATTAAATGAATATAACATTATTACTAAAACATTTGATATTGACGAAGATGGAGATGATGAGCTAAAAATAGAAGGACCTATTGGAGATGTTACAGTAAATTATGATAAAAATTATTTCCCAAATATTTTAAATAAAGAACTAATATATGGAGGAAATAAAGTTAGTATTGATTTTAATAGTATACCTAAAAAAGTAGAATTTAAAGTAGCAGTACCAGTTGGAATATATTCTATAATTGTTGATTTGTATAATATATCAGAGCAATATAAATATAGGGAGTTTATTCAATCAAATTTATTAGGAAATATAATGCATAGTAATAATTATGGACAAGGAGTTTATAAATATCAAGATAATTCTATATTAGAACCAGGATTTGTTTATGTTTTATTAAAATGTACAGTCTATCGAGATTTTGCTGGAATTCCATATAGTCAAAGGACTTATAAAAATTATTATAATGAGATATTATTAGTTTATGTTAAAAATGAGAATGGAGCAGTATTTGCTACCAACGATTGTTTTTACAAATTGTTAACTAAACAGCCTATTTCATATTTTAGTCCTGATAATAATGGTAAAGTTGAATTTGGCATTGGATTTTTTAATTTTGTAGGAAGTAGTAATAATAATCTTGTAGGAGATTATTCTATAGAAAAAGAAGATTTATATATTACTTCTGATGAAATTATTACAAATGAAGACGTTTTGGTTAAAAGAGTAGATTTACCATCGTTTTTAGAGTTTCCACTTTTACCTTTACCAAGTAACCCATTATTTTATGATGTTGTTACATTAGGATTTAAAATACATAGTGCTAGTAATAAGTTGACAAATAACCCAATGAATATATTATATTGGGAAGATATTAAATCACCATCAGAATTTACATGGGCTGTTCCACAATTAATGTTTACTAATGATTATGTTGTTAATGAAGATGGAAATTATTGTATTTATAGTTCTTTGGATAATAGTTATAGATTAGAGTATTTGTTTAGAGGAGAAGATCCTGAATTAGAAGATTATGAATATATTGTTTTAAATCAACAATCTAATGTTACAGATACAGTTCATTTAGGTTATAGTTTAGTTTTTCGTGGACATATGAATAATGTTGTGTTTTATATTTCATTTAATCAATTATTAGTCAAATACTTTGTAGATGTAGATACTTATGATGTTGAACTTTAAATAAATTTTATTAAAAATATAATTTTTATATTTTATTTTAGTGTTGAAAACTTGTGTGTTCCTTTGGATATTGATATCAATAAAGAATTTATAGATAGAGTTTTTGGATTAGTAGAAAGAGAAGAAGAAACAAATGAAGTTGATGGAGATTGGGGATTGTTTGACGAGGATGAAGATAGATTAGTTGTATTTGATGGTTTTTATCACCCAGTTACATTAGATTTTAGTGAATTAGAATTAGAAGAAAAAGAGATTATTATAAATAGTAGGAATATGTTAATGTCTTATATAAACAATGGATATGAATATGAACCCAATAAATATATTTATAAAATAATTATTGATTTTGAAAATGTTGCAGTTATTAATAAGGAAATTCAACTTACTAAAGATTTTATTGAAAATAGTCAAGATAATAATCATAAAATAATTATAGAAGAACCAGAAACGAATAATATATTTTATCCAGTTACATTAGATTGTAGTAATATAAGATGGCCGTCTACAAGTGTATTTGTTACTATTACAGAAAGTATGATATTAGGTAGTAGAAATAATTATCCAGTATTAGAATTAACATATGGTTTATCAGAAGTTACTTATGCAGTTAATATTCCTACATTTAAAATACAAGCGTTGCAACAAAATGAAAAAATAGAAGATACAGATGTTATAAACAATCAATTTGAACTTCAATATAGACCCGTAACTTATAATTTAAATTATTTTAGTTCAGTGACAGTAGTATGTGATTTGGATATGAAAGACGTTAAAACAGTAACAATTAATCCTAATTCTGCAAAAAAAATCACATTAGATGCAAGTTATGAAGGATATATTGGATATAATACTGTTGAAATAACAGTAAGAGGAGAAAATGAGAAAGCACCAGCAGTTGTTTATCCGGTTCCTATAAATACATTTGGTATTTATACTGTTAGTCCTATGAGATGTGTTCCACCTAGTGATGAATGTAGTAGTGTATCATTTACAATTGTTGATGCTCTTGGATTATTAGCAGGAGCAACAGCATTGGAATTGTTACCTACTATGTTACAATTAGAAGAAACAATAACAGAAAATGGAGATTTTTATTTTGATCCTGATATTGGTACTGTTAATCGTGCTTATAATTATGTTACAATACATGTTAATGTACCTAACACAGTTATTCCATTGACAGCAACACAGAATGGCAATTATATTGCTGAAGTTGGTACTATTGGATATTCTAGTGTTGTAGTTAATGTTCCAAATGATGTAATTGCAGGGGTATTTAATACAAACGGAACGTTTAGTCCAAAATCACCATATATAGGATATAGTTCAGTAACTATTGATGTTCAGCCGAATTTAGATCAAAGAGCAGTAAGTTATAGTACTAACGGTACTTATAGAATTGAACCTAGTTCAGGATATGAAGGGTTAAGTTATGTTGATATTACAGTGGATACACCAGTGTATAATATTCAAAGTGAAAAAAGAGTAGAATTTACTACCAATGGTTCTAGTTTAGTTACACCGGATTCAGGATATGATTATTTAGAGAGTGTTAGAGTAGTTAGAAGCATACCATTACAAAGCAAAGGTGTTACTTATACAAGTAATGGTAGTTATACTATTACACCAAGTAGTGGATATTATTTAAATAGAATTAGTTTAACTGTTGATGTTCCTAATTCCACAACAACCAAAACAATTACAAGTAACGGTACTTACGAACCAGGTGAAGATTATATAGGATTTAGTTCAGTAACAGTTAATGTGGAACCCAAACTGGAAACTTTAGATGTGAATTATAAAAATAATGCTACATATAGAATCGAACCATCTAGTGGATATGATGGTTTGCGAATGGTGTATGTTACAGTAAATGTGCCTAATTCCACAACAACCAAAACAATTACAAGTAATGGATATTATACCCCAGATAAAAATTATATAGGATATAGTTCAGTAATAGTAAATGTACCTAAT
>CAMOWA010000096.1 GCA_946628005.1 uncultured Caryophanales bacterium
ATAGCTGAAATCTTTAATGAAAAGGAAAACATTATCAATCAACCAGAAATTATAATTCCACAAATAATAGAAGAAAAACCAATAATAAAGCCATATGAAAATCTACAATGTGGGCTAATTGAACCTAATAAGAATGAAAGTCTTTATCCTGGTAGAAGTGCTGATATTTATGATATTCAAAAATTAATAGACGAAATGTATTCATCATCCGCAATAGATGGTACGAAGGGAGAAGTAAGTTCGAATTCAATATATTATAACGAAAGAAATATATTACCATTTAATTATATTAAGGATAATATTCTATCAGATTTTTATAATTTTGGATATTACAATGATTATCAATATCAATTAGAGTATATTCTGTTTTGCATATATGAGTCTATGCCAAATAGAATTAATTATTTAAACTTTATAAGATTTATTGCACCAATAAGAATAAATGAATATAGTCAAGAAACTGTATTGGATGCAGTAATTGAATACTTTAATGATATTTCTGGAAGAGTAAGCAAAGAATATCAAAGAAGAATTGACGCCTTTCAAAAAATATATAATAAATAATATAGGAGGGGTTTAATTGAGTTACTTTGAATTAAAACCAATGACAAAAGAAGAGCTAATAGTTAATAGTATTAAAAACATTTATAGTGTTAAATTAGATGACTACTTAGCAGATCCTAATATTGGTATATTTGCTAAAATAGATATTACTTATAAAAATATAAATGATGAGATAAAAAATGAAAGATTTACTTCTGACCAAAAAGAATTTGATATATTAATAAGAAAAATATATAACTATATTGAATTAAATAATATAGAAATAGTATCATCTATACCAGTGGTATGGACAAACTCAACATTTCAAAAAGCATATACAGATGATAAAGTAGAAATGGATGATAATACTAAAAAAATATTTGAAAATAATTTAGCATTTGAAAAAAGTTTTCAACCATCACAATTTAGAAATAAACCATATTATAAAGAAGATAATTTATTTCCAATAGATTATGTAAAATTATATTTACCAATCGTTTTTCAAGGATTAAAAGAATTATATAAATTAAAATATACAAATCTCCAATTTGATTATAGTAATTTAACGATTAGTGATACAATAAACAAATACGAAGTCTATTGTGATGTAAATGGGAAAAGGACATCTTTTATCTTAAAACAAGAAATTGTTAAGGATAGACATTTTAAATGTACAATAATTAGTAATAATAAAGAAATACTAGATAATAGTTTTAGACCAACTGAAGTCGAAATAAAAATAAAAGAAGATAAAATTAAAATATATTTAAATCTACCTGCATATGGAATTCATACGGAAAGTATCTATTGTATAAATGAATCATCCCTAAATCAGGATTTTACTTTATATCAAGGAAATGATATTAAAGCTGTAGAAGAAAATACATATCCAAAAGTACATATCGATGAAAAATATACTAATCTTATAAAAGATAAAGAGTCATGGTTTTTACTTCCATGGAATGCATATATAAGAAAATCAATAAAAAGAAAAGAAGTTGATAAAGGATATAATGAAAAAAGAAGAGAAGAGATAGAGTATTTCAATAACTTTGAAGATGTATTTGGATATTATAGATTTACAGAGGACAGATATCTTGGAATAAAAAAAGAAAGTATGATAAAAATTAATTATTTTTTAAAAAGAGAAAGTATGATATCAATAGGAGTTCCTCTACATAATATAGAAGATATATATGAGATTCAAACATACTATGATAATGAAAACGAAAAATTATATTATATGAATTTAGTTGAAGCAGAAGACGGAATAAAAGGACTTGTTTTAGAAAAAATGATCCCCATTGGAATAGAAGATGGGTTTCTTGAAAGAACGGACTTCTTTAAAAGTAGAAAAGTATATAAAAAAATGAAGGGTGGTAATAATAATGGGAATATTTAAAACAGAAGAAGAGACAAATTTTGATGGATTAAAAAACAAAGTTAATCAATCAAGACTACCAGATGGTTGTAAAGCCTATTTAAAAGAATACATAGAAAAAGTTAAAACAAAGAAAGAAAAAAATCCATTTTTAGAATTTACATCTTTTGAGACTATGATATTGAACATTGCATCACCATATTCAACTTTTGAGTCAAAAGAAGAGGTTGAGAGAAGCATAAATAATATTAAGAAAGCAATGGAAACAATCAAAAATACAAATAAGGATGTAGATTACTTAGGACAAGTCGATTTTGTATTATATAACTTTAGTGGAGAAGATAATAAATTAGATTTTGATAATTATTTATACAATATACTAGGCCCAGACAAATACTGGAAAGTACAAAATATTGCGAGAACAAATAATTTAACGAATGAAGCTTTAGAAAATCTTGAATTATTAATAGATGAAATAAGTTTTTTTATTGGAGATACTAATCTTTTAGGAAATTTCGCAATTAATTATTTAAATAAATATAATAATATTTTAGAAGGCAAGGAAGAACATAGAAAAGAACTTATCAAACAAGTAAAACAAGCAAATGGTGTATATGACTTTAGTCAAAAAGATTTAGAATATACAAATAATTTAGTAGAACAAATGGGAGCAGAGAAGGAAGAAACTGAAAAAAGTATTGAAGTGCTAAAAAAATTAAAATCGCAAATAACAAAAGCATTACAAGATGCTCAAGAAACATTATATAAACTGAATAATACCATATCAAATGGAGAAAAGATTATTGATGAAAAAATTGATCTTGCTAAACAAGCACTAGAAAGTTCAGCAGGAAGAATAGAACAGGATATAAAAACAAGAGCTGAAGAGTACATACAAACAGTAATAAAAATAGCAGTTGAAAATGCGGTTACAGAGCTTCAAAACAATAAGAAGAGTGTATTAACTCCAGATGTTATTGAAACGCTAAAAGTTATAAAAGAAAATCAAACATACATTGTAGACAATATAGCTAATCATGTTATAAGTGAAAAGATACCTGAAAAGAGAGAAGAACCCACTCCAGTTGTTGTATCAGGTACACCTCAAACAACAATTGTTCAACAAACTGGAAATGATTATTTCATTGAACCAAATGAAGATGATATAGTACCACCAATTTATATAAAAGATTTAATAGTTAATTTAAGAAGAGATACAGAAAGAGAAAAAATTATAAATGATAGAATAGAAAAATTAAAAAGTGAAGGAGAGTTTGTACATAAGGTTGCAGCAGATGCCGCTAGAGAATTACTTATTTTTGATAAAATTCCGTATTTATGGGGACCAAGTCAATCTGGAAAATCATATGTTGCAGAACAAGTATTAAAAATTTTATATGGAGATCCAAGTCTAATTCATATAGTTGAAAAAATGGACTCAGATATAATCGGGTCATACCTTTCTATTAATGGAAAATTTGTTCCGAATAATATATATATTGCAATGAAATATGGTCACCCATTTTTAGTAGAAGAAATGGATAACTGGAATCCAGATGCTTTAAAACATTTCACAAGTTTTTATGAAACACCTTTAGTTAGAAAAGTTGATGAACCATACAACAAAAATATTACTGTACCATTTGCCAATTTATTAAAAGTATCCGTAAATCCAAATTCTAGAATTATCGGAACAGGTAATACTTGTGGAGATGGAATGAAAAACGGTAATTTATCAAGTAATCCATTTGATACATCAGTTTTACAACGTTTAGTTCAAATATATGTAGATTATGATAGTACACTTGAGAAAAACATCTTAAAAGAATATCCTGAGTGGTATAAATTTACACAAAAGATAAGAGAACAAACTGAATATTATAAAAGAGACAATGGAAAAAGAGAAGTATTGGATGGTTACGTATTTACAACCGCTGATGCCAGCATAATAAATGATAGCTTAAATGAAAAATTGAGAACTCCTTATGATTTGGTAAAGTACTACATTGTAAAAAATAATAATAACGGTAATTATTTAAATGAAATAGTGAATTATTGTGAAAAGTTATTAGATAAAACAGGGACCTCCAAAGATATAATAAATGCAAAAACACCATCGGAAATACAAATAAGTGATATTGCATACTTATATATAGAAGCAGCAAAAGAACAACAAAAAATCCTACAAAAGAGGTAGAAAAGTATGACAAATTATGAAAGATTTCCATCAAATATATTAGAACCAACTATAAAAAAATATGCATTTAAAGAATGTGATGGAACATGTCAAGAGAAAGATTATATGATTTATCCAATAAGATTTGATGGTTTAGAAGATATATACTATTTTTTAAAAAATAATCCTCAAATAAACAAAAAAATATTTGAAGTATTACAAAGTCAATCAATTCCTAAAAATTCAGATAAAAAGGTAAGGACATATGAGGAAACATTAAATAGCCTAATAGAAGATGAAAACTTTTATCTTCCAGAAGAATATATAAGATTTTCAAATTATTTAAGTCAAATGACATTGATGGAACAAAAAACAAAAAAAAGAAAGTATACCAATGGTGGTGGAATGCTCGACACAAGACGACTATCTAGTGGAAACCCAAGCTGTTACTATCATAATAATAAAATAGAAATTCAAAAATCAATTCAATTAAATATAAATATAGCTTATGGAGCTACTATTAATTCAAAACAAGCTGAGCACCTTGCATATTTTGTATTATTAATTATAAATGGACTTCAAAAAAATAATTATGATATAAATGTTAATACAATTTATTTAACAAATTATTTACAAGAAATAATTGATATAGATATTAACTTAAAAAAAGAAGGAGAAAAACTAAATATACAAGAATTATATAAAATAATTTCTAATGTAGACTTTAATAGAAGAATATTATTTAGAATTATTGAAACTGTAGATGTTAAAAATGAATATTGGATCAGCAATTATGGAACGCCATGTAAAAGAGATCAAATATTTAAAATAAAAAATTTAAAAGAAGATGATATCTATATCGCACCACCTAATAAAATAGGCATTATAGGGAATAACTTATATGATGATATAATACGTGCTTCCGAGTCATTAAATATAAATAATTTTTTAAATATAGAAGAACTATTAGAAGAACAAAAAATATTAAAGAAATAAAAAATATAATAATAGATGAAGATAATATTAGCTTTGAACTAGCAAAAAAACGAGGAAGTAGAAAACTATTACCATACAGTTTATGAATCACTAAGTAATGAGACAAAAAGAAGATTTGAAGCTTATATAAGAGATTATTGTAATAATAATTCTAGTCATTTACAAAAACAAA
>CAMOWA010000097.1 GCA_946628005.1 uncultured Caryophanales bacterium
TCGCTCCATTAGATAATTCTGTTCGAACTATTCGGACATTACATAGAAATCAATCTCAAAATGATTGATTTTTTTGTTGTATAAAAAATCAACCAACTCTTAAAAGAAAGGTTGGTGAGAAAAAGAAACATTATAAAATGTACAAGTCTATTATGAAGTATCTAACTGATAAAGATATATCTTTGAATGCTAAAGGTTTCTTGAGTATGATTTTATTTAATGCTGTTAAATCAACTTTATAATATGTGGTATAATATTATATAGAAAACGATAGCATGTTTAAAATAAAAAAGAAGTGATTAATTATGAAAAAACTAATTTGTGTTATAACATTATTAATATTAATATCACCTGTAGTTGTCATGGCAGAACAATATAGTTCTGAAAATGAACATGTAATTTATATACTTAGAGCTGGTGGAGGTTCAGGTGGAGGCAGTGGAGGTTCAGGTGGATCTGGAAGTTCTTCACATGGGCATGGTTCTAACAGCGGTTCTTATGATAATAATCCAATTTCCTATATACTTAATTTAATCATATTTTTGGTTATAACATTTATTGGTAGTATAATTTTTTATATTAAAGTATTAAGAAGTGCTATTAATAGTAAAAGATATTTAAAATTGCTTAGTAAAAAAGATATTTCTTGGAAATATAAGAATATAGAAAAACAAGCTATTACCACTTTTTATTCCGTTCAAGATTCTTGGACAAATATGAATATGGAACCATCAAAAGAATATATGTCAAAAAAACTATATGACTCTTTTGTAATAAAATTAAATTTTATGGAAGTAAACAATAAAAGAAATGTATTAAAAATGATTAACTTAATAGATATAAAACCAGTAAGTATTTATGATGATGAAGATGACGAAAAAGACTTTGTTTGGTTTTATATAAAAGGATTTATGGTTGATTATACTATTAATACTGAAACTAAAGAAAAAATTGATGGAACAGAGTTTCCTACAAGTTTTATTGAATTCTGGGAATTTACTCGTAAAGGAAAAGATAAATGGGTATTATCTAAAATAAAACAAAAAGATGAAGCCGATACAATAGTGTTTCAACAAAAAGATTAAAACATTATCTTTAAAATTAAACAAATAATTTTAAAGCAAATATTGGAAAGATGTTTGAATATTTTGTAAAAGAAATAATAAAATTTAATATAATAATCTTGAAAGAGGAATATATATGAAAAAGAAAATATTTTTGAGTTTAATGGTGATTGTAGGTTTATTTATAATTACAGGTTGTAGTAATAAGGAAAGTTATATAACTGATAATGAACATTTATATGATACTGCAGTTAAATATATTATTGATAATGATACAAATCCAGAGAAGAATAATGATAGATACAAAATGTTTATTGATTACAATGGTTTTGGTATAACAAAAGATGATAACTATAGATATGCTTATATGTGGATAGCAGAAGAATCATATTATGTAGTAGATAATAAGATAATAAGTGGATCTGGTAGTTCAATGCCATACAAGTTTACTTTTGAATTAAATGATAATAAAGTAGTAAAATATGAAATTCCTAAGGATGGTAATGAATATGCTTCATCGATTAAAGAAATATATCCTGATGATATTGAAGAGAAAGTAATAAATTATCAATGGAAAGATGATGAATTTATTAAAGAAGTAAAAAATTATTATTCGGATTTAGAAGATAAGAGTATATATTATCATACTGGAGATGAATATATTAAATTGAATAAATAGAGGAGTTTGAATATTAAGATTTTAGAACTAAGTTGGAGTATAAATTCCAGCTTTTTATTTTAAAAAAGTGTTGACATTGTCATTTGTTTTTAATAAAATGTTAAAAAGAAGAGATAATTCTGATTTATTTTTTTATTGTTTGATATTAATAAAATGTTAATAAGAGGTGAAAGTTATGAAAAGAGGAACTAGATTGTATATTAATTTAACAAATAAGTGTAATACTAATTGTCCATTTTGTTGTATGTATTCAGGGACTGATAAGAATACTTTTATGAATTTTGATACTTATAAAAAAATAATAGATGACTGTAAAGGAAAGTTTGAACTTCAACTAGAAGGTGGAGAACCAATACTTAATAAAGATATTTTTCTATTCATTGAGTATGCAATAAGTACTAATAGATGTTTAAAGATTATTATTTTGAGCAATGGTATAGAACTTCAAAAGTATATGAAGAGATTTATAGATATAGCTAATTGGAATAAAATTTTAATAGAATTTAAGATTAGTATTAATTATTGGTTAATAAAAGTAGAGAAGGATTTCTTATATAAGATGAACTTATTATTGTTTTCAGTTAAGTATCTTAAATATATAAATATTATTTTTAATGTTCGAAAAAGAAAAGAAAAAGATGAAAATATAGATGAGTTATTAAAAGATAATGGTTTATATGAACATTCTAATATTTATTATTTGCAGTCATATGGAAAACTTAAAAATAGTAATTATGATAAACCTGTTATAGTTCAGAATATAGATAAATGGTTTATTTATGCTAGTGATGGTACTTGTTTTGGTCAAGATTTGATTGCTAGAAGTGATTATGAGGAGAAATTGTTATGAATACATTAAAGTTTACTAAGAAAAGTGAAGTTGCTACTGAACAACATAATCAAGAAGTATATAAGGAAAAGGTTACTAAGATTTTTGATAAAAATATTAATATTTATATACCTAATAATTTATCATTATTTATTACTAATGTATGTAATTCTAAATGTTTCTTTTGTATTAATAGTAATTATACTAATCATGATGATAGCGATGAATTTTATTATAAATCTTTAGAGAAGGTTTTAAATAATTTATCACCAGAAGAGTTTGAAATAACAATTACTGGTGGTGAGCCAACTATTAAAATTGAAAGATTTGTTAATACTTTAAAGATGTGTCATGATAGAGGGTTTCATTTTAGAACTATAAGTACTGATGGACTTAATTTACTAAAAAAATATAATGGTAAAGAAGTATGTGAATATATGGTTGAATATGGGGCTGTTCATAATATTAGTATTAGTAGAATGGCTATTTATAATAATAAAGAAATAATGGGATGTGATTCTGTTACTGATACTGATATTGAAAAACTAGCATATTTCTTTAATAATCATGATGCGGAAATGAGAATGAGCTGTAATTTAATATCTGGTTATGTAGATTCGATGGATAAGATTTTAGAATATGTAGATCATTATCAAAAATTAGGAGTTCCTACTGTGATGTTTAGAGAATTAGTGGGAATAAAAAATTCACCTAAGATGATAGATGTATTTAAACCAAGTAAAGAATTTAAAAAAATAGATTATATAATTGCTGAAGTATATGATGTAGAAGTATATGAATATAAAGATTATATAGTTAAACATTATATACAAAAAGAAAGTCATAATACTAGTGTTAAAAACACATCATTTAGAAATGGAATATTAAGAGAAGGATTTAGTGGGAATATTATAAAAAAATTTGAGGAGGAATAATTAATGAAAAAAGTAGGGGCAGAAAGAGAAATAACATTTGATAAAACACTTAGATATGCAAGACAAAAAGAATATGATGTTAAAGAATATGAGAGGGTTCCATATCATTTTAAAGATGCTGGTGATAAACAAGTTTATAAAAATTTTAATTTTAGTATATTTATAGATGATATTTGTAATGCTGATTGTAAGTTTTGTGTTGCACAATTAAGATATGCTCATAGAAGTATGCTTTATAATAAAATACATATTAAGAATAAAAGGGAGTATTTAAGAAGGCTTGAAGAAGTTCTTAAAATAGTTAGACCACTTAATCCATCAGTTTCTATTACTGGAGGGGAACCAACTATTTCTCCTATACTTACTGATGTGTTAAAACTTGTTGATAAATATGGATTTAGAAAAAGGACTATAACTACAAATGGTTCAGGATTGTTTAATATTCAAGATGGTGATACGATTCTTAATAATTTAATTAAGTATCATTGGGATCATTTAAATATAAGTAGAACTTCATATGATGATAATATTAATAGAAAAATTATGAGATATGAGGCAGATAAAGAATATTCTTCTATGGAAGATTTAAAGAAAATACTTGCTATTGCTAATAAATCTCCATTAAAGCATAGAATAAGTTGTCTTTTATTAAAAGAGAGTGTAAATAGTGTAGAAGAAATTAAAAAATATGTTGATGAATATATAAAAGTAGGTGCTAATAATTTTATATTTAGAGAGTTAATGGATTATGATCATAAAGCTGTTAATAAGGAAAAAATAGAGTATTGTGATTCTAATAAAATTAAACTTAATGATATATGGGAAGATTTTGAAAAGTATCCTGAATTAAAACCATATTTAAATATACTAGGATATTATTATTATGTAGAAATATATAAATATAGAGGATGTACTATAGCATCTGAATCAGCTGATTTAAATCAACAATATGTAGAAAAAGATAAGAATAAAGATACAGTATATGAAATGGTATTTCATACAAATGGAAATCTTTGTGGAGGCTGGATAGATAATGAAGAAATACTAGATAAGTATGATGGCTTAAATTTAGATAATAAATAGATGAAATAAAAAATCATCTATTTATTTTGTGTTATAATAATTTAAGGAAGGTGATAAAATGAGAAAGAATATAAAGACTACTGAGGGTATTTTTCCAATGCCAGTATTGATGATTGCTACATATAATGAAGATGGTACAGTTAATGTTATGAATGCTGCATGGGGAACAATGTTTGAAAGAAATCAAGTTATTTTAAATTTAACTGAAACTCATAAAACTGTTAAAAATATTAAAGAGAGAAAAGCATTTACAGTAAGTATTGCTGATAGTAAACATGTTAAGGAAGCAGATTATTTTGGAGTAGTATCTGGAAATAATACTAAAGATAAGTTTGAAAAAAGTGGACTAACTGCTACTAAATCAGAGTTTGTTGATGCTCCAATTATAAATGAATTTCCATTATGTTTAGAATGTGAATTTATTGAATATAATGATTGTGGTGTTTTAGGTAAAGTAGTTAATACAACAGCTGATGAAAGTGTTATGACAGGAGACAATGTAGATATTACTAAAGTATCAGCAATAGCATTTGATCCATATACTCATGGATACTATAAAGTTGAGGAAAGAGTTGGGGATGCTTTTAAGGATGGATTAGAGTTAAAATAAGATAATATTTTTTT
>CAMOWA010000098.1 GCA_946628005.1 uncultured Caryophanales bacterium
TATTAAAAGGGATATCCCGCAGCATGCAATAATTCTTCCTTGCCTTAAAGAATTAAAACCTTAGCATCCAAATTGTCATATTAACTCATGGCAAGATAATCAATACATTTGAAATATATCATATTTATTTTTATAAATCAATCGAACATGGTTATTTTATTAAAAACATTATATTCGATATTATATTTTTCATTTTTATTTACTTCCCCAATCTTTATACCCTTTATCTTTATATTTAATGCATTTTAAATAAAATTTATATGATATTGAACAATTATTCTGATGATCTTGTGGGTTTTCAAAAGTTGATTGAATAATAACATAAACATCACAATAGTTTTTACCATCAACATCGAGTAATTCATCTTTTTTTAAGTAACCATTATCAATTAAGAATGAGGAATTATAGAAATTACCTGTAGTTTTTGATTTTTCTTCATCAAAATTATCATTTATAGGACAATTTGGATACATAGCATTGATATTCCACTCTACTGCTTTTTTAACACTATTTTTAATTTCTGCATATCTTTTATTTTCATTTTCTTTATTTTTTATATCATTATTATGTTTTGAAATTCCAGAAATTACAGCTACTATAATAAAAAATACTATAAATACAAGTATCATTATTTTCTTTTTCATCAATACACCTCTTATCATTATACTTTTTTAAAATTATATTAAATATATATATCCTGGAACTGGGAAACATATTTTTCCAGAACATGGTTAATTAATAAAACTTTATTTTTTAGTAAAAATTGATTATTTTAATATTTTCCAATCTTTTCAAAGCCCTTGTTTTTCACCATTTTTTCTTTCAAGTACCGATATACACTCCACATGGGTTGTATCAGTGTCAGTGCTAATTGCTCTAACCCTGTTTCAGTATTAGGAATATTTACTAGCTATGAAACTACTATGATTGTTTGTGTTTTAGTACTAAGTTTTTTTTAATTCTTGTATATTTCTAATAATCAGTAACATCTACTATTTCTTCTTTATCATTAATAATCATTTTTATTTTCATTTTTTCACATTTTAATATCTTCTTTAAATACTTATCTTCCAATAATTTTGTACATATGAATTTATTATCAAACATTAACAACTTTTCTATATCAATAATTTCAGCATCATTATCGGTTTCTAAAGGATTAATTGTACCTTCACACTCTTTAATATAGAAAATGGTATAATCAGAAATTTTTGTTGGATATTCTAATATTAAATTACCACAATTTTCTAAATCTATAACAGTTAATCCTGTTTCTTCATAGAATTCTCTTTTAGCACATTCGTCAGCTGTTTCGCCATTTTCTATTTTGCCACCTGGAAGATCATACCAACCATTAAACCTTTCTTTATTTTTATACTTTATAGTTACAACTTTTCCATCATGAATTGCGTAACATCGAGTAGATTTTCTTACACTCTTATTAATATCCATTTTTTCTCTTATTTTCATTTTGTTATTTCCTTTCTAATATACAGACACTTTCGCAATGGGTTGTATCAGTGTCAGTGCTAAGTGCTCTATCCTTGTTTCATTGTCAGGAATATTTCCTAGATATGAAACTACCAACCTTGTTTGTGTATTAGTGCTAAGCCATTTCTATATGTTGTTATCTTTTAACCAATTTATGATTTCAATAAATACAGGGTCATCTTCGAATTTATTTCTATCAAATTCAATCCATGCATTTGAAATACTACTTTCACTATCTAGTACTTTCTTAACACTAGGCAAATTAATAATTGGATTATTAGGTTGATTATTTAAATCAAAACAGCCTTCTTGATCGTATAACTTCATTTGAACATCACATTCTAATTTATCACAGTGATATGCAAATATAGCCTCTTCTGTTTTTCTTTCGTTGTATTCATCTAATAAATTGGATATTTTCTCTTTCCCAAACAAATCTTTTAAAAGAAAATCTGTAGCATTCTTTCCTTTTTCTAATTTATCTTCTTTAGTTATTTCATAAAATGCTAAATCTCCAATTTCTATTTCTTCTAATTCATGAATAGCTAGCATGTAGATTACTTTATTTAAATCTAGTTTATATCCAAATTGATAATAGATAGAAATTGCTAACATTTGAACACCGTATATATGTTCTGCAACGCTTTCAATTCTTTCTCTGTTTGCATTCCATGTAAGTGGTCCTTTTCTTATTGTATCTTTTAATTTGCTACATAATGCATAAAATGACATTATATCTTTTATTTTTTTATCCATTATTTTACCTTCTTTCTAATATACAGACACTCTCGCAATGCCCTGTCCTGGGGCGAAGAACATATTGTCTATGTTTGTACTAGGCCAATAGAATATTTTTCCCAGTACCACTATCACATTTATATATATTGTTCTAATATGTAAGCATATCCTTTATTAATTTTCCCATCTTTAATTTTATTAATAATTTCTTCTTTTGAATACCAGTTGATATTTACTACTTCATTAGTATCAAACTCTATACTATCTATATCTATTTCATCTTCTATTAAATAGATATTAAAGATATAACTATTATATGGATATATAGTTGTATCTAAATGTTTAACTTTAATATCTTCTAGATTTAATTCTTCTTTTAATTCTCTTTTTAAACCTGTTAATCCATCTTCTCCAGCTAACACATGTCCACCAGGAATAGCTAATGTATTATTGCTTCTAGCTGTTGCTTGTTCTAATAGATATTTATCATTGTTTTTAATTAAAGCATAACTCATCATAACATAGCAACCTTCTGGTATTTCATCTACTCTTCGTCTAATTGTTTTATTTAATTTGTTAAAATTTTTATCATATAAGTCTTCTAATTCCATAATTATCTCCTTTCTAATACACAGACATTTTCGCAATACACTGTCCCAAAGCAAAGAACATATTGTTGAACCTCGTTTAAGGTCAATAGAACATATTCTTAAATTTCCAGAACTAGACTGGTTCTAGGATGAAGATAATGTCATATCTATTGTTATCATTAAATATTTGTTACTATAATGCTTTACATATAAATTTTATCATACATATTATTGATTATCTATACTGCAATTGTTAATGACATCATTTATTAATTTTTCTTTTTCTATTTTATTTTCTATTTCATTTATTGCAAAACAATTCTTACCTAAATCTTTAAATGATGCTCCACAGTGAAAGACTCTTTTTCTATCTATAATTATAAATCTATCATGATATGAATCATTATTTTTAAAGGTAACATTATTATATTGCTTTATATATTTTTTTGTTAGTTCTTTATCTATATTTGAAGAAATTACAACTATTTTTCTATTGATATTTCTAAGTTTATCTAACAATACTTTTCCCATATAATTATCTATAATTATTATTTCTTCTTTAGCTATGTCGAATATTTCTAATAGTACAGAATATGCATCATAAATATCATTCTTAAAAAATATAGAGTTTTTAGTTATTACTTTTGGATTGAATTTATCAAATAATTCATCTATTCTTCTTGTATTTTCATCCACTTTATCTTCTAGTAATAAAAATCTTCGCGGAAGTACATTCTTATTATAATTAATATAATGTCTCATCTTTACAAAAGTATCCATTATTCTAATACTTACTTCAATTGCTGTTTTTGATTTTAGAATTGTCGCAAGCATATAAACTCCTTGCTCAGTAAATACTCTAGGATTTGATCTTGACATTGAACTTATATTTGCGGTCGAAAATTTCGACCACAAATTGCTCTTTTCTTCATCACTTAAAATCCAACTAAATCGTCTAGGAAATTTATCAGGATTATTCTTAACAGCTTCATTAATTCTTTTTGTTGCTACATTATATAATTGGGCTAGATCAGAATCTAACATTACCTCCTTTCCATCAATTTCATAAATCATGTTTTCGATGTTTATAACATCTTTTTCTGCTATTTCATTCATAATTAAACCTCCTTCTTTAGAATAAAAAAAGGATATCCCCTCCATCCTATTGAAAGGGATATCCCGCAGCATGCAATAATTCTTCCTTGCCTTAAAGAATTAGAACTTTAGCATCTAAATTGTCATATTAACTCATGGCAAGATAATTAATACATTTGAAATATATCATATTTATTTTTATAAATCAATCGAACATAGTTATTTTAATTGATTTAATTAATCAAAGTATCTTAATCTCAGGATTATTTATTTTTTGTTAATTTTTGTTAAGACTTTCTTATGCCAACATTTTTTGTTACAATTTGGACATTTCATTCGCCATATTCCACCTTTAGTTATTCCACTCATACCAAAAAACATTTGATTAAAAGTAGGAATATATTGGTGCTTACATTCTTGGCATTCGTAATATCCAGTTTTTTTTAGGATATTAAGATTAAAAACCCCAAATAAAAGTAACATTACTAAAGCAAGTGCAATAATTATATTTCTAATTATCATAGGGATTTCAATAAATATTGCTGCAAGAACTATTAATACATATATAACAAAACCTAGAAATGTTATAATTCTATTTAAAGTAAGAATTTTCTTGTTTTGACTTTCTATTTCGCGCCTCATCTCTAAAAGATTATCCTCTGCTTGTTCATTATAAGATTCTTTTATAATTTTTTTTGCTGATAATAGTTCATTGACATTAATATCAAGTAACTTACATAATTCTAACATAATTCCAGCATCAGGCATAGATCTTCCATTTTCCCAATGTGAAATAGCCCTATCAGTAATATTTAGTTTCTTAGCTAATTCTTGTTGAGTCATATTTTTTTCTTTTCTTTCCTTAGCAATAAATTTTCCTATTTTTTCTTGATTCATAATTATACCTCCTCTATTCACAATTAATTATAATAAAATAATTACTAATTGTATCCACAGTGTTAGTAGAGTTTCATATAATCATAATATTACTGTTTTCCATAATCATTTAGAATTCAACCTGGAACTGGGAAACATATTTTCCTAGGACATGGTTAATTAAATTTTTTATAACTTTTACTAAATACATTCAATTTTTGTAATTTTCATTAATTGCAAACCTTTATTTTTCAACATTTGTTCTCTCAAGTACCGATATGCACTCCACGTGATATGTCCTAGGAAACATATTAAATGGTTTAATATATTTAACAACATAATTAT
>CAMOWA010000099.1 GCA_946628005.1 uncultured Caryophanales bacterium
CTTCTCACTCTGCAAAGAAAAATAGTATGAGTTTATTCAATTATGTTAGAGTAATCGATCATACTACTCCAATTATGATCCTATTAAAAGATAGTGAATATAATTGGTTATCTGTTGATGATGTAATTAATAAATATCCTGATTGGATGTCTTACATTGTCAAACAGGTCTCAATAGGTAATGAATGTATTAACATCATTATAGATTCGTTGTAGTTCCCAGTTGTATGAAAAAGTCAGTAGTTAAATATATTTCTTTGTGTGCCCTGTCCTTAGCTACTGGCTTTTTCTATTCTTTATCCAATGTATATGCTGACGAATATACTTTTATTGATGTAAATTATATTAATGCCTATAATACATTTTTAAAAATTGGTTTTAAACAACCCGACCTGGCAAGCAGTATAAATATTAATTTAACTGATACTATTACTGGTACTATTCAACAAGACGGGTCTTTTTCATTATCTTTAAGTAATCTTAAATTAACAGAAACAGGTGACCTTACTACTACAGGTAGAATGTCTCAGAATGGTGTTGGTCTAGAGGGGACAGTCGGTTCTACTTCTCGTCAGTTAAATTGTGCTCCTAATCCTCTTAATAGTTCTACCAGTAGCGGTACTTTTGCTAATCCTAGATATAGTTGTACATATGGTCCTAATTATTCAACTACTAATCTTGGTACTCAACAGCCTATTTCTATTACTAAAGTTAATATTGGTTATTCTGAAACTACATCAGGTACTCGTATAAGTACTTTTAGCGGTTCTATTGGTTCTGATACTTCTTTAAAATTTAATGTAAATGAGAATGGTTCTATTAATGGAACTATGTCTTCAAATATTATTTATTCATCTCATTATTTAATTCCGGATTCATCTAAATTTGGAACATATACGAGATATTATAGTTATAACAGTAATAGTGAAGATCAGTATATACAAGGTGATTTAGATTTTTATATTGTTGCAGATTTAAAAGGTACTTTTTCAGGTAACAATTCTTCTAATACTCATCCAAAAACAATGTTTCAAAATGGTACTTCTAATTTTGCTATGATTAATTTTAACTATTTTGACGTCATGTCTGGTTATGATGCTACTGGTGAATATATTAATGATGTTTGTTTTTGGAGAAGAAACGTTAACAGTGTTGGTAGATCATTTTATGTAGGTGTTAATCCTAATTTTGTATTCCCTTCTGATTTTGAGATTATTCCTTTATATGTTGGTTTTGGTCGTTATATGCCTACCAATATTCGTGAATTAATTGGTTTAAGTTCTCGTGAATTTATTTTGTCTCAGCATGGCGATAATAATAGCCAGGCAAGCAGTGAAGGCGCTGCAGATGCTAATGATGATTTAATTAGTGGTTTTAATCAGCTTGATACTTTTGAAAAAGGATTTAATAATGATCTTACTTCAGGGTTTCAGGCGATAGATACTAATACTAATATAACGACTGATGGTAATTTTATTAATTCAGCTTTATGGATAAGTCAGCAATTTACTAGAATTGTATCATATCCTGCAATTAATTTATCTTTAGTTTTCTGTCTTGTATTGGGTCTTGCTATGACTTTAATTGGTAAATTGAGAGGGTAACATGCTTGATCTTTTAAGTAATTTTGTTGATATTATTACTACTCTTGTTACATTTGTATTTAATACTGTAATGAGTTTTATTAACCTAATTAGTAATATTCCAACTTATACTACATTCCTTATTAGTAGTATAAATGTACTTCCGGTTGTACTTATTCCTTTTGCAACTGTTTCAATATCTTTGTATGTGGTTTTACTTGTAATGGGGAGAAATTAACGTGTCTGATGCTTTGGAGTTGCTTTTTACAATTTATACATCTTTTATGGATTGGGTGTTTTCTGCTGAGTTTTTTACTGGTGTGTCTATTGGTTGGGTACTTGTTTCTTCTTTCATCATGTCCATTATGATTCGTAATATTATAAATCTGCCTAAAAGAGCATCAAATATTAAAGTAGGGGGGTCAGATCGTGGAAGGATGCACAATAACAATTGATGGTTATGGAGAATTTCACTATCCATGCAATTATTCTGAATACATTACAAATGATTTTATCAATACTGGATCAAGTACCATTTATTTATATAAAGAGTATGGGAGTAATAGTACTGTTTATCCTCGCATTGTTATGCCTGGCAATAGTTTTCCCTATTATCAAACCAGTTATAATAGTTCTCAATATATTACTAATGCTCCTGCTTTTACTCTTAATTGGGTCGGTAACTGGTATCGTGAGCGCCAAGTCCTTAATTCGATGGTTGGTGTATTTCTTATCTTCTTTGTAGTTTGGAGAGTGACACATAAATGATTGTTGATATTCAAGGTATTTTAGGTTTCTATGATTATCCATTTATTACTGCTGTTATTGCTGTTGTTGTATTGTTATTCTTTATTACTAGTTTATTTAATATATTGTCTTCTATATTTAAATGGGTTGGTGGTAACTGATGACTGATGTTATTACTTATTATTTTCAATTAATGAGTGATATTTTAAATGTTATTGTTCAATCTTGGTTATTATCTGTCTTCTTTCTAATCAGTATCCTAGGTGTTGTTGTACAGCTGGTTAATCAAAGTAAGTCAGAGTAATACATAGAAAGGAGATCGTAATGGGTGCAGTAACTCCGTTACTTGAGGGTGAAATGGCGGCATTTCTTAGCGACATTGCACTGATTGTAACTCAGATTCTTACATGGGTTACATCTGTATGTACTACTATTACTGGTCAGCCTATCCTGCTGTTTACTGTAGGATTCCTGGCTATTGGTGGTGCAGTCGGTATCTTCGGAAGACTCCTGTCAAGGAATTAGTATTTATGAGTAGCATATTAAATTTATTCAATAATATGCTCCTCGGTCTGATCGCTACCAGTTTCATGAAGGAACTGGTAGCGGTCTTCGCTGTTGGTTGTGTGTTTGGTTTGGTGGTGCATAAACTTGTTTAAAGTTTTATTGGTAGTTTTATCAGCAATTATTATTTTTGAGCGTAAAACTCGAAAGTATTTAAACCCTTATAAACTAACTATGATTTTTGGTAAAAAGGGCAGTGGTAAAACTACCACACTTACCAAACTAGCACTACAACATCAGAAAAAAGGATGGAAGGTGTATAGTACTATAGACATACCTGGCTGTTATATATTCGATGTGGAGGAGATAGGGAAAAAAACATTTCCCGAAAATTCGTGTATATTAATAGATGAAGTAGGCATGATATGGGACAATAGAGATTTTAAAAATTTTAAACCTGAGGTTCGAGATTTCTTTAAATTTCAAAGACAATATAAATTAAAAGTATATTTATTTTCTCAAACTTTTGATATTGATTTAAAATTAAGAAATCTTACCGATGAAATGTATTTGCTCACGAATCAATTTAGAATTTTTTCAGTTCAGCGTCGTATATTAAAAAGAATTACTATTAGTAATGCATCTAATAATGGTTCTTCTGTATCTTCACTGGTTGATGAATATAAGTTTGATTCTATCCTGTTTGGCGGTCTAAAGTTTACTTTTATTCCAAGATACGTTTATTATTTTAAGTCTTATGATCCTAAACAATTATCGTATATTGAAGGTAAATATTATGACATGAATGATTTACAGTTAAAATATCTCGATTCTAAAAATTGGATTATTGATCTTATTAAAATTAGATTTATTAAACTTGTGAATTTATTCAAGAGGTTTAAGCCGGTTGCTATTATTCTCAGACGCTCCGGCCACTCCTCCGCCGGAGCGGATGCTACAGAAAACTAAATGCAGCAGGGAACAAAGTTACCTGCTTAATTTAGTTTGTAATTTTGAAGATGACATGAAGTATATTATCAAAATTTTATTCAAAATTCTTTCGCCAGTTTATCACTTTGCTATGGTTGTTTTAACTCCATTCCCAAAAATTCGCCGTGTGGTATCTCGCTTATATAGGACGTGCTATATATGGTTACGCTAGGGGGGCTCTACTATGACTAGCCCCCCATAGGGTGACGAGTGACAAGTGACAAATTATGAAATTTACACCTAAAACTAAAAGTAGATTTTTTGTCTTTGAATCATACGATATAGATAATTTAGATAATATCTTAAATGAATTAAATGATGATTTTATGAAATATGCTTATATTATTCATGATAAAGATGAAAATAAGCCTCATGTTCATTTTTTACTTGATTACGGCCAATTTACGACTGTCAGGCATATATTATCTTGTTATGAACATTTAGCCGCAAATGGTTATATTAAGCCTTCATTTTGGGCAGATAAATATTTTAAGTATATGTATCATGATCAGTCTATAGAATCTGCGAAGGGTAAACATGTTTATCCTGAAGAAAATGTAATTTGTATGAATGGATTTGATAAAGACGATCTGCATACATATACTGAGAATGAACGTATGATTTTTATGGATTGTATTATGTCTATCGCTAATAATCAGCAGATCTATGAATATGCCGGACTATTAGAATATCTTTCTCAAAATGAAAGAGATTTATATCTGTTTGCTATGAATAATACTATTCTTGTTAATGGGTATATGCATTCACATAGAAATAGGTATAAAAAAGTTAGTAATAATAATAATTAGTACTTGCAATTATTATGTATTAGTGTATAATATAGGTATAGAAGGAGATACGTAATATGGCAAAGTCTAGAGTTGTTCAGGTTGTAGTAAATGAATGGAATGAGGATCAGTTAAAGGAGTTTAAAGAAAATTTTAAACAGTATTCAGAATTTTGTAATAATGATGCTGATTGGATGAAAACAGCTATTAAAATTCTTAATTCTTGCGTTAGAGCAGGTATTATTGAAAAGCGTGATAGTTTCTATTGATATTTATATTAATTTACATTAGTATTAATTCAGAAAGGAGATAAACATGTTTAACGTAAATGCTAAAACTTGGGTGGAAGAGCGTGTTTCAAAAGCAGGTAATAAGTATTATATGCTTGTTGTGGAACTCTCTAACGGTTATCGTTTCGAAAGCATTCTCAATAGGGAACAGGCTTATATCTTCTCACTCTGCAAAGAAAAAT
>CAMOWA010000100.1 GCA_946628005.1 uncultured Caryophanales bacterium
CTTCTCACTCTGCAAAGAAAAATAGTATGAGTTTATTCAATTATGTTAGAGTAATAGATCATACTACTCCAATTATGATCCTATTGAAAGATAGTGAATATAATTGGTTATCTGTTGACGATGTAATTAATAAATATCCTGACTGGATGTCTTATATTGTTAAACAGGTCTCTATTGGTAATGAGTGTATTAACATCATTATAGATTCGTTGTAATTCCCAGTTATATGAAAAAGTCAGTTATCAAACATATTTCTTTGTGTGCCCTGTCCTTGGTAACTGGCTTTTTCTATTCTTTAAAAAATGTTTATGCTGATGAGTATCATTTTATAGATGATTTTTATTTATATCAGCAGTTTTATAGATTAGGTTTCAAAGATCCGGAGAGAGAAATTTCCTATAATGTTGATCTATCTGATCATATTACAGGTACACTTAATCAAGATGGTTCTTTGAATTTAAATTTTAGCAATTTTAAAGCTACTACAGATGGTAATGATAAATTTTATATTGGCGGTTCTGCGGGATCTGGTTATGGTCAACAAATTAGAGGTGATTGGGGTTCTACTTCTCAAAGTTTAGTTTGCGTTCCTACAACTACCGGGACATCTCAAAATACTACTTATACATGTAATATTAAAGCTGGTAATACTAATTATGGTACTCATGAATCTTTAAATATTAATACTATTAATATATCTGGTTATTATGATAATAATAGTACTACTACTTTTACTGGTTCTATTGGTTCTAATGGTTCAATTAAATTTAATGTAGATGAAAATGGTTCTATTACTGGTACTGTTTCTACTAATTTAGTTTCTTCTTTTGACTATCTTTTAAATGATAATCCAGGTGAAACATTAGAGTATTATTTTAGTGAAGAATCACAAACTGCTCAATCATATGTTGATAAAGATACTTATTTTGTTATAGTTGCTAATATTCAAGGTACCTTTACTGGTTCTTATTCTTCTGATACTCATCCTGCAACATTATTTAAAACTAGTAGAAATAATTCATATTTTGGTAGTATGGATTTTAAAGCAACTAATAACAATAATATTAATTATAGTACTATAAATAATCAGTATATAAATAGTATATGTGTTTGGTATAACACTTCTATACCTTCAAATCAAAATAATCAAAACAAATATTTCAAAAAAAATCCTAATTTTGTATTTCCTTCAGATTTTAAAATTGTACCTATTTATATTGGCTATTTGTATTATATGCCTGATGATTTAAGGGTTAAATTAGGATTTGGTACTCGTGAAAATACTATTCTTATTAGTGGTAATAATAGTAGTAAGGCATCTGAAAGATCATCAGAGTCTGCTAATAATAATTTAACTTCTGGATTTAATCAACTCGATACATTTGAACAGGGTTTTAATAATGATTTAACTGCTGGATTTCAGGCAATAGATACAAATACAAATATTACTACTGATGGTAATTTTATTAATTCTGCTTTATGGATAAGTCAGCAATTTACTAGAATAGTATCTTATCCAGCAATTAATCTTTCATTAGTTTTCTGCCTTATTTTAGGCTTAGCTATGACTCTTATTGGTAAATTAAGGGGTTAATATGTTAAATCTTCTTAGTAACTTAATTGATATTATTACTACTCTTATTACATTCATTTTTAATACTATAATGAGTTTTATTAATTTAATTAGTAATATTCCTACTTATACAACATTTCTTATTAGTAGTATAAATGTCCTTCCGGTAGTATTAATCCCATTTGCTACGGTTTCTATTTCTTTATATGTTGTCTTATTAATTATGGGGAGGAATTAAGGTGTCTGATGCTTTGGAGTTACTTTTTACAATTTATACATCTTTTATGGATTGGGTGTTTAGTGCTGAATTCTTTAGTGGTGTGTCTATTGGTTGGGTACTTGTCAGTTCTTTCATTATGTCAATAATGATTAGAAATATTATTAATCTGCCTAAGAGAGCATCTTCAATAAAAATAGGGGGGTCTGATCGTGGACGGCTGCACGATAACAATTGATGGTTATGGAGAATTTCACTATCCATGTAATTATTCCGAATATATTACAAATGATTTTATCAATACTGGATCAAGCACCATTTATTTATATAAAGAGTATGGGAATAGTGGTTCTACTTATCCTCGCATCGTTATGCCTTCTAATAGTTTTCCCTATTATCAGACCGGTTATAACAATAGTGAATATATTACTAATAGTCCTTCTTTTACTCTTAACTGGGTCGGTAATTGGTATAGAGAGCGCCAAGTGCTTAACTCATTCGTTGGTGTATTTATTATCTTCTTTGTAGTTTGGAGAGTGACACATAAATGATTGTTGATATTCAAGGTATTTTAGGTTTCTATGATTATCCATTTATTACTGCTGTTATTGCTGTTGTTGTATTGTTATTCTTTATTACTAGTTTATTTAATATATTGTCTTCTATATTTAAATGGGTTGGTGGTAACTGATGACTGATGTTATTACTTATTATTTTCAATTAATGAGTGATATTTTAAATGTTATTGTTCAATCTTGGTTATTATCTGTCTTCTTTCTAATCAGTATCCTAGGTGTTGTTGTACAGCTGGTTAATCAAAGTAAGTCAGAGTAATACATAGAAAGGAGATCGTAATGGGTGCAGTAACTCCGTTACTTGAGGGTGAAATGGCGGCATTTCTTAGCGACATTGCACTGATTGTAACTCAGATTCTTACATGGGTTACATCTGTATGTACTACTATTACTGGTCAGCCTATCCTGCTGTTTACTGTAGGATTCCTGGCTATTGGTGGTGCAGTCGGTATCTTCGGAAGACTCCTGTCAAGGAATTAGTATTTATGAGTAGCATATTAAATTTATTCAATAATATGCTCCTCGGTCTGATCGCTACCAGTTTCATGAAGGAACTGGTAGCGGTCTTCGCTGTTGGTTGTGTGTTTGGTTTGGTGGTGCATAAACTTGTTTAAAGTTTTATTGGTAGTTTTATCAGCAATTATTATTTTTGAGCGTAAAACTCGAAAGTATTTAAACCCTTATAAACTAACTATGATTTTTGGTAAAAAGGGCAGTGGTAAAACTACCACACTTACCAAACTAGCACTACAACATCAGAAAAAAGGATGGAAGGTGTATAGTACTATAGACATACCTGGCTGTTATATATTCGATGTGGAGGAGATAGGGAAAAAAACATTTCCCGAAAATTCGTGTATATTAATAGATGAAGTAGGCATGATATGGGACAATAGAGATTTTAAAAATTTTAAACCTGAGGTTCGAGATTTCTTTAAATTTCAAAGACAATATAAATTAAAAGTATATTTATTTTCTCAAACTTTTGATATTGATTTAAAATTAAGAAATCTTACCGATGAAATGTATTTGCTTACGAATCAATTTAGAATTTTCTCAGTTCAGCGACGTATATTAAAAAGAATTACTATTAGTAATGCATCTAATAATGGTTCTTCTGTTTCTTCACTGGTTGATGAATATAAGTTTGATTCTATCCTGTTCGGTGGTCTTAAATTTACTTTTATTCCGAGATACGTTTATTATTTTAAGTCTTATGACCCTAAACAATTATCGTATATTGAAGGTAAATATTACGACATGAACGATCTACAAGTTAAATATCTTGATTCTAAAGAATGGATATTAGACCTTATTAGAATTAGGTTTATTAAACTCGTAAATTTATTCAAGAGGTTTAAGCCGGTTGCTATTATTCTCAGACGCTCCGGCCACTCCTCCGCCGGAGCGGATGCTACAGAAAACTAAATGCAGCAGGGAACAAAGTTACCTGCTTAATTTAGTTTGTAATTTTGAAGATGACATGAAGTATATTATCAAAATTTTATTCAAAATTCTTTCGCCAGTTTATCACTTTGCTATGGTTGTTTTAACTCCATTCCCAAAAATTCGCCGTGTGGTATCTCGCTTATATAGGACGTGCTATATATGGTTACGCTAGGGGGGCTCTACTATGACTAGCCCCCCATAGGGTGACGAGTGACAAGTGACAAATTATGAAATTTACACCTAAAACTAAAAGTAGATTTTTTGTCTTTGAATCATACGATATAGATAATTTAGATAATATCTTAAATGAATTAAATGATGATTTTATGAAATATGCTTATATTATTCATGATAAAGATGAAAATAAGCCTCATGTTCATTTTTTACTTGATTACGGCCAATTTACGACTGTCAGGCATATATTATCTTGTTATGAACATTTAGCCGCAAATGGTTATATTAAGCCTTCATTTTGGGCAGATAAATATTTTAAGTATATGTATCATGATCAGTCTATAGAATCTGCGAAGGGTAAACATGTTTATCCGGAAGAAAATGTGATTTGTATGAATGGTTTTGATAAAGATGACCTCCATACATATACAGAAAATGAACGTATGATTTTTATGGATTGTATTATGTCTATAGCTAATAATCAGCAAATTTATGAATATGCAGGTCTATTAGAGTATTTATCTCAAAACGAAAGAGATTTATATCTGTTTGCTATGAATAATACTATTCTTGTTAATGGTTATATGCATTCTCACCGTAATAGATTTAAAAAGAGTGACAAATAAAATTTTATACTTATAATAGTTAGTAGGAGGTACTAATTGATATGACGAAGAATGAATTTCGATCATTCTTCGCACAATGTAAACCATTCTTGAAAATTAAATATTTCTTGAACCTGGCTGATATAAGTCCTGTTAATTTCTCAAGATTTATGAAGGGTTCTGAATGGGATTATGAGATGTCTTTAGAATCTTTGAATAGGTTATACTATATAGTAAAAACTCATTTCGAAGAATTTATAAACATCGCATAACATACATTATGCTAACTAAAATTAGTACTAATAACAGAAAGGAGATAAACATGTTTAATGTAAATGCAAAAACTTGGGTTGAAGAGCGTGTTTCAAAAGCAGGTAATAAATATTATATGCTTGTTGTTGAACTCTCTAACGGTTATCGTTTTGAAAGCATTCTCAATAGGGAACAGGCTTATATCTTCTCACTCTGCAAAGAAAAAT
>CAMOWA010000101.1 GCA_946628005.1 uncultured Caryophanales bacterium
ATAAATCACATGTATTATTATAAACATTTAGACTTACATCATAATAATCATTACCGTTTTCTTCCTTATATTGAATATTCATTAGACCTAATACTACCTGTTTAGCATAATTATCTTTATTTTCTCCTTCAAGTATCATTGGAATATATGTATAAATATTACAACTACTTTCACTACAACTATCAGAAGTAATAGATTTATACTTATTAGCTAATCCACTAAAATTACCATTCTTTACTTCATCTATTATAATCTTACTAAACTCCTTAATTCCATCTTGATAATCAGAATCACTACTATTATCTACAATAGAATAAGTATCACTTTTCTCATCATACTTAGAACTAAAATTAAATGTATTACTAATATCATGTAATTTAAAGTTCATACCATTACCATTCTTAACTTTAAAACGATAATTAACATTAGATTGATATTTAGAATAAATTGCTTTATTATTATTTGTTTTAAAAGTTATTAACTTTGGACTACTTAAATCACTATCACTATTATCATATTGCATCTCACTAGATGCAATAGGTCTACTACTTAATTCTTCCCATAATTCATCACTATAATCATACATAGCATTTCTCATAAATGAAAAGGAACCATCTATTCTTTGATAATCAGAATTATTAAGTTTCTCATTATAATATGATAACAAAGAATTACGATAAGCAGTTGATAAAAATACATTTTTCTCATACTCCCAACCAATATTATAAAAGAAACGGCATCTAATATCATTCCAATAATAATAATAATAATCAGAATCAGGAGACTTTTTTTCCTCTATTTCACATTTATTTTTATAAGATTCACTATTAACAAGAATAAATTTATAATATCTATCACTAAAATCAATATTATAATGAATATATCCAAATACTATTTTTTTAATATTTCTAGATTCTTCTTCTAATACCAATGGAATAATCCTATTAACAGAGTATGTAGAAGAACCATAGTAATCAAAAGAACTATTATAATAGCAATCTTTTGTTCCTACTGAAAAACTAGGATATTTTTTTACAATATTATCAAAATTAGATGCAAAAGTATCACAACTATTTGGTATGCTATTATCCACACCACTAAATTCTTTTATTTCTTGTGGAATAGAAGATGATATATCTTTGTCCTCTGTATAAACATCAAAATAATAATAATTATCTTCTTCATTATATTTAGATTCAAATTGAAATAATTTACTTTCATCATAAAGTTTAAAATGTAACCCTTTAATATTTTTACCAGCATCATCCTGCATAATAAAATGATAATCAACATATTGATAATTATACTCGCTTGCTTTTACAACTGTTGGAAAAATAAACATACAACATAATACAACAAGATACAAATAAATATTCTTTTGCATAAAATACACTCTCCTATGATAATATTATTACACTCGTAAATTTTCGTCAATATTTTTATAAATACTAAAAAGAAAAAATGTAGTTATTTACAACCACATTTTATACAATTATATTTTTTTTATTTTAACAATCAAAAATCAATTAATATTTTTAAGTACTTCATAAAGAGTTAATAAATTATTTATAGGTTGTGATTTCATATTAATTTTATTTTTATCAGTATTATTAAGTATATAATTATAAGTCTCTTCATCTATATATTTACTAATTTTATCTTTAAAATCACCACTTTTATAAATATTTTCTAAATAAGATCCTAATTCTTCATTATTAAGAGTTTCCCGTTCAACTACAATTTGCTTCTTTTTTAACTTACTATATTTTTTCTTTTCTACAGGATATTTATTATTTAAAATATGAACATTTTTTAAAGTATTAGAATTAAAAACTCTTCCTTCAATATCATATTTTAATAAAGTAGAATCATATCTATCTAAAATTAAAGTATTTAAATATAGAATATCATCATTATAAGGATTATAATCAAACTCTGCTATTAAAGGATCAAAAAAAGGACTAACTATTATATTATTACCACTCATCCAATCTAATGCTTTTAAAGAATCTCTATTTTCAATCATCATTTTTTTATATAATAAAGTTGCCTTATGACTTTCTTCGTGTTTATACCCTTTTAGTAGTTCAGAAACAACTCTTTTATAATATAATTTTATTTTAGTTTTTTTTAAAGAATTATATATTTTATATAAAGCATTTTCATTTATCCTATAGCACCCATATCTCTTAGTATAATATCTTATTGGTACTCTTACCCTATGCCAAAATCCACCCTTTGTAGTACTACCAATTCCTTTTATAGAAAACAATGTATCTTTATATAGATTTTTACTATACTTTGTTAAATTACTACTACCAAAAGAAGTATATTTAGAAGAAGAATACACATCTTCTATAGAAAGACTTCCTACATTCATCATTTTTAATGATTTATCACTATTAAGCTCAATACCCAAATCTGAAGCAATTTTTTCAGATATCCTCATATCTTCTTTATCTTTATCTAAATTAACTTTAGTATGAGACTGCATCTTTATACTACTATTAATATCTATATTAGCATTTCTTAACATAGATAAAATTACTCTAGTATCTAAACCTCCAGATAAATCACAAGTAATTGGATAATTATTCTTAACCATATTTCTAAAAACTTTTATCCACTTAAAATACCAGTTATCTAATAAATCAAAGCTATCTCTACAATCAAATCTTCGTTTATAGTAAAGATAATCCTTTTTTTCAATATTTAAAATTTTAGTATTAATATCTATATTTATATATTCATCACTACTTAACTTATATATTTCTTTAACTAAAGTATCATGATTTAAAATATATGCATCATCTACATATAAAATAGAATCAAAAACATTTTTATTAATAGTTAGTTTATCATTTATATTTTCCAATAATTTCATAAATGAATTAGAAATAATAAAATAATCATCTTTTTTATATAAAAACAGTCCAAATGATGCACAAAAATCTTGCCTAATAATAATTTTATTATTCTTTTTTTCTATTAATGAAAATAAACCAGTATCAGAAATATTATTAGGTATTTTATCAATATAAATATCACCATCATCAGTAATCATATATCCAAATAACTTACTTTTTACTTTACTTAAATTATTAGAATCTATTATAAAAGTTCTATCATACATACAATCACCACTATAAATGATTATATATTATTATAATAAAGAAAAGAATAGTATTATTAAATTTTACTACTCTTTCTCTTAATTATAAATACACCACTACCAATTACTATCATCATAGAAATAATAAGTACTACTATTCCATTATTTAATGTCTTTGGATTTTGTCTTAAACTAATTACTGGTAATTCATTACAATATTTATCTTTTAAAGTATTAACATCTACATAATCATAGATATCAGCAAGTGCAATTGATCCATCACTATATTGATTCATTAAATTACTTGAATAGTCTTCAGATATAGATCTAGATAAATTAATCAAGTTATTTTGACTAGTATCTATATCACTATTTAATAAATCACAGGTATTATTATAAACATTTAATCCAATATCATAATAATCATTTCCATTTTCTTGTCTATATTGAATATCTACAAGTCCTAATACTATCTGTTTAGCATATCCAGTATTACTTTCTCCTTCAAGTATCATTGGAATATATGTATAAATATCACAACTATCACTACTACAATTATCAGAAGTAATAGAGTTATACTTACTAGCTAACCCACTAAAATTACCATTCTTTACTTCATTAATTATTATTTCACTAAAATTCTTAATTCCATCTTGATAATCATTATCACTACTATTATCCACAATTGAATAAGTATCACTATCTTTATCATAAGTAGAACTAAAATTAAATACATTACCTACATCATGTAACATAAATTTCATTCCATTACCATTCTTAACTTTAAAACGATAATTAACATTAGATTTATATTTAGAGTAGATTGCTTTATCATTATTTGTTTTAAAAGTTATTAACTTTGGGCTACTTAAATCAGTATCACTATTATCATATTGCATTTCACTAGAAGCAATAGGTCCACTATTTAACTCTTCCCATAATTCATCTGTATAATCAGACATAGCGTTTCTCATAAATTCTACGGCATTATTACTCAACCAATATCCATCTCCAACAACATTTTCTCTATTAAAATAATAATCAATATTATCATTATTTATCAAAGAAAAATTATAGATATATTCTGCATAATAAACCCTCCAATTCTCATGAACAATAGAGATATGAAAAGCTCCATAAACTATTTTCTTTTCATTCGTTGACAAATTTTCTATAACCAATGGTAATGTCATGTAAGCGCTACAATAATCACTATAAACAGAGTGAGTACATTCTCCACCAATTAATTTATTTTTTTCAACAAGGCTCTTAAACTCATTAGCAATTTCTCTCCTTTCATCGATTGTCAAATCATAGTCTCCTCTTCTAATTTGGTGAAATTTATCAACAAAATCTATAGATTTTAATTCTGGAAAGTATATATCAATAATAGGCTTCAAATTATCAGTATCATTTTTTTTGAAATAATAATACCCTTCAGTTGCATCATAATTTGATTCTATATTGATGGTATTACTTTTATCATATAATTTATACTTTATATTATTAGTATTATTACTATCATTTGTATAAAAACGATAATCAATATTGATATTATTATTAATATCTAAAGCAAACACTCCCTTTGGTATAAACCACCCAACACACATCACAAATAATAAAAAAAACAAACTTTTCTTTTTCATATTCTACTTTCCTCTACTTTAAACTAATTATACCAAAAATAATCTGAATGCAAAATAAAAAGATATAGATTTCTCTATACCTTTACATTTCTTCTCTTAATTATAAATACACCACTACCAATTACTATCATCATAGAAATAATAAGTACTACTATTCCATTATTTAATGTCT
>CAMOWA010000102.1 GCA_946628005.1 uncultured Caryophanales bacterium
GATGAAGAATTTTTAAGGCAAGTATCATCCCCTGTATTTAAAGATGATCCTATAGATGATTATATAAAAAAGTTAAAAGAATTTTGCAAAGAAACGGAATGTTACGCCTTAGCAGCAAATCAAATCGGAATTAAAAAGAGAATAATATATTTAAAAAATACTACTCAAGATATCCCTTTAGAAAACAAAAGTTATGATGAAGAAAAAATAATTATAAATCCTGTAGTAATATCAAAAAAAGGAAAAACAAAATACTGGGAATCTTGTCTAAGTTGCTTAGACTTTATGGGATTAGTAACAAGACCATATGAAATAGAAATATTATATTTTGATCAATATGGAAATAAACATATAGAAACATTCACAGGTTTTAAAGCTACTATCCTATCTCACGAATTAGATCATTTAGATGGAGTATTACATATAGATATAGCAGAAGAAATAAAGAATATGAAGAAAAAGGAAAGAAAAGAATTCAGAAAACTTCACCCATATGAAATCATTTCAAAGGAAGAACCCGTAAAAAAAATAGTAAAAATTTAATTTACTATTTTTTATTTTCTAAAGCATAATCAACAATACAATCTATATGAGACTGAGTAGTATCAAATATAGGAATATCTAAATCAGACTGTTTCACTAACATTTCTATTTCTGTGCATCCAAATATAATTCCTTGAATACCTTTATCTTGAACCATTTTATTAATAATATCAACATAATATTTTTTAGAATTATCCTTAATTACACCCTTGCACAATTCATCAAAAATTATTCGATTAATCTCTTCAATTTCTTCATCATTATCAGGAGTAATAACATTAAGACCATTCATCATTAATCGATTTTTTAAAAAATCTTCACACATAGAATATTTTGTTCCTAATAATCCTAAATAAGAAACATTAGCTTCCTTACATTTTTCTGCAACACAATCTGAAATATGAATAAGTGGAATACTAATATAATTTTGAATTATATTAGCAACCTTATGAATAGTATTAGTTGCAATAACAAGATAATCTGCTCCAACACTCTCCAACTTTTTAGCAACTTCACCAAGTATCTCACCAATACTATTCCAGTCATCTTTTAACATTAACTCATGTATCTCTTCAAAATTAACATTATAAACAATTAGTTTAGCACAAGTCAATCCTCCAGCAACATCGTTTACTTGTCTATTAATTCTCTCATAATAATGAAGACTAGATTCATAACTCATTCCTCCAATAATACCAATTGTTTTCATAAAAACTCTCCTCAATTTATTTTTTTAAAGTATAATCTTTGTCATATAAATGAAATATATTAGATAATTCTTCTAAATGTCTTTTTCCTTTTTCAATCATGCTCTTCAAAAAGTCAGTTTGTTCATATGTATATCTCTTAACCCTTAATGCCATTTTCGATATAGTATATCTTAATCTAAACAATTGAAATAATTCATCAAAATTATCATATTTTGGTATAACACTAAAATAACCATCTAAAAAAGAATATATTCGTTCAGGATCAAAGAAAGTTGACCAACACGCTATCTCTTGAATAGGATGACCACCAACACATTCATCCCAATCAATAACACCAGTTATAGTATTTCCATCAGTAAGTAAATTCCAATCAGCAAAATCGTTGTGAACAAGAATCGACTCATCAATATTTAACAATTCATTATTTACAAATAATTCTTTCATTTTATCTGCTATATTTTCAGAAATTATATTGTATTTTACAAGTCTTTCAAGATTTTCATCTAACCCAGCATTTATAGAATCATTTAATGATTTATGTAGCCCAATTAAATTACCTTTTTTTGCTTCATTATTATCAAATGGTCCAAAACCTTTCACTTTAATTCTATGTAGATTTGCCAATGTTTTCCCTATTTCATAAACTAACTTTTCTTCATCTTCAGGATGCTTTCTCAAATAAAATTGAACTGTATCACCATTTAATTTTTCAATAACTTGAAAAGAAATATCATTTTCATCTTCTAAATCATGAATCAAATAAGTTTTATAAGCAGGTATTTCATTTTTTAAAGCAACAGAAGCAGCAAGACTCTCAACATGAAAATAACCATTTCTAATTCCTTTAGGATGGCATCTTATAATTATTTTTTTACCACTTTCTAATACTCCAACTCTTATAGAATTTACATTACCTGAATTAGTTTGAGCATTTAAATCAAGAGGTTCAATGTAACTTAACTTATCTCCAGCTAATTCATTATTAATTTTATCAAATAGTTCTTCATTCTTAATAGAAGAATGTCTATCTTTCCAAATCAATGCAGCTTCTTCAGCACTTATCTTTCGATCTGTTTGCCAATAAAAACAATTTTTTCTATCAATTAATCTACTATTTACATCATCAAGCATAAAATTCCTCCAAAACAATTATATAACAATCTAATATTTAATTAAACATACCAATTTTTTGCTTTACTAATATAGGTCCCTTTTTTCTTGCTCGTTTAAAGGGAGTCCCTTTACAATGCCAATCACTATCATAACCACTTTTATCAGGAAAATTATATAAATATGCCATATCAGTACTATAAGAAATCATATTATGTTTTTTCAAGTAATTAAATAATTCTAAATCAATAATATAATTACAAATCAATTGAGAAACACCATCCCTATTTTTTGAATCAATCTTTATTTCATGATAACTGGTACTACTACAATAACCAAATCTAGGTTTTAAAATAACTTTTTTAATATTATATATTTTTAAAGCTAAAGAAATACAATTTATTGTATTATTATCATAAACAATAAATTCATAACTTCTGCCATCAAAAGAAATAGCCTGAAATCTACCAACTTCCTGGACTTTCTGATTATTCAAAATAATCACCCCCTCTAATAAATTACTTATAATATTTTTTTACAATCCTTTTTCCAAGCTCAGGATTTGTTCCATATTCTATCATTTTATCTTTAGATATCTTTTCAAATTTATATTTACCATATTTAATAAATTCTTTTAAATTCATATAGTCACCAACATGTACATAGTAATCTGTACAATAATTAACCTGATTCATAAAGATATCAAAAAAAGAAAAAGTTGTAAAATAATCATCACGGGCAAACTTGCATAAATCCCTTTCTTCAAAAAAGTATGGAAAAATAGGACTATAAGTCATAACATGATTTCGAATATCAAATTGTCCAAGAATATTACGAGAAGGATCACTTATCTTAATACCCGCATAACGAATATCTTTTTGTAACATATCACTCATAACATTACAACCACCCATCAATTTATAAGGATAAGTTGGTAAATTACGGAAGTCATTTAAAGAATCAGTATCATTAAAATCAAAGTTTGCTAAAACATCATCAGTAATATAATTTAAAAAAAATCTTTCTCTATCAAAACCATTTTTTCTTATATTTAAAATAGTATCAAATATATTATCTCTATTAAGATCAATATCATATTGATTAAATTTAATTATTTCATCATTAAATAAATTTGGCATATATTTCCTCCCCCCAATATATATTATCTAATAATTATTCATTCTTTAATTCTTTTAATGTTTTTTCAAGTCTCTTAATTCTTCTTTTTCTATTAGCTTCTTCTCTAGCAACTCTAACTTCTTCTGGTTCTTCTTGCATATTCTCTTCAAACCCACATCTCTTGCAAGTTCTAGAATAACATTCATGAGCAATTGGATATTTATCAACATATGTATAATCAATCACTGTTTTAATATATTCTGTCCACTTTTCATGTTTCCATCTTGTAAAATCATGCCCTTCTAATCTACATATTTGTTTTTTATCTTCTTCCTCTTGAATAAGCAAGTACTTTTTTATTACATCGGCAACTTCTAATAAAGCATTTTTTTTATTTTTATATGATAAAGAATTAAACCTCATTAACATATCAGATATTTTTTTATAAATCACTCTATTCTTAAGAAGGGGTAATTGTTCTTTTAAGAAACTACGAAAAGAAGAAGATAATTTCTTATCATATTCTTCTTCCGTAAATATATCTTCATTTTCTTGTAAAAATTCAATAATTTTTTGAACAACAACCAATTGATTTTCCTCTGTCAAATAATCAAAATTATTTATCCATTTATTTGCATTAACCTTCCCCATAAAAACCTCCAAAATATATCATTTATTATATCATTAAAGAATATAAAAACAAGTTATTTTATGATTAAGACTTTTAAAACATCTAATTTGTTATTTAAAATATGAAGTGCACAAAAGTTGTGCAGTAAGATTTATAATTTATT
>CAMOWA010000103.1 GCA_946628005.1 uncultured Caryophanales bacterium
TAATTCTCTAATTATCCCTTGATTGTTAGAACTTCTTTCATTTTTATCTAATTTACAAGATTTGTTATAATTAATTTCTAATAATGTCGTAAAGAAATTATTATCCTCTAATACATTGAATATTAGTTTTAATTTTTCAGGAAATATATTTTCTTTAATATAATTTAATATACATGATATTACATCAGTTTTATCTTTATCAATATATTTTTCTTTAAATATGGTATTAATTAAACTATAAGCGTTATCTTTTGAATTATTATCAGTTGATATTAATTCTTTTGTTTTTTTTATTATTTCATTTTTAAACTCAGGATCAATATCCATCAAGTATTTTGTTATTTCTTCAGTATATTTTTTTTCATTCATATAATTTGTTTTATTTATATCTGTATATTTTCTATTAAGATAAACCGAGAAATCTGATGCGTTACTACTTCGGTCTAATTCCATTAATTTTTTCCCCATTCTATCATATATAAAATCTTTTAATGCTTCTTTGAATTCTTTATCTAAATTTCTGAAAACATTCAAATTCATAATATCTTTTATATTCCTACTTAATAATTCTTCTAAAGTTATTTCTGGACCTTCTAAATTATCCATAAATAATTGATTTATATTATCATAAATATTTGGAATTGAATAAATTCTTTGTTTTTGTTTGTTATCCGAATCCATATATCTATGAAGATATATAATAAATATATAATGATAGTCATCATTTTCACAATAACGATTAATAAAATCAGCTGTGAATTGTAATTTGTCAGTATTTAAATCTTCAAATCTTATTAATATAAAGTTAGTATTATTGCTATTGTTTTTATTTTTATTCTTAATATCATCTATCTGATTTCTTAGATTTTCTTCCTTATTAATTATATTTATCATGAATTCATCATTTTCATATCCATCTATTGAATTAATAATATTACTAAATGTATATATAATAGATATTTTATATTTTGTCAAATCTTTGTCATTTCCTTTTAAAGCATTCATATATTTTTTAAAATTATAATATTCTATTTTTTTGATATTATATTTTTTCCTTATTGGATTATCATTAGGTAAAATTATTGCTATATCTTGTGGTAAAAGATGACTTATTTTTGTATATATTTCATCTTTTATTTGATTTTCATTTATTTTATTCTTTTTAGCCTTTAAAAATGAATAATAAACTAATCCACTGATATCTTGTTCTTTGCAATTGATTAATAAATAGTTTAAATCATAATTAAATTCATTTCTTGCTTTTTTAATTTCTTCTTTTAATCTAATCTCTTCTTTTATATTTTTCGTTAATTGCTTTTGTGCATCTTCCAATAAATCTCTAAAATTGATATGCATTTTTTCTAATCGATTTAAGAATGCCATATCAATCTTATCCACAAATTTTTTATCTACTAAGACTATAATTTTAAATGAATCACTGACTGGAGTTAATTGCTCACTAAAGTTATCTAAACATATTCTAACAAACTTTTGCCCATCTATTATTTTATAATTCATATTATATAAATCATATAAATATGCCTGAATTGAATTTAAATTTTGCAATATAATTAATTTATCTTCTTGAGAAGCATAGTTTTGAATTTCATTAACTTTTTGAGATTTATAATCAGTATTATTATCATTTGAAAAGGGACTTCCTACAATGGTATCTACTTTTTTTATTCCGGGATTTTGTATTCTTATAATTTGATTTACTAAAGGCACTATATTAGCTTTCACTTCTAATAATAAATAACGACAATTATTATCATTTATATTACCCCTAATACATTTATTTAAATCATAAGAAATCAAATCATCTTTTCCTAATTGATAAATTTCTCCATTAATCTCTTCATTATCTTCCGATTTTACACTAATGCAAGCTTCGTTATATATTTTTTTAAATAAATATACTGAAGTAACTTTGATATTACTATTTTCATTTTTTTTTTCTAAATTTTTGTTATCATCTTCATCATCATCGTCTTCTTTATTATTTCCTTTTTGTTTAATATTTTGATTATCTTTTAATATCACATTTTTAATTTTTTTAATTTCATCTCTTATATCTTCAAAATGGTTGAGTAATGATTCAAAGTCTATATCGATATTATAACTTATTCCTCCGAAATTTCTTTCTATATAATTATTAATAATAGGTACTATTTGTTTGGCATCTAAGATACTACTTAAAGTCGAACCTTCCATTGCCACATCTTTTATTAGACTATAAAAGTCACGATTTCCGTGAAATTCTGCTTTTATATTTTTATCTTTTTTTAATAATTTTATAAAATCTTGTTCACTTTCAATCAATATAAAACTTCTTCCTTTTAAATTCTTTGACTTTGAATATTGTTTGAGTACTATCAATTTTTTAATATAATTTAAATAGTATTTATATAGATTATAAGCTTTAGCAAGTATATTAAAAATAATAAAATTTTGTTTATAGATGTCATCAGAAATACTTTCTACTATACTTTTAGCAGTAATTTTTAGTTGGTCGTATTTATCTTCTAAATTAGGAACAGATAAATTCAAAGCTCTATTTACTTTAGCAGCATCTAAAGAGTAATTACTAATACCAATAAAGCAAATTCCTTCCTTTTTACCTCCATATTCAAGTTTATTATGCAAAACTTTTAGCGGATTTGTTTTTGATTTTTCTGCTAAACCTAATTCATCGAATAAAATCATATATATAGGTTTTGGATTATTCTTATCAGCCTTATATTGTTCTTCTGTCTTTTTAAATAGTTCTTCTATATCTTCTGGAGAAGTAGATTCTGAACCTTGGAAATAAATTTGATTTATTTGAGGATATTTTAAAAAGAAACTGTTAGGTTTAGAGTATTTACCTCTCATAGAATTATATATTAGCTGAGCACTTAAACTTTTACCTGTTCCTGGCTTACCAACTATAATTAAAGGAATTTGTGTACAAACTGCGATAAATAATAAGAATAAATTTTCTTTTAATAATTGATTTTTTCCTATACCTTTATCTAACTCTATTTGCTCTAATAAAAATTCTTCTTCTTTCCTTAACAATTCACTAAAAGAAAGGGTATTTTGTTCTCTGAATTCATTATGTAATTTTTCATATCTTATTTGATTTTTGTTTTCGTCTTCATTTTTTTCGCTATAAACATTTGCTATTTCAAGTAATATTTCTCTCAAATTATTTTCAAAATTACCTCTTCTTTCTTCATCAGTTAATCTTATATAATAGCATATATATATAGAACATATAATACTTTTTATTTTATTTAATTTTTTTGTTTCTTTATCGATTGATATTTTTTGAAAATTGAATTTTTTAAGGAAATAATCCTCAAAAAATTCAACACATGTTGTAAATCTTGCTATTTCTCTTAAAGATACAATAGAAGGATCATCACCAAAGGATTCTCTCAAAAATATATGACATTTAGAAATCGCTTCAGTTGTTAAATCATGTAAAATTTCTTCTTCTTGTGTAAATAATTTTTTGATAATACTATTTATATATTTTTTTTCGTCTTCATCTTTTAATGAGCCAAAATTAAAAACATAATATAATAACGATTGAGGTAATTGCTCCACTTTATATACTAATTGATCATCTTCATCATCCTCTCTGGTTAAACCACACCTTTCTATTAATTCTTTTCTTTTTCTATAAGGATTACATGCACCAATTAATTTTATATTATCTTCTAATTTTTCTCCATTAAATGATCTATTAATAAAAATCTCTGTTAAAAGAGAAAGTGATAAACAAGTATTAATTTCATCGAAAAATACCCATAATTCTTTTCCTTGATCTTTTTTATCTTTTGCTTCCTTATTCATATTTCTCATTTCTTTTATTATTTTTTCATCGGTAATACCTTGATGTATATTTAATATTTTTACTAATTCTTCTCCGTTATTTAAAATCTGCGATAATTTTTTTATTAAAGAAGTTTTTCCACATCCAGTTTCTCCCATTATAATAACAGGTATATTTGCTTTTATTCTATATATTAATAACAGCATTTTTATATAATTATCATCTGTAATTACATAATTATCTATACTACCAATATTTAAAATAGATAATAATGACTTTTTGCCATCTTTATCTTCTGTTAAATCATTCTTAAGATTTAATATATCTTTTAATCTTGATAAATATTTATATGATGGATTTATTACTTGTTGGGCTGCTCTCATAACTAATCTATTAAAATTATCTGAAATAGCTTTTT
>CAMOWA010000104.1 GCA_946628005.1 uncultured Caryophanales bacterium
TTGCTCCATATTTTTTCTGTAATTTATCATATTCTATTTTTAAATCTTCTATTTTCCTTACTCTATTTTTTTCTTTTAATGTATTCATATTTTAATCTCCAATTATTTTTATCAAATTACGAAAGATAAAATTTTGAAAAAATGTTGATTTTTCAATAGTTTCGGCTAGTGTTTAGATAATTCGTACTTTCCCACTGAATCCTTGTACTTGGCAACTTTTGATTTTTATCTTCCATTTATTTCACTTCCTTCTTTGCTATTATATTATAAAAATGCCACTTTTTATTATCTGATTCTCTAATATATTCAATCTCATCTAGTTTTAAAATAGTATATCTTTTTAAATACGCTTTCACTTCTTCCATTGTAAATGTATTAATTAATTTATTATCTTTCCAGCCGTCTCTATCTCCAAATAATTGTCCCACAAAATATCCATTTACATTTATCGATTCATATATCTTATCCCACAATTCATTAAAATGCTCAGGATTGCAAAATGGTATACTGAAAAAAGCTGTTACTGCATCTGTACTTTCTAGATGGACTGATTCAAAATCTTGCTCAGAAAAAGATATCTTTTCTTTTTCTTTATCATTTAATCTTTCTAAAATAAAGCTTTTATTCAGCTGTCTATCTATTGCAGTTACTTTTATTCCGTTCTTTATCATATATACTGTTTCGTTTCCGCTCCCACATCCTAAATCAATAGCATTATCAATCTTATAGTTCTTTAGAAAATAAACTAATAATTTACATACATCATTATTATATGTTTTATTTTGATAACTTGTCCAATCTTTCATCTTTACTTGCCTCCTTTTTTATTTTTTTCAATATTAATCTTCAATCATATCCATCATTCTCATATGATATCCATTTTTTTCGTAAAATTTTATTGCGTTTTCATTATATCCAAATACTGCAATCATTATTTTTCCACAACCTATACTCTTTAAATAATCTCTCATACTTTCTAGTAGTTTTTCACCTATATGCTTACCTCTGTATTCTTTTGAAACTACCAATTCTGTTATTCTTCCTCTTTTAGGTGCTTTAAAATCGAACCTAATTGCTTCATCGTTATTTACTATTCCAACTACTAGTCCAACAATTTTTTCATTTTCTTTAAATAGTAATATCTTTCCATTACATTTTTTAACTTCTTCCATAGTTTTTTCAAAATATTTTTCTCTATAATCATCTCCAACAATATTATATCCTTCTTTATCAATATCTGATAAATATTGTTGCAACTCTACTAATAAATCTTTTATTTCTTCATCATAATTTGGACTATATTCAATTATCATTATAATAACTCCTTTAAATTTCATTTATTAATTTAAATATGTAATAATCATTTTTTAATTAATGTTGAGATATCAACATTTTGTATGGTGTTTTTATAAATACCCCTATACCAATTTATATTCATTTTATTTTCTTCCATATTACTCACTTTCCTTTTTATTTGGTAATGATTTCATCAATAAGTCAAAATCACTTTGTAATTCTTTCATTTCTCTTTCTCTATAAATTTGAAATTCTTTTTCAGCTTTTCTTATTGCTTCTTCGTGAGATATTTTGCCATTACCTTCTAGTATTTTTCTTCTATTAAGAAGTATTTGATTGTCTAATTCCTCTACCCAATCTTTCATTTTCATTGTTCTTTGTTCTAACGCTTGTAATTCGGCAAAGTCCAAAAATTGTGATACTAGCAAATTTAGTCTTTGTAATTCAATTTCTGATAAATAGTTTTTGGCTATTTTCACATCATCTATTGTAACATAATCTCCTTTAAAATTTGTCATACCAACATAAGGCTTCTCATTATCTACTCTATCGTATATTAATTCTGCAGCTGTATGTTCATGAACTGCATAGTGTAATTTATTTTGAACTGTTGCAAAAAACTTCTTCGTTATATCTGCTCTTGGATCATAATCAATACTAGTTGCATATATATCTGTTACTTGTTGATAAAAGTTTCTTTCACTTGAACGAATATCTCTAACTCGTTGTAATAATTCTTTAAAATATCTATTACCACCCTGTTTTAACCTTTCATCATCCATTGTAAAGCCTTTTTGTATGTATTCATGTAACCTTTGAGTTGCCCATATTCTAAATCTTACTGCAACTTCTGATTGAACTCTATATCCTAAGGCAATTATCATATCTAAATTATAATGGTCAATATTTCTTTTAACACTTCTTGAGCCTTCGTTTTGAACTTGTAAGAATTTCTTACAAGTTGAATCTTTAGGCAATTCTTCGTCTTTATATATATTAGATATATGCATTGTAATATTTTCACGAGATGTTTTATAAATCTCTGCTAATTGATTTTGTGTAAGCCATATATCTTCATCAGTAAATGTAACATTTACTTTAGTAATACCATCTTTATCTTCATAAATTAAAATCTCATTTTTGTTATTCATAACTGCCTCCTTTTTTTATTTTTTATAAAAATGTAAAAATCTCAATGTTAAAAATTCAGTATTATCAATAGTTTGAGCCAACCTTTCGAAAAATAAGGATATCCCAGTTGATACTTGTACTTGCACAACTTTTTTCATTACTCATTTTACTCACCTACTTTATAATTTAATTGTTTTCTCAATTCTAATAATTTTTCTTTATCTTCTTTATATTCAAATCTTGGTTTTACAAAATTTTTTGAACCTCTTTTTTCAAATGAATATCGTGGAATTAATTGAATATGAAAATGATTCATTGGTCCATCACACATTGTACAAAGATATACACTTTCAGCATTATAAACATCTTTTAAAATATTCATTATTTTTTTAGCTAATACAAATATTTCATTACATGTTTCATCATCTATTTCCATCATATCTTTATAATGTGTTTTAGTGCTTATTGCAGTATGTCCATCTGCTCTTGGATTTCCTACTAAAAAGCATTCGAATTTGTCATTTTCAAATATCATTTTATCAGTATTGTCTCCATATAAAATATGATTGTTCTTTTTATCAAAGCAAGTAGGACAAATTCCTGAATCAACAATATCAGCCACTTCTACTTTTCCACTTTTTATTAAATCAACTATTTCTTCATTTTTTAATTGTTTTAAATTATCCATTTATATTCTCCTGTTTTTAATATTTCTATAAATATGTAAAAATCTCAATGTTAAAAATTCAGTATTATCAATGCTTTGAGTGGAAGTTTCTATAAATTGGTTTTTCGCACTGAATCCTTGTACTTGGCAACTTTTGATTTTTATCTTCCATTTTTTATCTACCTCACTACTTTTTATGGTATTTTTATTTAAGCTATACTTTCACTTAAACTATTTAATATTTCTTCCATCTTTTTTATAATTTCTTCTATCGTAAGTACATTTCCAATAAGTTTAAATCTATCAATATTATCTATATCTATTATTTCAATTCCATATTTTTCAACATCTTCAATAAGTTTTTTTCTTTGTTCTTTTCTATCTAGATCATAATAATTTTCATTATCATACGCAATCATTAAGCAATCATCCTTTATATCTTGTATTTGAAAATACATCTTTTCCTCATCTGTTTTTTTATATACCCAATCAGTTTTTTCATCAGTATATATTTTCTTATATCCTTGTTTTAAAATTTCATCTTCTTCTTTTTTACATTCTTGAATACTATACTTTTTAATCCATTGCTCATAATCTTGCCATTCATTTTTAAATTTTGTCATAGGTTCAACATATCTTAATCTTTTGCATCTTTCTTTTAAAGTTCTGTGATTTTCCATAGACTCATTTATTGGTAAATAGTAACTAGTTATTGTTAAAACTTTATAAAATATTTGAAAACTATTTGCTAGTAATATTTCTTCAATTTCTTCTTTTTTTCCTTTTATAGGCAACTCAATTTCTTCAATAATCATATGAGCATCTCCATTCTAAAAATTAATTATTTTTATATTTTATAGAAAAATGTAAAAATCTCAATGTAAAAAATCCTTTATTATCAATAGTTTGAGTCAGTGTTTATATAAATTGGTTTCTCGCAGTTTATATTAGTTTTATTTTCCATCTATATCACTTCCATTCTATTTTTCTTTT
>CAMOWA010000105.1 GCA_946628005.1 uncultured Caryophanales bacterium
TTTAAATCTAAATTAATTTTATTATTATCAATTGTAGCTTCCGTTAACTCTTCTGTATATTCTGACTTTTCTTTTGCTTTAATAGATTTTAACTTAATACTATTTTGATTACATACTTCAGCATTTACTATACATGGTAATAATAATATACATAAAAAAATAGTTAAAAATATTTTTAAATTCTTCATTACTTTACACTTCCGATTATTCTTATAATTTAATTTTATTATATTTATTTAAATTATCAAGTTTTTTTATAATTTATTTCTAAAAAAAACGTAAAGTAAAACTCGGATAGACCGAGTTTTTGATTATTTTAGTATCTTAGACATTAATAATACTTTACTATTTACTTTTTTAAGAGTTTAAAATCCATTCAATTATTGTTTTCTTTATTTCATAATACTCTTCTTCTTCGAATTGCATATTAGCAATACAATATTTTTTTGTTGAGATATGAGAACAAAACATACATTCATATAAATCAAAACAATCTTGTATGAAAAGTGAATTTTTAACTTTATTAGAACAAATAACATTATAACTATTACTACAATCTTTAGAATCATCTGTTCGAATACAAAAATCACAATTTGAACTTCTTGAACTTGCTAAAGTAAAATTACAATTACTACAAGAATCACAGTATACTATATTTTTAGATTCACTACAATCTGTACATCTATATACATTTTCTGAACGATATATTGTATCACTTTTACATACATTTAAGGAGTCATATACCCTCTCTGTTGTAGTTAAATTTATTGAGTTCCATATATCTATTAATTCTTGTAAATTATTTATTTCCCTTTTCTTTAGCATCCAGCCATCTTTATTATCTTTTATCTCCATATTTTTATTTGTTATAAATTTACCACTATTGATAGAATCTGCCCAAGTAATTTCATTTGTTATAGAGTCATTTACTTGTTTTGGTAGTTTTATATCAAAAGCATACTTTTCTAATAATTCTTCTAGAGAAAAACTATTGTTTTTATCAAATACACTGCAAAATATCTTATTAATTATTTCTAGAGCTAATTTATCATTCATTCTATTACCTTCTTTCTACTGGTAGAGTTTTTTATTAATATATCTTTTAAATATATATTAGAATCTATTATAAAATTAGTTTTTTCTTTTTTTGATATTATTTTATCTGCTTTTCTTTCTTCCTCTATTCTTTTCATCCTTGGTATACTATTAAAGTCTAGTGTTGCTGCTTTAAAGGCAGGAAGAATTATACCATTTTTATCTATTCTTACTATTAGTTCTCTATTATTTAATTCTGTTAATAATTTTATTTTTCTTTCTCTTGTATCATCTAACGGAATTTTTATATTAAAGTTATCTACTAAAACATTAGCATCTAATTTAGATACTCTAAAAATATAATAATTAGATATATTAGCAAATATAGAGTTTTTTAAATCATCTTTTAATTGATTAAAGTATTGTCCTGCTAGTATTAAAGATAAATTATATTTTCTAGATTCTGATAAGTATCTTTCTAATATTGGATTTTGTAAGATTGATACTTCATCAATTATAAAAATAATATGTTCTTTTAATTCGCTTTTTCCTACTATATTCAGTAATTGTTGCATAATTAATCCTGATATTGTTTTTATTACTTTATCTCCTAGTTTTGTACGATCTAGAGAAAATAATGTTAAAAAATTATCATTTATTGTTTCTTTTAAATCTGTTTTATTTAGTTCATTATTAAAAGTTGGTACCATTTCCATTTCATCTATAAAACTAATAATTGGAGAGATTGCTTCTGAATATGATTTTGTTTTTAATTCATTAAAGTCTGATAAAAAGAAGTCTATTACACTCATTGGTAAATTATTATTTTGTTTTATTAAATTATTTCTATATTCTAAATCTAATATTATTTTTCTTAAATTATCAAAATTAAAAGATGAACTATTTAATAGCAAATAAATAGAATGTCTTAATACTCTCTCTAATTTTGAATTATATTGATCTTCTATTAAAGATTTGATTAATTCTAATAATAATTCGGTATTAGAAATTATATCATCACTATCATTCATAAATAAATTTATTGAATCCATCTTTGTTTTAAAATCAATTACTTTTCCTATTCCACCTATATCTTTTTCTAATGATGCATGTGGATCTATTACTACTACTTTATATTTTTGATTAATATTTTTGTTTTTATAAATGTTATTAATCATAGAACAAATAAATTTTGATTTTCCACAACCTGATGATCCCATTATAATAGAATGTTTATCAAAACTATAACTAGTTTGATTTAAATAGAATTTTCCTTCTAAGTATGGAAAAGTATCTATTGATAATAAAGCATTATTTGAATCGGTATTTAATAAGTGTAATATTTTATTTATTTCTAAATATTTTGGTGAACTTTTATAAAAATATGTTTTATTTTTTTCAAAATCAGTTTTTAATAACGTTGTTGGTTTTAAAAATAAACATATTTTTTTTATAATTTTTCTTTTTTTCTTAATATAATATGTAATTAAATATTTATTATTATTTTTTGATAGTTTTAAGAAAGTTATTTCTATATATTTTAAAGAGACTTTATTTTTTATTTCTTCTAGATTTATTAAGTCAATTATATTACTATCTTGTTTTGGGAAAGATAATAATGAATAATCTTCTTTTTTTAGTTTTATTCCATTTATTGGTTTTAATAAAAAAGTATTTAAATTGTTTATTGTAGTTGGTAAATTACAATTAGATTTAATAAAATATCTAATTATATTTTTTTGATTAACGATGTATAATTTCCATGGTTTAAGTAAACCATTATATGTAGATATAATATCTATTAAATTTTTCCAGTCTTCTTCTGTTACTATTTTTTTTGATAAATATAATTCTGACGTTAACCCCATATCCGTCACCTCGATACTAATTTTATCAAATTTTGTAAAAAAAAGACTGACTTTTTTTGTATCAGTTTTGTCAGTTTAATATATTGCGACTAAGAAGTCTGTAATATTATCGTGATAATATTCTAATTCTGGTAATTCTTTTAAGTTATATTTACATGATGGTAAGAATTCTTCATAAAATTTATGAGACATTTCTTGTATTTCTTTAGCATTTTGAGAGTTAATTCTAAATTTTAACCATTTACTTTTCGGAATAATAATATGTTCAAAATCATTTATTTCTTTATCAAATAAACAATAGTATTTTTCACATTCTTCTCTTTCTTCATCATAAGTTACCATTCCATAATTAATTTCACCATATTTATCATAGAATTTTTTTGTTGTTTCTTGGAAAAATCTTGGTGCATCTACTCCAATTGTATCATTGTTTGTATCTATGTGAAGTCCATATAAATTAAAATCTTCTAAACTTATTATTTCATAGTCTAATTCAGAAGTTAAATCAATTTTTTCATCAAAAATAATTCTTGGGAAGTTTTTTAGTTTTGTTTCTTTGTTTACTAAACTTGGTTTTATTCCATGAAATTTTTCAAATGCTCTTGAAAAGGAAGTGGCATTTTCATATTGATATTTTATTGCTAGATCAATTATTTTTTCATTATTTTGATATAAGTCATATCCAGCATTTGATAATCTTCTTTTTCTAATATATTCTGCTAAAGATATTCCTGTTAGAATAGAAAATAATCTTTGAAGAGTATAAGTATTTATACCAATCATTTTAGCTAATGTGCCATATTCTATATCTTCTTCTAAATTATCATCTATATATTTTGTTATTTCATTTAAACTTTTATATATATTCATATTGCATCACCTACGTTTTATTTTATTATAAATCTTTTTTTTTAATAATTCCATCTAAAAAATTTTTGTTGCAAAATAAAAAAAACATGTTAAAATATTATTAGTGATGCGAACGTGGTTCAATGGTTAGAATACGGCCTTGCCAAGGCTGTGATGGGGGT
>CAMOWA010000106.1 GCA_946628005.1 uncultured Caryophanales bacterium
CATAGAGATTTGAAACCTCAAAATATTATGATTAAAGATGATGGTCAAATTAAAATAACTGATTTTGGTATTGCAATGGCATTAAATTCTACACAGTTGACTCAAACTAATTCTGTTATGGGAAGTGTTCATTATTTGCCTCCTGAGCAAGCTAGTGGAAAAGGCTGTACTATAAAAAGTGATATTTATTCTATGGGAATTATTTTTTATGAATTATTGACGGGAAATTTACCATTCCGTGGAGATAATGCTGTTGAAATTGCTTTAAAGCATATGAGAGAACCTCTTCCTTCATTAAGAGAAGAAAATCCTGCTATTCCACAGAGCATTGAAAATATTATTCGTCGAGCAACTGCTAAAAATCCAAAAAATCGTTATGAAAGTGCTCGTAGTATGCATGAAGATTTACTCACTGCACTTGATGATAATAGAATGAATGAAGAAGTTTATCAATATAAATATCCGGAGAATGAAAATGAAGGAAAAAAAGGACGCAAAGTATCAAATGAAAATGATGATGATGTAGAAGAGGAATTAGATGATAATAAAAATAATAATATAGAAAACAGTGAAAGTATAGATCCAGAATTACGAGAAGAAAAGAAAAATATGAAACTTATTATTATTCTTGGTATTATATTTGCTTGTATATTAATTTTGCTTTTTATTCTTTTCTTTATTGTACCAAAACTTTCTAATGGGAAGGCTGCTACTGTACCAAATTGTCAAAATTTGAAAGTAAGTTCTTGTGAGAAAAAGTTACAAGCTGCTGGATTTGTTGTTAATACAAAAATTAAGAGTGTTTCTTCAAATACAGTTGATAAAAATAGAGTAGTTAAAACAGAACCTTCTAGTGGAAGAAGTATAAAAAAGGGTACTAAAGTTACCATTTATAAATCTTTAGGTGATGAAAAAATTGTTTTAGAAGATTATACTGGTCAAAATGCTAATTCTGTAAAAACTTTATTAGAAACAAAATATGAGTTAGTTGTTACTATTGAGAAAAAAGAATTGGATAGTACTGATAAAGAGTATGATGATGATGAGATAATTGGTCAATCTCTAGAAGCAGGTAGTGAGGTAAAAAAAGGAGATAAACTTACTTTATATACTCCAAATATTGTTGATAGAATACCTGATATGGTTGAAGAAGGTTGGACTATTAGTGATGTTGAGGCTTTTTGTAATAAATATGGTTTAGTTTTAGAAAAAACGGAACAAGAAACTTCCGCATATTCTGAAGGAACTATTATTTCTCAAAATTTGCCAAAAGGGCGCTCTATTGTAAAAGGTATGACTTTACGTATTGTTGTTGCTATAAAACCAAAAGTAAAGGAAACGCCTAAACCTTCAAGTAATTCAAATAGTAATAGTACTAATACTAATAATAGTAATAATAGTAGTAATAATAGTAGTAATAATTCTGGAGGAAATAATTCTGGAGATGGTGACTCTAACGAAGAGTCAAATAATGGTAATAATACAAATACAGAGTAGGGGGATTTTATTAATTGAAGGGACAAATTGTAAAAAATAGTAGTGATTTATATTTCATAAGTTATGAGGATAAGATTTATCCTTGCAAGTGTCGTGGTATATTTCGAAAGGAACATATTACTCCAGTGGTTGGGGATTATGTTCTTTTCAATAAAGATAAATTATTAGTAGAAAAAATATTAGATAGAAAAAATTATTTTGAAAGACCAAGAGTAAGTAATATTGATCAAGCTTTTTTAGTAACAAGTTTAAAGGAACCTGATTTATCATTGAATTTATTAGATAAGTTTCTTTCTTTAATGGAGTTAAATCATGTTAAACCTATAATATGTATTACTAAAAGAGATTTATTATCTAATAGTGAATGGATTTCTATTGAAAAAATATTGGATTATTATAAAAAAATAGGATATTCTGTGGTATTTAATACAGAAGTTGATAAGATTAGAGAGTTATTATGTGAAAAAACCTCTGTTTTTACTGGTCAAACAGGTGCAGGAAAGAGTAGTTTATTAAATAAATTAAATTCTAATTGGAATTTAGAAGTTGGAGAAATATCAAAAGCATTAGGAAGAGGAAAACATACAACGAGGGTTGTAGAACTATTTTGTATTAATGATGGTAAAGTTATGGATACTCCTGGTTTTTCATCTTTAGAATTAAAAAAATACAAAAAAGATGAAATTCGTTCTTCTTTTTTAGAGTTTTTTCTTTATCCTTGTATTTATAAAGATTGTACTCATACTAATGAATTAGAGTGTAATGTAAAAAAACATGTAAAAAGTCATGATATATTAGAAAGTAGATATGAAAATTATTTAAGCTTTATTAAGGAGGATGAATAATGAAAATAGGAGCAACTTTTTTGACTAGTAAAAATATTCCTCAAGATTTAAGAAAACTAAATGATACGGATGTAGATTATATTCATGTAGATGTTATGGATGGTAAGTTTGTAAAAAATAAAACTATGCCTTTTTCAGAAATGAGAAATATTTATAAATATACTTCCAAAAGATTAGATGTTCATTTAATGGTAGTAAATCCTTCTAAATATATTCCTTTATATGCTGAACTTAATACAGAATTTATTACTTTTCACGTTGAGGTAGAAGAAGATATTATTGATTGTTTAGAGCTTATTAAAAGTTATTCAATTAAATGTGGATTAGCAATTTCTCCTGATACAAAGATAAGTGAGTTAATACCTTATTTACCTTATTTAGATGAAGTTATTGTTATGAGTGTACCTCCAGGTGCGGGGGGACAAGAGTTTATTTTAAGTACTGAGGCTAGAATTCAAGAACTTAGAGATTTAATTGATTCTTATCATTTTTCAATTTTAATTAATGTAGATGGTGGAATTAATGATAAAACGGTTAGTTATTGCTCTTTAGCAGATATTATAACTTGTGGTAGTTATATTACTAAGAGTGATAATTTTCAAGAAAAAATTACTAGTTTACGAGTTTAATGTATGATATAATTTTTATAGAATAGAGGTGGTTGTGATGAATAATGAGAGTAATCAATCTAATTTAAATAATACTAATATAGCACCTAGCGGAAATATTTCAACTTCTACTCCAGTTACTCCTGTTGTACAGAATGGTATTCCTCAGCCTACAGCAGTTGCTCCAATGCAAAATGATTCCCTACAGAATGTTCAAAATCAGGTACCTACAAATAGTGAAGTTCCTTCTACAACAACTAATCAGCCAGGTAGTGATTATGTACCTCCTAGTAAAGGTAAGGTATTCTTTATGTTTTTCTGTTTTGCATTATTGATAGGTTTTGTGATATTTTTACCTAATATAACTGAGATGATACATAAATATCAGTCTGGAAATAATCAGAAACCAGTTGAGGAAATAGTAGATGGAAAACTTACTTGTACTTTAGAGAAAAGCACTGATGTTTTTGACTTAAATTATACTGCTATTTTTTCTTATACTAATAGTAAATTAGAAAAGATATCTCTTACTACTACAACAAAAGGAGATATTTCAAAGGATTCAGATCAATTAGATGAACTTGCTGAAAAATGTTCATTGTTAGAAAAGAGTGTAGAAGATATAGATGAAGTTACTATTAGATGCAATTATACTGATGGTCAGTTAGAAGAAAAACAATCATTTTCTTTAGGAACACTAGATTATAAAAAATTAGATTCAGCTTTTTCGGAAGCTGGTGGAACGGTTCCGAATTATCATTATGGAGATTCCATAAGTTCTATTGAAAAAGAGATGAATGCATCAGGATATACTTGTAATCGTTCGGCTGAGTAATTAAATAACCAAAATA
>CAMOWA010000107.1 GCA_946628005.1 uncultured Caryophanales bacterium
ATATTGATAATTCTATGTTTAGGATATACTTTATATATTAACAAAAAAGTTAAATTATAAATGATTATAATGTTAAAATATTAGGAGAATGAAATAATTCTCTTTTTTCATGTTATGATTATTAATGAAAGAAAATTAAGACTATTTAATAAAGTGTTTAAAGATAAATATTTTTGTTATAACTTTTGGAAATAGACTTTAAGTAGATTTATTTTGCTCTTAGTTATTTGTAACTTAGTTAGATGATTAGAAATAATTGTTTTTAATGTTCTTGGACTAAGATTTAACTCTTACAATAGTTTTATTTTCATACAAAAAAACACTTTTAAAAATAAAAAGAATATCATTTCTGACGTACTTTGAATTTAAATGGAGGGACTGTGTTGTAGATAGCTACAACTCTTTCTCTAGTGATATGGTAAACATCACGTACTAATAAAAATCTAATAATATTTTCAAAAAATATGTTGAATATTTAAGTAATTTTAATACTTTTTATGATAAAATAATACTCAAATTAGTTTTCAGGGGGGATTTAGATATGAATTATTTAGAGAATACAAAAAGAATATTAGATAGTGATGCAGGATTGGTAAATGAAGATATGTCACAATCAGTTACTAAAAGAGTTGTAGATAATAGATTTAATCTTATTAAAAAAAGTGTTGAGCTTGTTGAAAATAAAGATGATAATTTTTACGATGAATTAATAAAATTGATAAGTTATTACATAAATAAATTATATGATAAGAAAGTTGAAGATTTTCCTAGCATTGTTTATGATGAAAATGGTAAAGAAGTTGCACAAGAATATGATGTACTTAATTTAAGTGATATGTTGAATCTAACACATGCAAATAAAGAACTATCAGAAAAATTATTTGAATATGTATGTAGTATTATAGATTTTAAAAAAAATGTTAAAATAGATATTGGAACACTAAAAAGATTATTAGATCGTAATCCAAAATTATTTACTTTATCAGTAGAAGAAAGTTATTTATATAGAACTTTTAATTATAAAAAATTAGTTAAAATTATTAATGAAAATCGAATATTAGAAAAATCAAATATTAGCATAGATGATATATATCAACTATTATTTGATACTTGTCAACTTAATAATGAAGATGTTTTTTGTGGATTAGTAACCCCTGAACAATTTAGTGAAAATCATAAAAAAATAGATGAAATGTTAAGTTATTTTAATGCAAAATCATTTGTTGAAATAACTAATATAATAAGACATAACTTTGATAAAAATTTTGATAGATTAAGTTTTGCAAAAAATAGAAGTAAAGATAATTTTTGCGAAAGTTTAATAATTGAATTGTTACACTATTATACTAAAGATGAAGATGAAGATTGCAATTTAATTCATCAAATTCTTATAGATCCTGAAATTCAAATTGATTATGATAGATATTATGCAGATTATATAGGACAAACTAATTTAAAATCACTTATAGCATTAAGTAAAAATCCTATAATTATAAAAGACCTTTTAAGCAAAGAACAAAATGTACAAGATTACTATTGGCATGGTGAAACAAGCATACAATTATTTAGACTATATGGAATAGTTGGTGATTACGAGAAAGCACTAACTAATTTCAATAAAATTTATAATTATAGGCATGATTACACAGAAGAATTTGATGATGATTTTAATAGAGTTGGACATACTTATGCAGGCTGGGATTACAAAGATTCCATTGCTGAGTTTATTAATGATATTTGTACTTCATTTAATAAACAAAATATTGATTATTCAATGAGAAAAACAATTATTAATGAGATCTTGAATAATGATAAAGTAAAGTATATTAATTTAGAAGAAACATTACCTGTTGTGAAAAAAGTATTATCTGATGAAGATTTTAAAGTATTATTAGACAATTTAGTTTTAAGAAGAAATTCTGGTAATTTAGGGTTTATTGTTACAGAAGAAAATACTGAATATAATTTTTTCAATCGCTATGTCATTAGATTGGTTAGTGAAGAAGAAGTTCAAGATTATTTATCATCATTGAATAATAAAGAAAAAACTAAAATTTTAAGTTAAACCTTACGAAAAAAGATGATTAAAATAGACTGATATAATAAATGTAGACAATGCAAATTTGTTTAAAGATAGTATGTTTGAGGGTAAATTTTTATTAGACGATAAATGTAAAGTACTAGATTATAAAATAAGAAATATGTAGGTGGTAAATAATGAAAGAAATATTTTTAAGTTTTAGACCAGAATATTTTAAGCCATTATTATATGGTTTAAAAAAATACGAATATAGAAAAAAATTTTGCGATGAAGAGACAAAAGCCTATTTATATTTAAGTGGTAAATCAAGACAGGTTGTTGGAATTATGGAATTAGGAAAACCAGTCCGTTTAGATCTTACAAGAAATGATTATTTAAATTATCCAGATACGCTAAAAAGAGTCGATGAATATATTTTAAGTAAAGATATAAATGCTGTTCCAATTAAATCTTTAGCATTGTTTAAAAATCCTATTAATCTTGAAGATATTAGAAAAGAAATTCCGAATTTTATGCCACCACAAATGTATTTTGTATTAGATAATCATCCAAAGTTAAAACAAATTTTAGAAAGTCAATTAACAAACGAAAAACTATTTTTTCATAAACACAATGGCATTTATTATGATAATTTGGCTAAATCAGTTAATGAATTAGAAAAAACAGAAGAATTTAAAAAATTACATACAAAACATACTAATAATAATGATTTTAACAATATTATATTTTAAAAATAAAAAACAATTTAAGTCACATTGACCTAGAATTGTCTTTTCCTTTTTTGATATCTTTATCAAAATTATTAAGATTATTTTGTATACTTTCTGCGCGTTTAGTTATTTCTTTGCAATACTTATCATACTTATAAAGTTCTTTGATTTTGGGTTGTATATCATTTATTTCAGCAAGTATTTCATTTTGCTTTTCATCAGTTTTTGCTCTATGATATCATTTCCAAAGATTTTCTCTTTTTCCTTTTAACTCACTTAATTCATCAAAGATATTTTAGAATAGTAATCTAAAGTTTCTTTTATAACGATATTATTCTCATGCATAAATCTAACTTGTTGTGAAATTTACTCAAATTTATAAACTTTTTCTCTAATAGAGTACGGAAGATATTATTTAGGATATTTCTTTGAAAATACTCCCAGTAGATAACAATAGTATAAATATAATCCATCTATTACTTTATGTAGCTCTACGTACGCTAAATGGTATGTTCCAAAATCCGTAAGTAGCCATCTATTATTTGATAAGACATCTTATTAAAATTGCAAGACCAATTAATTTTGGCTTTGAGTTCATCACTCATATTGATTTTCTTTTTTACGATATTAATCATACCACATCCACACCATTTCTTTGCAATAACAATAAAAAAACCAACTTGCGTTGATTTAATCATTAACATCGCTTGGGGCGACGATTTTATCTTTTGGAGCGATAGATAAGATAATTTGAAACTATCACTATATAAGTTAATACAACTAACTTCTACAACAATAATAGCATATTTCCGTAAAATTTTAAAGCAATTTGATACAATTGATTATATTGATAAAAATAATGATATAATTATGTATGAAAGGTAGTGAAATAATGAGAACAAAAGAACAAGCTTGTACAGCATGGCGTGA
>CAMOWA010000108.1 GCA_946628005.1 uncultured Caryophanales bacterium
AAAGGCTTAAAATCGATTCTCAGAGGTCGTTTTTTCAGTAATTTCGAAAAAATTGCTATTTTTAGAAAAAGAAGAGGATATGCGTAAGACATACCCTCAAAAAAAATATTATAATAGTCTTAATAGCTTCTTCCAAGTATTTGCTCTAGCTGTTATTTCGCCATCAACAATCTTTAAACCTTTAGATCTTTGATAATTCATAACAGCTGTTCTCATACCTCCACCAAATATTGGTATTTTACCTTGATCTTCTTCTATTGCACCATTGTAATATCCTAATACTTTTAAATATCTTTCCAAAGCAGTTACTACTTTATGATTTCTATTTGTATTAGTTGAAACTGTAATTGTATGTTTTAAAGTATCTGGACCTGGTTTACCATCAACGTCAGCACCAGTAGCAGATTGTACATCTCTAACGAATTGTTCGAATGTGTATGTCGTTGGTTGTGGTGTTGGTTGTGGTGTAGGTGGTGTTTCACCATCTAATAATGCATTGACAACTATAGCTAGTTCATTCATTTTACTTAATAAATAAGGACCAGGGCAATCAGTATTAGCAAACATATTATGAGTAGTTAAACTTCCATTTGGAGTACCATTATACTCTAATCTAAAACTATAACGTCTGCAAACATCTACTGCTAGTTTTACTAATGTGTTCCAAGCAGCATCAGATATTCTCCATTGTCCACCGTATTCACAATTAGATACTTCGACTGTTATAGCTTGATAATCATTTGCTCTAGATGATGACGTCCATGGTCTATCATTTTCATCAACACAACCTACTAAATCACCAGCATTACCTATGCAATAATTTGCAGACGCACCTCTTAAAGGATTGCCGAATATATTTCTAGCACATTGTTCTCCTGATAATATACCAGCCATCATGTGAGGTGTGAATTTGCATGGCTTATATGTAACACCTTTCCATGTTCTACCTTTAGTATAGTTATTTTCATGAGCTAAAACTATACTATCACATAAACTAGAAAACATAATTATTCACCATCCTCTCTACCATTTGATAATTCGGCTAACATTTCTTCTGTTATAACATTCTCATCTTTATCATCCATTGTTAGACCCTCCTTTCAATTTTTTAAATAAGTCATTTACAAAATTAGCACCTCTTGAAACTATAATGCCAGTAAATATAGAACCAACAATTGGTGCTAATAATGTTATACCTACTATTGAGAAAATATCAACTTTAGCAAGCACACAAATCAATATAGAAACAATTAAACTCCCAAGCATATCTATACTAAATTTTCCTGCCTGCCAAACCATTTTAAGATTTTCCCATATAGCTTCAACTAATATTGCTACTATTACAATTTGTGCAAATTCCATAATGATCACCTCACTTTACAATATACCTCTTTTTTGTAAATCTTCAAACATGCTATCGACATAACTATTTCCACCATATTCATTATATATCTTTTTAGTTTCGTGGATTATTCGTTTTTGTTCTTCGTTAGGTCGATAATCTTCATCTTTTAATTTAGTCATCTCAACAATAAGAAAACGTTTGCAATTTTCTAAATCGATGTCATCCAAACGTTTGTTTAGACGTATGTCATCTTCTTTGCTCTCTTTTTTAAAATCTTCTATTGTCTTATTTACTTGTTCCATTAACTCTTGTTGAGATGCTATCTTTTTATTAGATTTTGTTTGAATTATAACTCCTATTAAACTAATTAACGCAACAATTATCATTGCAATTGCATTAACCATTTATTTTAACCTCCTTTTGTGTTTATTTTAAAAATTAAGCAGTTCGTTTCCAAATATTAACAACAAAAAATTTAGGAAGATTATTATGATAACCATCTCCTCCAGTATATTGTGCTAAATCGCTTCCTGAGTAATCTCTCGAAGTATTTCTAACAAACCAATCATAGCCAGCCCAACCACTTCTTGACCCATTATCGATTAGAGATTGAGTATGATTATGCTTAGGCATTTCATTTATTGTTAATTTATGAGAATATTCTCCACCTACTGCTTCTGGTTGAAAATTATATGGTTCTCCGCCTTCACCAATAGCTGTGCCAGATCCTATTAAGAATTTGGCCTCAATTTTACCCCAAGTCCCTCCAAACAATATGCTTGGATCTATATTATTAACGCTCATATATATACTACCGAATAGGATAAAATATATCTATTATTTCCTGAGCTATTTTTAATTTTTTTGACATATTTTATTTTAATATTATACATTATGAAACTCTTTTCCATTTGCAACAATTATTTATAGATGTAAAATATCCATGCCCCATTAGATTACCAATCCTAACCCAGTTAGATCCAACACCGCTAGGTAAGAAATTTTGAAACATCAAACATAATCCGGCCCCAGCATATGTACCACCATAGTCTTTTAATGGTGCTGTAGTTATTTCATCTAGATCAAAGAATCTGCTTTTGACAACCGGCCTAAATACTTCATCACCCCAACTAATATTACGTAATATATCAAGCCCATTTAATCTAACTCTGGCATCATTTCCTCCACCAGTAGACAAAGCACCACTAAATTGTATTTGTAGTTTGTAACCATCAGGAGGTGTAGGGAACGTTTCAGATGTTTCAATATTAAAATCGGTATTGACTGTATTTACACCATAAAAACAACCAGTTAGTAATGTTTTATTATAAGATTTTCTAACACAAACTGGTCCGTAAGGTCCTGTATTATATGACCAGTCACCCGGATACAATAATGCACTACCGACATGTATACGATCTTTGCCCTCATAATATTTTGTCCAAACACCATCAAATTCCACATTCGGATCAAATGTTGTGTCCCATGTTTTGTAATTACATCCGTACTGGATATATTAAGTTCCATATTTCTTTTGCTAATTTCAATTTTTTAGGCATATACTTCAGTATATACACTATATTAAGCAGTTCGTTTCCAAACAGCAACTGCAGTAGTTGGCATAGCATGATTATGACCTTTTCCTCCTCCAGTTTCATATGTTTGAAAAGCATTTTTTGACCCATTATTTCCTCCAGAATATGATAAACTATATCCAGATTGACTTCCACCATTAAGTGTGATAGTTTGATTAGCATCATCACCCCACCATGACATACCTTTATGTCTATGTTTAGGCATTTGGTCTACTGTTAATGTAGTATCAGATGTAACCATACCATTTCGTAGATTATGTTGTCGCCCATCTCCATATCCAACACTACCACAAAATAAATATCCATCAACTATTCTATTCCAAGTACCACCAAATAATGTACCAGGATCAATATCATTTACTGAAATATAGACTGAGCCTATAGGATAAAATATATCTGCTATAACTTGTTTTAATTCTGGAGCTATTTTTATTTGTTTAGCCATATAGTACCCCCATTTCTAAAGATACTAATAAACTGCTTAATATACCTTGAGAAAAGGTTACAGTGTAATAACTGCTCCCTCCTCTCTATTTTGAGTTTCATAACAAACCTCAGTAAGGAGGTTAGCGTATAATATCGCTCCTCCTTTCCTGAATAATGAATGCTCTCTCTCTCTCTCTCTCTCTCTCGGAGATATTATTAACTTTCTTCTTCTACCCATATTATTTTT
>CAMOWA010000109.1 GCA_946628005.1 uncultured Caryophanales bacterium
AATATATGATCTGTATTCTTTATAACATGAAGATTGCAATTAGAAATATTATTTTTTAAATAACCAGTTACTACATCAATACTCTCTGTTAAAACACATTCATCTTTATCTCCAAATATTATAAGTATGGGTATTTTTATTCTAGAAAGAACATCACTTTTTCCATCTAATCCATCACGATATCTAATAAAATCATTTTCCCCATCAGGTAAAAAATCATAATAAAAGGTCCCAGCCGCAACTTTCCCATTGGCCATAATAGAATAATTAATTAGTTCCATATCTCTTCCTTTTTGAACCAACTCTTCACTTTCTCTTACAGCATTTTCATATTCATCACTACTTAAAAACTTCTTACTTTCTTCTGGAATATCACAAGGAGCAAGTAAAACAATTTTCTTAATAGAATTATCCTCAATTTTATTATAGTAATACAATACCTTATTGCACCCATAACTATGCCCTTCAAGTATAATATTCTTATATCCTAATTTTTTAACATAATCTATTGCACCTTGAATATCAAATAAAGAATCCTGAAATCTTTCTAAACTTCCACCGATAAGAGTAAAATCATCATCTTTTATCAATTCAGTAATAAAATCTCTTCCCCTATTATTAAAAGTTAAAAATGAATAACCATTCTCTGTATAAGTATCTGCTAAAACATCAACAAATCTATTCTCATAAAAATTACCATTCATTCCATGAACATGTATACAAATATTTTCCGAATAATCTTTAGGAGTATATAAAATACCAGGCATCTCAATACCATCATTAGACTTAATTCTTACTAATTTTTCATTCATAATTTTCTCCTTAAAATAGTAATAATATTTTTAGATAAAAATATATTTAATTAAATAATATATTAAATAACTCTTCAAGATATTCTGCTTTATTATCATATAAAAATAATTCTTTATAATTATTTTCATCATAAAACATTAATTTTTTAACTTCATCGTCATGCTTACTATTATTAAATATATTAATTAACTCATCTTTTGTAAACTTAGTATTAATTTCATATAAAGTACCAACTGAATAATAAGATTTATTAAGTTCTTCTTCCAATGGATATTTTAAATATTTTAATATTACCTCATAATTATTATTATCTTTTAAATTAATCCCTAATTCTTCTTTTACTTCTCTTATTAAACATCCTTCATAATCAAATTGATTATCTTTAAAATCTTTATTATCAGCCATTCCACCAATCGCATTAATTTTATTTCTTTTGTTTAATATAATACATATATAATTATCTTTAGTTTTTAAATAACTAGTTGAAAACAATGATCTAATAGTTAAATTATTAGTCATTTTAGCATAAATTAAACTAGAAAATTTAGTTTTAGATATATGTAAAGAAACATTATCTTGATTAATACTAGTAACAGAGTAAATATCCCCATCATAATAATCATTAGGATTCTTATCTTTTATATAATTATTCCATACTTCTTTAATACTTTTATTAGTATCATCATCAATTATTAAATCTCCATCATAAATAATATTAAGTTTATTAATTGCTTTAATCATATACATTTCTCCAACCATTAATAATTATAATACTCATAATATTTTTTTATTTAGTAAAAAATTTTCTAAATACATCTCTTTATCTAAAACAAAAACTGGATAAGAATAATCATTCTGATCTCTACTCCAACTATCAAAATAAGACATCACTTCTTGAATTAAATCATTATTATTTCCTCTTTTTTTGTATCTATTTAGTAAAATTTCTCTATAATCTAAATCATAAGAAGGTAAAACAAAGTAAAAATCAATATCATTAGATATTAATAACTCTCTTATATCTAAATTAGATGGAACTAATACAACATCATACTTTTCTCTAGCATCTATAATCGCATCTAAATAATTATTAGGCCAAAGAGGATTAACAATTCTAGATAAATCATTCTTCTTTTTCTCATAATCATTTTTATCAATTTTTGAATAATCATATCTATATGGAGAACTTTGTAAATCACAAACATTGGAATACTTACTTCCAACATAAGTTTTACCTAACCCAGCAAATACACTAATAACAATGCCACACATAATATCCTCCTAAATCTTTAATAAATATTTACTAAATATATTTAATATTACTTTTTATCACTAGATTTGGTATTCTTTTTACTAAAGTTTGATTTAATAATGATTCATCAGAATAAGAATTATCTCCATATTGTCGACTTTCAAATTGAAAATCTTCATCTTTTAAACCATAATCTTCTAACAATATTTTATAAAAATAATTACCTAATTTTATTCGTTTTATATCATAATCTGAAAATGAATAATAAGTATTCTTCTCATCATATAAATCACACAACTTATTAAATACTCTTTCTAATTCGACATTTATTCTTCTTTGAGATATATCTTCTTTATAAAGAAATATTTTAGCTTCTAAATTTTTATCAACATCAAACCGAAATAACGGAATATTTTTTTCACCAAAAGAATAATTAACATCTAATAAAGAAAATGGAAAACCATAATCATTTATAATAAAATTATCTTTATTATTATCAGAAGTAAATAGTTTTAAAGCCTTATAATAAATATTGTAAATTGATATTTCCTTATAAATTTCAAAATTAGATAATATACTTCTCTCTTCTTCATTAATAAAATCTCTAACAACAGAAAACTCTAAATTCAGTAAAGAATATAAATATTCAATAATTGATTTTTGAAATACTAAACTATATCTTTTTAAATCTTCTTCTAAACTATCTTTATTCTTAACATAAATAGATTTATTAAAATTTTTATTCATAACAAAACCTCCTAAATAATATAAAACCATTATACATTAAAAATTAAAAACATGAATCTAAAAATAGTATAAAAATAAATACAGATAATTTTTATCTGTATTTATTTTATTGAAATATACTTATACTACTAGAAAAAAGAACATGATGACTAGGCATAGTAAAAGTCTGTGGAGCATTAACAAAAAAACTTCCTAAATCGTATTCAGCATCAACATACTCTTGAAAATTCATAATTTGTTTATCATTTGAATCAAATACATAACCATTTTGCTTTATCAAATATTCATAATAATACCACGTTAAAATATTCTGCTCATTAATTAATAAACTTGTAGGACACACTACAGATTTATCGTTCTTCATTTCACAATTTTCTCGCGATTCAGCATCAACAACTTTAATTTTCATTTGATTTAGTTCCACAGAAGAGCCTTCCTTATGAAGAGTATTATCTTTGATAAGAATTTTATCACAATAATTATATTTTTCTTCTCCGACATATAAAACATTACACATTGTGTCTCTCGTCTTCTCATACTTGGCAAGCTCACTATCTGTATATAATGCATATTCATCAATTAAATAATCTACTCGAAAACCTCTTTCAATAGATACATTAGAATCAATATTAATTTGAACTTTACATAATGCAAATACACTAATTGGTATAATGCTAACTATTCCTAACATAAATATCATAAGGGTATTATTTTTTTTCTTATAAAACATTAAAAATAAAATTGCTGAAAAACATAAAATAATTGCTAAAAGTAATAGAAATACAC
>CAMOWA010000110.1 GCA_946628005.1 uncultured Caryophanales bacterium
TTAATTATTAATTTCTATTAATTATAACTACTCATTTAAGATGTTAATTCTTTTATTGCTTCTAATTTGAATCTTCTTAAATCATAATGTTTTATTTTTTTTACTTATATTATCTAAAACTTTATTTATGTTTATAATATTTAGTGCATTATTATTATTTTTATTATAATAATCTAAACATTTAAATACTATTTTTTTATTTAACTCATCACTTACTCTATAATTTGTTGTTAAATCTAAAATTTTTTTGATATTTGTATGAATTATTTCTATTTCATCTAATTCAAATAGTGATTCAATAAATGAGATATCTACATTATTCATTCTTTTATTATTATAATTATCTTCTCCAATAATAAATAAAGAAAGATACTCTTCGTTTGTTAATGTAATACTTCTCTCATTTATATTTTCATATAAATAATTAATAGATTTTATTCTTTCTAAATATAATTTGTAATAATCGTTATTCAATTCCATATTGACTCTCCTAAATGTTATCTTTTCACAATTTCACTTTCACTGCTTGATTCCAATTCTATTCCTGTAGTTAAATGTACGTTTCTTCTTTGTGGTAAATATTTACCATTTATAATATCCAATTCTGTAAATAGTAATTTTAATTCATCTTTAATATCAAATTTTAAAGCATGAAGTGGAATTAGTTTGTATAATCTACCATTCTCATCTGGTAATGATTTATTATTTGGACTATAGGATATATCTTCTACTTCTGATAAATATACTAAAGTTTTAGTATCTCCCGTTCCTCCTAACAGCAATATATATGGGCAATTAATTTCGCTTATCTTTCTTGATACTTCTTCTTCGTTTATCTTTGGAATTCCTTTTATTTTTACTTTATCTACTGTTTTTATAACCCTTGCTCTTGTTGATAAAATTTCATCAATTGATGACATAGATAAACACTTATATAAGACTTTATCATAGTTAAAGGAAATCCCTCTTTGACTACTAAATCGTTGCTCTAAAAAACTTTCAACATTTGTGTCTTTCATTAATGCATGTATTAAATGAATGATTGATAGTCCATCCTTATTATGTTTAAACGCATTAATAATAGAATTGATTGAATGAGTGTTTTTTAAACTATAGGCATACGTTAGTGTATAATTATCGTATATTTCTGAGACTAGCTTTAGTGCATTATCATAGTCGCTATCACTCGTATCATAGCCTGTTAAATTATCAAAAATAGGAGTCATTTTTATTTTTTTGTTTATTATTTCAAAGTCATCTGTTACATGATTATTTATAATATTATCAAGAAAATTTGTTTTTAAATTATCATTAGTATTTCTTGCTTTTATTTCTCTTGTAACATCTTCATAGTAATTATTATGCAGTAAATTACAAATAAAGATTTTTACTATTTCATTTTGGTTTATATCTAGATTACCATTTATATATTCCTCTAATAATTCTAATAATCTTTTTTCTACTTTTTCTTTATAATTCGTTGATTTTAACGCAAATTTTTCTAGTTTTTGACTATATTCTTTTAAAGAATGAATTTTTTTCAGTGTATTATTATATTTTCTATATGATATTATTACTTCCTGTTCTAACGTTGTAATTTTTCCATTTATATTTTTATTTCTAATCATAGAAGTTAGTAATGTATCAAATTCTTCATCGGATAAATTACTATATTTTTTTCTTAGTTTACTTAATAAATCATTACATTTATCTTTTAGTTCTATTTCTTTATATTCAGCTTCTTCTATATCTTTTTTATTATTGTCAATCTGTTCTAAAATATTTTTTGACATATCATTTACAGTAATCATATCTTCTATATTATTATCGTTACATAATTTGTCGTACCAAATATCAATATTATCTTTTGTTAGGATTGTATAACTTACTTGATTAATTGTATTACTTAAATTTTGATTAAAGTAATCATTTCTATCTTTTATATAAGCTATTAATTTTTTTCTAATGGTATTTGCTTTATTATTCATTATATCTAATATTACTTGTTCTGTATAATAAGAATTATATCTTTGTTTTGCTGTATTTATTAATTTTCCTACATTTATACCAGTACTACTACTTGTATTATTTAAATCATACTTTGATGATAAATAATTAGTAAAATATCCAAGTACTATTGTTTTTTCATCATATTCATCTGTATTATTTTTATCATATGTACGCATATTTTCAAAATCATCATATTTAAATAGTAAAGATTTGATTCTAGGATTTGTAATATTATCAATAAAATATATTAAATCATTAATAATATTATCTTCTCTTTGTTTGATATCTGTTCTATATCTTATTAAATCTTCTTTTTGAAAATAAGCAACTTCTAATAATACATTTGATAATTTTAATAATTTCTTTTGTATTATAACATCATTAACATTTTTATATTTTTTCAATATGTAATTAATTGTTTCGTATTGAATTAAATCAATTAACTTGTATTCATTCCATCTATTGATTATAAGATCAATAAATGGAGAATCTACATTTATAAATTCGTTTACTAAGTTTTCGTTTGGTTGTGGAAGACTTAAGCAATTTAACAAATCATTTAAAAAGTCTTTAGCATCAAAATCATTTTGTCCAAAGCTACTGAGCCCTATAGAATGTTCCATGTCTTTAAAATCAATGAATTGACTTGTTCCGTCAGGAAAGTTATCATAGTTTCCTGTTCCAAGTAATAACAATAAATTATATTTTTTATAAAAAGCGTCAAATGCTTCCAATGTACTATCGTAATATTCATAAAAATTATTAGAACTATATGTCATTTTAGAATAATCTACTAATGGTGGTTCTACTAAATTTTTATATAATTCGGAATATTGAATTTTATGTAGACGATTTTCCATACTATCACCAAATCTATTATAACAAATAAATTGACAAATGACTTATTTTATGTTAAAATAAGTGCGGTTTTTGTGCGGGAGTTGACTAACTATAATAACCCAATCGGTTATATAAAAAAATAAAAGAAAGGAATCTAATATAGGTCATATTGACCATAATTAGATTATAAGTGAGTATATGAATAATAACAATGCGATTGATATCAATAAAATTATGGTTAATTATGGAGGAAAATACTTGTCACTAAAAGAATGTGCTGAGATGTTTAACTTAGACCCTAATATATTAGCAGGTGAGTATATTAACAATGGCGATATATTTTCTAGTATCATGAATGCATCTCATAAGAAGGTTGTATTGGAAGCAGTTTCAAAATATATAATTTCATCATCAGCTGATGCTTTGGGTCTTTTCGATATAATTCGAGTAAATACACAAAATTTAGAAGAATATAAAAATGACTTTTTTCGTGCATTAAATAATAGAAATGATGATGAAATAATTGCATTCAATAAATTTAACCTTATTGCAATTATTAAGCTTAATGAACAGAATATGCCATTAATAAGAAATCAAGATAAAGATTTTGTTACTGATCTTATTGATAAAATTATTTATTCAGAGGATTTTATTATAAATATGTCT
>CAMOWA010000111.1 GCA_946628005.1 uncultured Caryophanales bacterium
AAATAGGAGTATTTGGAAGTGGAGCATATGGAATGGCTCTTAGCAATATTTTTATTGACAACAAACATGACGTAACCGTTTGGACTAAATTCGAAGAAGAAAAACAAATGATAGAAAAAGAAAGAAAATGTCCAAAATTAGATAATTTTGTAGTACCTAGTTCATTAAAAATGACAACAAGCATTGAAGAATGTACTAAAGGTAAAGAATTATTAGTAATAGCTATACCAGCAGCATTCGTAGATTCACTATGTCAAGAACTAAAAAACTTTGTCAAAAAAGATCAACATATCTTAATTGCAACAAAAGGTATTGAACAAGGAACTGGTCTATTTATGCACTCAATAGTAGAGAAACATATTAAATCAGATAATGTAGCTGTAATAAGTGGACCATCATTTGCAGTAGACTTAATAACAAGAAAACCAGCAGGTCTATCATTAGCATGTAAAAGTGCCGAAACAACATTAGTTGTAAAAGAAGCATTACGTAACCAATATATTAAAGTTAGAGAAACATATGATATCTATGGAGTAGAAATATGCGGTTCTATTAAAAACGTAATAGCACTAGCAGCCGGAATGTTAGAAGGATTAAAAGCAAATGATTCAACAAAAGCAATGTTAATAACAGAAGCAGTTCATGATATGGAACAAATACTAGAAGCATTTAACTGTGAAAAAAGAACAGTATTATCCTACGCTGGTATTGGAGATTTACTCTTAACTTGTAACTCATCAAAATCAAGAAACTTTAGTTTTGGTAAATTAGTAGGTGAAAGACCAGAAAAAGAAGTAATAGATGAGTATTTAAAAAATACCACAGTAGAAGGATATTACACACTGGAGTCAATCTATCAATTACTAAAAGATAAACAAGTATTTATACCAATAATAGACTTAATATATGAAATAATAGTAGAAGGAAAAGATCCAGAATTATTATTAATGTTTCTAATTATTAAATCTTAGTATATAATATATATAAGGATAGAGGAGGAGTTAAAAATGAATAAAATATTTAAAAAGTACTTAACAGCAACAATACTTAGTTCAATAATATTAATGGTATTAGGAATTTTACTAATCTTTAAATCACGCGATGTAATGTTTATGTTATCTTATGTAGTAGGAGCTATTCTAGTATCACTAGGAACAGTAGCAATAATTAGATTTTTAAGAAAAGCAAAAAGACAAGAACCAACAGAATTAGATATAGCTTATGGAATGATTTCTATTATATTAGGAATCATAGTAATATCACATCCAGAAGGAATAGCTAGTATTGTACCTATAATATTAGGAATAGGAATAATTATTAATAGTGCAAATAAGTTTGATTATTCATTACAACTAAAAGCAGCCAAGAATAGTATTTGGAAAACAACTATGGTAATTGCTATTATTTCTACACTATGTGGAATAATCTTATTATTTAATCCATTTGCTGCAGCAGAAGCAGCTACTAAAGTAATAGGAGTATTTATTATTATTTATGCCATATTAGATTTAATATCAGCTCTTACAGTAAGAAAAACGGTTGTAAACATAAGAAGTACAGTAAAAGAAATACAAGTACAAGACGCTGATGTTGTAGAAGAGGAAGAAGCAACTGAAGCATCAGAAGAAGTTGAAGAAGAACCAAAAGAAGAAAAAGAAGAAAAAGAAGAGGAAGATTCAACAAAAGGACCTGAAGAAAAGCCAAAAAAAGGAAAAAATAAAAAGGCAGGTAAAAAATAATGACTAATTATTTCTTGATAATGGAAAATTTATCAAAGATTATTGAGAGAATAGATAAGCAATTAAATGGGTTTGCAGGTAATTTTGATAGCCCACTATGGGGGACAGCCATCTTCTTAGCTTTACTCTTTATAGCAATATTTTTTATAAATGGAATGTCAAAAAAATAAGCCTTCGGGCTTTTTTTGTTGAAAAAAGATAAAAAGCCTAGTATAATAAAGAGCGAACGAGGTAAAAGATGAATTCAGAAAAACTAGTCATCGGAAAGAAATACCTTATTCATGGATATAAACATAATGGTCATATTCATCGCGCATGGGATGAAGCCGTACTATTAGAGATTCATGATGAGTATTTGATTTTCGGAAATGAAAGGACCAAAGTTACTGAATCAGATGGTAGGACATGGAGAACTAAAGAACCAGCTGTCTTATATTTCTTTTATAAAGATTGGTATAACATTATAGGCCAATATAAAAAAGATGGTATTTATTATTATTGTAATATTGCTTCACCATTTATAATAGAAGAAGGCACAATTAAGTATATTGATTACGATTTAGATTTAAGAGTATTTCCAGATGGAAGTTTTAAAGTTTTAGATCGTGGTGAATATAAATATCATAAAAATTTAATGGGTTATTCTGATAAATTAGATAAGGTATTAAAATCAGAATTAACTAATTTAATTGATATGGTTCGAAAAAAAGAGCTATCATTTGCTCCAGGAACTGTGGAAAATTACTATGAAAAGTACAAAGAATTAAAAAAATCTTAATTTTTTGTATTTTTTTTGTCTAAAACCGCCCGACAAAATTACCAAAAAGTAGGCAAAATAAAGGAATAAATTAATAATGCAAATAAAAATAAAAAAAAGTTTCAAAAAAAATAAAAATAAATATTTGTTGATATTAAAAGAAAGTAAAAATCAACCCAACGTGGTGTGCCAAAAAAAAATTAATTTTTTTTGTTGACTTTTAAAAATCAGTTTGTTATATTAATGGAGCAACTTGCAAGAAAACCTGTCAAATTTAAAAAAATATTGACAAGTTGAAAAAAATCTTAATATATTGAAATACAAATATATATAGAAAAGTAGGTTGTGTAAAATAATGTATAAACCATTGTAAAAAAAGTTAAAAAAAATTTAAAAAAAGTGTTGACTTTTGAAAATTGGTTTGATATATTATTGATGCAGCTCACGAAAAGAGCTGAAATGATCTTTGAAAACTAAGCAAAACGTCAATTTTGAGTAGCTAGGAAAAATTGAACTTATATAATATAGAATATATATTATTTTTATTTGAGAGTTTGATCCTGGCTCAGGATGAACGCTGGCGGCATGCCTAAGACATGCAAGTCGAACGAGGCGGCCCACTGATTACATGGAAGTTGGAGTGCTTGCACAAAGATAGAAATGTATGACGTGGATCCTCCGCCTAGTGGCGCAAGGGTGAGTAACACGTGGGTAATCTACCTTTGAGTCTGGAATAACAGTTAGAAATGATTGCTAATGCCGGATGATAAATAGAACGATACGTCAATCTATTTTAAAAGGGGCCTTTAAAGCCTCGCTTAAAGATGAGCCTGCGCCGTATTAGCTAGTTGGTGGGGTAATGGCCTACCAAGGCAACGATGCGTAGCCGAACTGAGAGGTTGATCGGCCACACTGGGACTGAGACACGG
>CAMOWA010000112.1 GCA_946628005.1 uncultured Caryophanales bacterium
GAATTTGACAGTATAGGAATTATTCACTCTCCTTTTAATGAGCTTGAAGGCATGCCAATTCAACCAACTGGTGCAAAAGGCATTAAAGGAGAAATACATATTAACGAAGAATATAAAGCAGGATTAAAGGATATTAATGGTTTTTCACATCTAATACTAATTTATCATTTACATAAAACCAATGGACATGCATTAGAAGTCAAGCCATTTATGGACAATAACACTCATGGAGTATTTGCAACAAGATCTCCTAAAAGGCCAAATAACATTGGAATGACTGTTGTTGCATTGGATGACGTTAATGAGGAAGAAGGCATTCTATACATTTCCAATGTGGATATCCTTAATGGAACTCCTTTACTTGACATAAAGCCTTATGTGCCTCAATTGCATGAGGATACAATTGTTGACTTAAGAATTGGATGGTTTGAAACCAAGCATCAAAAGGCTAAAAAACAAAAAGCAGATGATAGATTTATTAAATAATAAATTTATCTTATCTTTTTTTCTAAATTAATATTTAAAAATAGCTATTATAAAAAATACGCTTTAAATTCTAAACTATTTCTTTAAAAGTAAAATAAGCGAATTCTTTAAAAAATAGTTAAATACCTAATAATTATTGATAAAAAATACTAATTATTTTTCTTATTTTATAAAGTTTGTAAATGTACGAACTAAAATGATTGTCAATAAAAAAAATAGAAATTGAGCATAAGCTCAAAATCTATAATAATAAATCTATTTTACAGTAATTTTACCAGATTTGGTAATAGCATTGAAAGACTTGTCTCCTGCAAATTTAACTGTGTAAGCGTAAGTCTTCTTAGTGGATAAACTGACCTTTACAGTAGCTACACCTTTAGAATTGGTTTTAGCAGTGTAAGTTTTACCGTTTACAGTGAAAGTAACTTTTCTTCCGCTTACAACTTGACCTTTGTCATCCTTAAAGGTAGTGGTTAATGTTTTAGTAGCAGATGCCTTAAAGGATTTGTTAGGAGCGGTTAAACTACCTTTTTGTTTTACAACAGTTATTTTTGCTACATTAAATGATGCATTATAATCTTCATCACCAAGGAAAGATATTGCAAAGGTGTATCCACCATCACGGACAAGGTTAACTTGAAGTCTTGCGCTTCCGTTTTCATTAGTGGTTTTGTTATATACCTTACCATTAAATCCTATTTGAACGGTTTTATTTGCAATAGGATTACCATTTGCATCAGTTAAGTTGAATACAAAGTATTCACCATTTCTTATTTTACCATTGGTAAGTGATTTAGTAGTCATATTATTTAATTGAATGACAGTAGCCTGTTTCTCTTTCTCTTCACCGACTTGTAACATAGTACTCCAGGTAGATTCTTTTAAAGAACCGGTACCAGGGAATTTTACAGTCATATAATGTTTACCAGGAGTTAATACATCGGTAGGAACATATACAGCACCAGTGAAGTCAGAAAGACCAGAGTAGTCTACTCCATCAATAGCTACATTAATGGTTTCATTTGCTTCAATGTGGTTATTGTCATCGACTTTCCAAATTTTTACAGTGATGTTGTCGTTTAATGCAAGGATAGATTCATTCAATACAATTGTTGATGCACTTTCAATTTCTAAAGGATCTAAGGTTTCAGCATCTCCTACAGGAAGATATACTTGAACATAGGTCACATTAGAGTTAGCATCAGTTTGAGAGAATGTTCCGCTTGTAGCACCTACATAACTGGAATCTCCTTTTAGAATGTTGTATGTGAATGTAGGTGGCATAGGAGTAAAGTAAAGACCTGAAAGATCGTTGTTTTCACCGATTTGAATGTTGCTGTATCCTGCTGATAATAGGAATCCTATTTTAGTATTGTTAATAATATTGTAATCAGCAAGAATATTGCTTGATCCGTAGAATGTGATACCGACCATACTGTTTTCTATAGTGTTATTCAATGCCTTATGACCTTGACTGTGCATAAGGTAGATACCTTCTCTTGCACCAGTAATGTAGTTGTTTTCTATGGTACAGTTAGGTCCAGTACCGTGTCTTGCATCGATACCGTGGTTTGCAGGGTTGATGATTGTGTTGTTTACAATGTATGTACGTGCAGATCCAAAGGAAATGATACCCATATCAGTAACATCACTTACAACATTTCTTCTTACAATGGTGTCATAGTTAGGGTTAGTAAATTTACTTCCTACATATAAACCGAAACGTCCTCCTGAAATGTTGTTGTCTTCAATAATACCATTGGTTGTATTAAAGATAATTACACAGGAAGGAGTCATCATATTAGCAGCAGTTACATTTTTAGCAACGAAATTGAAGCCGGATAAGGTAAATCCATCTACATTTTTAACTTCAAAGATACCTTTGTAATACATTCCCTTAGGAGTACCGGTTAAAGTAGCTCCATTACCATTGATTGTAAGGTTTTTAATGGTTTTTGATACGGTTTCATTGGTTTCGTTATTAAAAGTATTCTCACTACCAATTACTAAATCAACATCAGAATAGTCTCCAGCAGCAAAATTAATTACAGAATTATCAGTAGCTGTATCTAATTTAGCTTGGATTTCAGCATTAGTCATTGTATTATCGATTTCAATAGTGCTTGCTTCACTAACAGTTTCATTCTCTGCAAGAACATCAGCTGCAGATACAGCAGATATTGAAACGATAGTTAAAATGACTAAAGTCAATAAAAAAATCTTTTTATTCATTTTATCGCCTAATTGTAAACCTTTTTAATAATAATCGATTTTATAATATAGTTAATTGAAATTAATTAAATAAAACTAAAATATTTGTGATTTTAACTAATATTAATCGATATAAAAATTTTAAAGATAAGTAATATGAATAATAATTCATATCATATCTAATAATAATTTAATGATTATTAGTTATAAAAGTTTTTATTTTTTTATATCCTTAACAGTGTTATATTTAATTAACTATTGTTAAATTTTGTTGTTTTATTTATTTAAGTAATTTAAAAGCATTTAGTAAGATTTAAATATATTTAAAGAAATAAGAATAAATATAAACTTATTTAAAACATTGTTATAATTTTAAAAAAAGGATATTTCATTCTTAAATCCAAGAATAAATAATCTTAAATTCTTATTTTAAAATTATTAAATGATGAAAGAGTTTATCATTCAATAAAAATAATATAATCTATATATAAAACAAGATAGAGATATATTGAATATTGGATATGATATTATGATATTTGCAGAAAGAAAAAGGAATAATATATTCTTTTTAATTCTCTTGATTATCATGATTTTTACTCTAATATCCTCAGTGTCAGCTATTGATAACTTAAGTTTACAAAATAATGATTTAA
>CAMOWA010000113.1 GCA_946628005.1 uncultured Caryophanales bacterium
GTATATAAAATGTATATTTAATTATTATTAAATTTAGATTGATTTTTTTAAATCTTAATTTTATTTAATAATCTTAATATATGTTATTAGAAATATATTTTAAAATATATTAATAACTTTATACTAAAAAATAAAAAGAATTTTTTAGCTATTGGGGATTATAATTAGTCTCAATGGTTTAAATTCATTTTAACTCAAATAGATTCTTATTTGAGATTTTTTCTTTAATTAAATAAATAAGATGTTTATTTAGGTGAACTAATAAAAAAATGCATTTTGTTTATTTATGTTTTTATAAAAATATTCGAATATTTATGTAAGAGGATTTTATATGGAAAATCAAAAAGTAAAAACAATTTTAAAATCTGTGGTTATCATAGCTATATTGTTTATTATTGTTTTTGGTCTTAGGGCTCAATCTGCTGATATCGGCGGAGTTCCTAACGATCTTAAAGCATATTATTCCGATGCTAACGGTCTTCCTTACTTCAGTGAAATGGACTCATACTTCAACTACAGGATGACTGAGAACTATATGGACCATGGATACTTTGGTGATACTTTAGTAAATGGTTCCGGTTGGGATATGCACTCATACTACCCGTCTGGTAGGGATGTAGGGTCATATCAGCCGATGATTGCTTATGTGACTTCTGCATTGTATGGACTATTCAACATGTTCCAAAGCATGTCCCTTTTGGAAGTTGCATTCTGGACTGGTGCTATTGTCTCCTCATTTGCTGTAATTCCAGTATATATCTTTACAAGAAGAATTACAAACGATTATGGTGCAATAGCCGCTTCTTTAATCGTAGTTTTAGGTCCGAACTATATTTCACACACCTTTGCAGGATTTTTCGATACAGATATGTTTAACGTGACCCTTCCATTATTCTTTATACTCTTCTTCATTGAAGCGGTAAAAAGCGATAATCTGGTTCACAAGATCATCTTCTCATTACTTGCAATTATTTCAATAGGACTCTTCTCCCTTTCATGGACAGGTTATATGTTCTATGTTGCAGTAATGGTTTTAGTAATGATTGTATTCTTCGTACTCTGTTTCTATCTTAACATTGGTGTTATCGAACCGACAAAAAATTATGGAAGTAAATTACAATGGTTCATTAACCAAAAAGAGTTATTTGCAACAGTATTCATTATTGTTGTAGGTGCTATTGGCTTACTCGCTACTGTTGGATTCAATGGAGTTCTCACAGGTATTGGCGGTCTTACTGGAGGTTTCTCCCTTCAATCTGCTGCTAATAATGTATGGCCTAACGTACTTATTTCCGTTGCAGAGATGCAAATTCCAAGCCTTGTTACCGGTGGACTTGTAGGTTCATTCTTGGCTAATACCGGTGGAGTAGTAAACGGGGTTGGAGGAATCGTATGTCTCTTTGGTGTATTGATAGTATTATACACATTCGTTCAAAGATTATTCAGATTAAGATCTGTTAAAATTAAAGGAGATACCTCTAAACCACACAAATCTAAACGTAAAGCAACCTCTGTTAGAAAAGAACAAGACAGGTTCAGAGTATCCTTAAAGGATATCGGTTCATTCGGTTCAACAGACGAAATCAATAAGAGTAAACGTCTTAACGTGCTTTATTTAAGTTTATTCTTCGTATGGATCATTTCATCTGCAATTGCAGTAACTCAAGGTACAAGGTTTATTCAGGTATTAGTAGTACCTATGGGTATTTGTGCAGGTATATTCGTCGGTTATGCAGCTGATTATGTAAAAGCTAATGTAAGTGATGATAGAACCTTATTGTTAATTGCTATTGTCTCATCCATTTTAATTGCATTGCCAATAACTCAAATCGTTTATGGTTTAGAAAATGCATTGACTATTGGTTTAATTGTATTGGTGATTCTTGTAGCAATTTCATTAGTTGTCATTTATGCTAAAAAATCTGTCAAAGATTCTGATGTTTCAATCAAGAAGGCTTTAGTTGTCGTATTGATTACTCTTGCTTTAGTGTCTCCAACAGTTTGTGGTGCTTATCAAACCACTGCAGCTACTGTTCCAGGTTCCAGTGACCCATTATGGTTTGCTATGGATTATGTTCAAGAAAACTCTACCAACGATACTGTAATCATATCCTGGTGGGACTACGGTTACCTATTCCAAGTTGCATCTGACCATCCAACCGCTTTCGACGGTGGTTCCCAGTCAGGGGATCGTGCATACTGGGTAGGTAAGTCATTGACTACTTCTGACTATGCCCAATCTAGAGGAATCCTCGAGATGTTGGCAACTACAGGTAGCAATGCCTCTGAATTATTAGCTAATTACACTGGAAGCAATGTCACTGCAGTTCATGCTTTAGATGACACACTCGGAAAAAGCAGATCTCAAGCACAAAAGATTTTAGTTAGCGACTATAACTTAACCAGCTCTCAAGCTAAGGCTGTTGTAAAACAATCACATCCAAGCAATCCTAATAACGTATCTTTCGTTTTAAGTTCAGATATGATTGGAAAAGCTGGATGGTGGTCCTACTTCGGTTCATGGAACTTTGATACCTTAAACAGTACAAACTATCAATATTACATGGCAAACGATTACGAACCTATTAAACAGAACTCTCAAGGAAGCATTACTGTTTTAAATGAAAGTGGTATTGAATACAATGCTATTGTTAATAGGGGTGCAAACGGTACTAATGAAACTACTGCTCAAATGACTGCTGTTTGGGCTAATAATCATACTAAAGTTGACTTAAACGGTACTGAATATAACCCTCTCAAGGCAAGCCACCTTATTTGTATTGAAAACAGTTACTTAACTGTAAATAAAACATTAAATAATGATGGAAACTATTCATTATATCTCTTAGGTTCTGGTGATGACTATACTGCTATATTAATGGACAATAAGCTTCAAGACTCTGTCTTTACTAGATTGTTCTTATTAGGTGGTGTTGGTCAGGACGAATTTGAGTTAAGTAATATGCAAGATGGTGTATCTGTCTGGACTCTTAAGCACGGATCATCAAGTGATAACTAGAGAAGTTTGGTTATTTAAAATTAAAACAAAATAAGTAATTTTTATAAGTTTGCTTATAAAATTTTACTTATACTTTTTCTTTTTTTTATTTTTTTATAGTATTTTTCTTATTTCTATTTCTGGAATTTTTTTTACCGTAGATTTTATATGTTAAAAAAATATATATTTATACTATAATAAACTTATTAATGATTTCATATTCTAGTTTTAATATTTAATTTTAATATTTAATTTTAATATTTAATTTAAATATTTAATTTTAATAATTGAATGGAATATGAATTTAGATTTAAATAAATTAAATTATTTTAATTGTTTATTTAT
>CAMOWA010000114.1 GCA_946628005.1 uncultured Caryophanales bacterium
ATAACTAATCCAAAAACATGGAATAATGGAGTAATAATACTTGTTATTTCTATGATAATTATTATTGGTAGTAGTTTTATATTAATTAAAAGAAAGAATAATTAAGCATGTAATCAATTGATTATATGTTTTTTGTTTGAGTAAATTGTCTTTTTATATTACAATATTGTTATAAACTTTAATATTGGTAAGAAGGGTTTTGTTTTTTATGCAAGTACTAAAAAAAATAGTTAAATATATAAAAAAAAATATTCATAATTTTTTAGTCAATAAAGTTGATTTTTTTTTGATGAGATTTTTTTATTTTTTTAATAGAGTGTTTGTTAGAAAGAAAACTCATAGTAAGAAGAATATTATGGTTCTTATTTATCACTTAAGAAATGGTGGGGCAGAGAGAGTTGCTTCTAATTTGTGTGATGAGCTTGCTAAGAAGTATAATGTTATATTGGTTACTTGTGAAGAAAAAAATGATAATGATTACTCTTGTGGAGTAGAGAGAATAGTTGTTGATGAGATGCGAGCTAAATACTTTAAATTATTTGATACTGTTAATCAGATAAAAAGTATTAAGAAAAAATATCATATTACACATACAATTAGTTTTACAGCTCAAATGAATTATTTAAATGTAATGTCTAGAGTTAGAGATACTACTATTATTTCTATTCGTAATTATATTTCTTTAGCTGAAAATGATAATACTCCTAAGAATATTTATATGAATAAAATATCTATCAAATATGCTGATAAAATTATTGTTGTATCTAAAGTGTTAGGTAATGATTTAATAGATAATTATGGTGCTAAAGAGAATAGAATTTATCCTATATATAATTTTGTAGATAAAGAAAAGATAGATAAATTTTTAAAAGAAAAAGATAATATTATATTATCTAGAAATACTGTTATTACAGTAGGTAGATTAAATAATCAAAAAGGGCATATTAATCTGATTAGATCTTTTAAATATGTTGTTGATAAAATTGGTGATGCTAGGTTAATTATTCTTGGACAAGGGCCTTTAGAAGATAAAATAAAAAATGAAATAAAAAAACTTCGTTTGGAGAAGAATGTTGAACTACTTGGTTATGAAAAAAATCCATATCTTTATATGAAAAATAGTAGTTTATTTGTATTATCATCTTTTTATGAAGGAATGCCTAACGTAATATTAGAAGCAATGTATTGTGGATTACCTATAATTTCCACTGATTGTAAGAGTGGACCTCGTGAGATAATAGCTCCTACTAGTGATTTAAATTGTGAAATAGCTAAAGTGTCCTTAGATGAATATGGTATATTGGTTCCGGTACTTAAAGATAAAAGTTGTGAAAAGATTATGGGTGATGCTATAATAAAGATGTTAAAAGATTCTAAATTAAGGGATAATTATTCTAGAAAGTCTAAGAAAAGAATTAAGGATTTTTCTAAAGATAAAATGATTGATAATTGGAATAAAGTTCTTGATTAATAGAGGTGAGTTTGGTGAAAGAAAAAAAGAAAAGTATATTTATTAGAGGAAAAAATAGAGCTAAAAGAATTATAAAAAGATTTTTTACAAAGCAAGATTTTGAAAAGTTATCAAAAGATTTTTTTGATATGAAAGCGCCTGTTTATGATGAAGAAGAATTAGTAGTATATTCTGAAGATAGTTGCATGGCAGTGATTGATGCTTTAAAAGATAAAAAATATAAGTCTTTACTTGATATTGGATGTGGAACAGGACATTTGATTTCGTTGCTTTCTAAAAATAAAAAAGCAGATTATGTAGGACTTGATTTATCTAGTAAAATGGTTAGTGTTGCTAGTAAGAAAAAAATTAAATATGCTAATTTTGTTGAAGGTAGTGCTGATAATTTACCATTTCAAAAGAAAAGTTTTGATGTAGTTACTTGTAGTGAATCTTTTCATCATTATGAAGATGAAAATAAAGCTATGAGGGAAGCTTATCGAGTGCTAAAAAAAGGTGGATATTATATAGTTGCTGATAAAGATGTAGGCAAACTTGTTTGGTTTCATAACTTTTATAATAGAAGATTTAAAAATACTGGAGATTGTAATTTTTCTAATTTGAAAAGAGCTGAAAAGTTAATGAAAAAAAATGGTTTCAAATTAGTATATAGTGGAAAGTATTATAATAATACTCATTACATAGTAGTAGGGAGAAAGTAGAATGAAATCTACTAAGTTATATAAAAACTTTAGAAAAATAATTATTTCTATTATTCAGAGAGTAGATACTTTTATTGTGGAAATAAAATATTTGTTTGGAAGATTATTTTGTAAAAAAGAAAAGTATTCTAAGAAGAGTATTTTAGTTTTTGTATCACAGCTTTGTAATGGAGGTGCTGAAAGAGTAGCAGCTAATCTTAGTGATGAATTATCTAAAAAATATAAAGTTATATTAGTTACTTATACACTTCCTACTAAAAATGATTATTCTTGTAGTGTTAAAAGAATTATTGTTGATGAGAAAAAGTCTAGATTTTTTAAGTATAATTATGTAATTAGAAATTTAAAAAAGATAAAGAAAAAATATCATATTACTCATAGTATTAGTTTTTGCTCTAAAGCAAATTATTTAAATGTAATGTCAAGGGTAAACGATAAAACTATTATTTCTATTCGAAGTTATTTAAAATATTCAGAAGTTGATCAACAGTATTATCGATTAAATAAAGTAGCAGGAAAATACTGTGATGAAGAAGTGGTTGTGTCTAGTCAATTAATAGAGGAACAGATAAATGAATATAATTCTTCTAAAGATAAGATAAAGGTGATTCACAATTTTGTGGATAAAGAAAAGATTGATAAATGCTTAAAAGAAAAAAATAATATTGTTTTAAGTAAAAATACTATTATTAATGTTGGAAGACTTAGTAATCAAAAGGGACAAAAGTATTTAATAAGAGCTATGTCTTTTGTAGTTAAAAAAGTACCTGATGTAGAACTTATTATTCTTGGAAAAGGGGAATTAGAAGAAGAATTAAAAAAAGAAATAAATGCTCTTCATTTAGATAAAAATGTAAAACTTTTAGGATATAAAAGTAATCCATATATTTATATGAAGCAAGCTAGTTGTTTTGTATTATCATCTTTTTTTGAAGGAATGCCAAATGTAATATTAGAGGCAATGTATACTGGACTGTCTATTATATCTTGTGATTGTATATCTGGTGTTAGGGAGATACTTGCTCCTAAGACTGATATAAATTGTAGAAATAAAAATATGACTAAGGAAGAGTATGGAATACTTGTACCAATCATGAAAGAAGATAAGGCAGTTAATTATTTAGCTGATGCTAT
>CAMOWA010000115.1 GCA_946628005.1 uncultured Caryophanales bacterium
TATGTTAATTTTATTCTCTGATTTATTTTTATTTTTAATATTTTTTTTAGGTGGAGAATTTTTTCCCTTTGATTGGGAAAGAAAAGTTAAATAATTTTTAGTTAAAGAAATTATATAAACTTTTATTTGAGTTAATTGTATAAAAGCAAAAGTTAAAGTTAAGCATATATGACTAAATATTAATCCAACAGAAATCCAAGCACCAATAGAACGAGAAAAATGTTTAAAAATATTTTTAATACATTTAAAAACTAATATATTACTCGAATTAACCAAATCAAATACTTCTCCAACAGCGTTATCTAATAAAGCATTATCTTTAATAACATTATTATTAGTTATATCATTAAATTTGCAATTACATGTAGCAGTCATATCGGTTAAATTAATCCCTTCATATTGGCATCCTTTATCACATAAAGTTGCATTAGGAAAAATTGTAGTAATTCTATCGTTTAAAGGAATATCTTTTTTTAATTTATTATCAAAATCGTAACAAATGTCGTTATAAAAAGGATTATTCATATCAAAAATATTAATACCTTTAGAAGTCAAAGAAGATTGTAATTCATAATAAGTATTATTTTTATCCAAAACTGAATTAATATTTTCCAAAACAACAATAGTATCATCTTTACAAATTTCTTCTGCGTTTAATTTTGAACCTGTTTTAGGATGATAGAATGAATAATATGTTGTTGGATTAGTTATTTCTATTTTATCTACTATTGCTATTATTAATTTTTCGGTTATGCCATATTCTAATTGAACTTTTTCATAACAGGATTGAAAATTAACTTTTGGTATTTCCAAAGATAATTCAGTAATACAATCAGAAGTTTTATATATTATAATAGAATAAATATTATTTTTATAAAGTGATATATGTTTTTCTGTGTAAGAGAATTCAGAAATATAATTTTTAATATGAGAATTAATTACTGATAAATTTTGTTTTTCATCTAGTATTAATTCATTTTCCCCTAAAGAACATTTTAGATAATTTACTTTACATATATAATTATTTTTTATCGTTCCAGAAGGACAATCCTTATAACAATTTCCATTAAATAAATATTTATATTCTTTATCTTTTTTACAATCATCAATACACATTTTTTTATCTTTAATCGCATATTTTGCTTCTTCAGGACATTGAAAAATATTCAAACTTTTATATTGACTATAAGCTGATAAATAATAATATTCAGAATATGCTACACAATTATTATGAGGATTATCTCCTGGTCTAAACATATAACCAGGAGCACATTCTAAACAATTGTGAGCTTCGGGAGTTCCTGCTATTAAACATCTTTTACATTTTTTATAACAAGGTCGATATTCATCAATTGTTCTATTATAATAAAAGCTTATGAATTTCGAATTATCTTTTTTTATGCAATCTAAATATTGAACAAAAATAAAAGTATAATTTACTTTTTTATATCCTTTTTCTTCATTACAAGTTAAACATAAATCCAATTTAATACTTTCTTTATTACATGTTAAACATTTTTCATTCGGACAATTTAATTCTTCTTCAGTTTGAGGAATTGTTATGATATTTTCAGTAGTTTTTTCTATTGATATTTCTGTAGAAGGTTCTATAGGTAATTTATTAGTTGATTCAATTATTTTTTCAGTTAAAATTGTTGTTGAAATTATTTTTTTGCAATTAGTTGTTTCTTCATCTAATGAATATCCTTCTTTACAAGTTAAACATTTTTGCATAGTTTCACTATCGGAATGTTCAGAACAAGTATTGCATAAAGAAAAGCAATCTGTAACACATTCATCATTTTCTAATTTATAACCACTTTTACATCTCAATAAATGCGATTTAGTATTATATTCTTCTGCTTCATTAGGTATACTACTAAGACATTCAATTTTAGTATTTTTAATAAAAGTATATTTGGAATCCTCAGGATAAAAATATTTACATAATCCGCAATGAGTACCATTTTTTATATATTTAGAAGTATCGCAATAATCAGGATTAACACAGACATGTTCAGGTAACATTTCTATTTTTTCATTATCACATCCTGTTCCACATTTATTTTTCTCAATATCTAAAATTAAACCTTCATTTTCATTATTACAAGAAGAAGCGCAAGAACCATCACTTTTTAAAGTACATATTTCATAAGCTGTTTCAGAAGTAATAGCTAACATTGATATATCTGAATAAGGTGTAAATGTTACTATGCTTTCTTTGGTATTAAAAACTATTCTATTCCATCCTATATCAAGAATTCCGTAATAAATTTCTTCTGTTACTAAATCTTTTATTTTATAATAAACATATTTTGTTGTTTTAATAAAATCTATTTCTTGTATTTCTACTTCGTTTATAAATTCAAAAGGTGATTCATCAAATGTATGAAATCCAATACCATCTATAGCAGAATAATCTTGAGAATTTAATCCACCATAGGAATAACCCCCAGTAAAATCAGAAGCAGTATTATAAGTGAAATAATAAAAATAATTATCACTTTTAAAAATTGCTTTTGTATATTTTTTAGCATCTGCTAATTTTATATAAGTATGAGAACCAGTAAATCCAGAATCTCCATTATCAGTATTTAAATTTATATGGGTTCCTAGTAATGAAAGATCACCATTGGTTCGTTGAACTATTGCTGCCATTGCATAAGGACCACTATTTCCGTTATTTAAACTAAAATCAAATATATTAGTAATTTCATTAAATGGGTTTCTTGGATATATATTTTCATAAGACTTTCCTGTAAAATAATAATTTAAGCCGTAATTTAGATAAAAAACTAAAATAAATCCTGTATCATGTTTATAGCATTTTAAAGTCCAATCTTTACTAGTATCTAATCCACTATATAATGTATTTAAATTACCATTTAAATAATATATGGGATTATATTTACCTTTAGGACAAATAACATATCTATTATTATTATCATTATTATATAATATACAAACACTTTCTATATCTTCATAAGTAACACCATTTTCTGTTTTACTTATTGTTTCAGAATACATTGTATTTGTTTTAGAAATTGTATTTCCGGTTCTTGTAATTGTTTTTGTTAGTTTTGCTTTCATATAATAATTTTTTTCAGTAAAAGTGAATGAATGTTCATTAGTATTTTCTGGTAATAAATCTACTGAAGATTTTTTTAAGTCCCATATTGGAATAACAGAAAAAATAAGATTAATTAAACTGGAGATAATCAATAGAGAAGGCACTTTCATTTTTTATTATTCGTAATAATTATAATTATAATTAAATATCATTTAAATAAAAATAAAAAT
>CAMOWA010000116.1 GCA_946628005.1 uncultured Caryophanales bacterium
TTTCTAGTGTTAATAATTCCTTATCTCTTTGTTCTTTAATTTTTGTCATCTCTAATAAATTTTCTTCTAGCTTTTTCTCATTATCTTTCATATCTACTATCTCTCCACTAAATAGATCATTGATAGAAATATTTAATATTTTACAAAGTTCAGGCATTGTTCCAGCATCTGGTAAACAATTCCCATTTTCCCATTTTGATATAGCTCTATCTGTTATATTTAATCTTTCTGCTAAATCACTTTGAGTAAGTTTTTGTTCTTTTCTTTTTTCTTGAATAAATTTTCCTATTTTAATTTGATCCATAATAGTTTTCTCCTTTCATGACTTAAATATACTCTAAATCACAAAACATTAACACGAACTAGAAGTTGAGTTTTGTCTATACATATATTTTATCACAAAATAATAGATTTATTTAAATCAGTAATATATCGCAATATTACTATTTTCCGAACACTCAGTAAAAGTTAAAAAGCCCTTATTTTATAATGGGGTTAGCTGGAAACATCACCTTATCAAAAATATATAAAAAAAGCACCATTTTTAATGATTTTTGGCACTTTTTGTACATTTTTACTTAATTTTTATATAAAAGATGTAAGATCTAGTTTTTAATTTTTCCTTATTTTATAAGGTTTTAGGAGTATTCTTAATTAAATCGTAATCAACCAATTGATAACACTTTTTCCAAACCCCTTAGTACTTTCAGTCATAGAAATCACTTCCTAACGACTAGATTATAACATAAAAGAGTAGATTCCTCTACTCTATCTTCTTGAAATACTACTTATAATTTCAAAGCTATTATCATGATTAAAATATTCTTCTTTATTATTCATAAAAGAAATACCATAACTATTTTCACTATACATTCCATCTTTATAACTTAAAACAGTCTGTTGAAAGTATTTATCTTTTTCTATTTCATATTCAATTGTATAACCTCTTAAATCATTTTCTAAATAATAAAAAGTATCATATGATGGAATAGTAAAATTAGAATAATTTCTCGCAATATAATTTATTTTGATATCATCACTACTAGTAAAAATATTTTGTTTAAATTGATAGTGTTTTTCATAAAACTTTATTAAATCTATAGAATCATGAATATCATATTTTTTAAACAATCCATAAACATTCATCCATGGAAATAATGTACTATTAATACCATGATAATCTATATTACCTATATCAATAGTTCTTCTAGTATTACAAACAAGAATCATTGCATCAAAGTTGTTATTATCCTGAAGACCTTTTATATAAGGTTCACAATTGTCCATTACATAATTACTTTTTGCTTTATCTGTAACAAGATCAAACCCTTCAGGAATATAAATATTTAATTCATTATGCAATACCTTTGTATTTGCCTTAGAATTATTTTTTATTAGAATTGTTTTTATATTTTGATTAACTGGAAAAGAATTATCTTCGTGAGTTGAATAATCTTTATAATAAAAATATGCAATAAACGCCTTGTACAGTAAATATGCAATAACTAACATTATAATGAATATAATAAATTTCTTAATTTTTTTATTTCTTTTCTTATTATTATAATCAATCGTACTAACAAAATTTTCTTCCAATTTTTTTTGATAATTTTCTTCCGTTAATTTTTCTCCTGATAACAATTCATTAATAGAAATATCTAACTCATTACATAAATCTTGGAACATAGAATAATCAGGTAAACTATTTCCATTTTCCCAACTTGAAATTGTACGATTACTGACACCTAACTTCTCAGCAAGTTCTACTTGAGTTAGTTCTTTTAATTTCCTTCTTTCTTGAATAAATTTTCCTATCTTTTTCTGATTCATAACAACCTCCGTATAATAGTAGTTTATCAAAAAACATCATAAAAAAACAGGAAGTATCCTTGGAATTCCTATTTTTCTATTAATTTATTATCATCTAAATATTGATAGTTTAGTGAATTACTATTAGATACAACTTGACTTCCAGTTTCTTCTTCAAAAAAATCTTTTGTTCTTTTTGCAACTCCTCCACCACGCTTTGCTACTTTTCTATTGTCAGAAAGTCCTTTAGGTTTTTCATTTTTAGCAATCTCTCTAGTAGCAAGTTCACCAATATTTGTAATAGCAACTTCTAAGTCTGTCATATTATCTCTTAAATTTTCTTTTCGAATACCTTTATATGATTTGTATTCCTGCGCAGTCATTCCAGACCATTCTTTATAAATATCGTTAGTTAATATTGCAAATTCAACACCTTCAGCAACTCCATTTTCTTTCCATGTGTTCGTAAGTTTCTTACGATCAATAATTGCCTTAATTCTTGCTTCAATCCATTCTAATGTATATCCTTTTTTCAAGTAAAAGTCTATCATTTGATCAATACCCCTAGATGGATCAAAGGTCTCATCGATTTTATCACTACCTAGTTTTGCTAACCACATCTTAAATGGTTCTGCTTTTTGAGAAGGAATAGATTCAATTAATCTTAATATACCTTTTGTATCTAATGTATCTGTTTCTCTCATTTTTCCATCTTTAGCTTTCATTTTCAATCTCCGACATTTTGTCGGAAGTTCACTTTTTTCTTCTTTCAAAAGCCTTCTCTTTAATGTTGTCCAATAGTCACTAGAATCGACAGGATTAGCTAATACGGTAATTACATCTACCACGCTGAAATAATAATCTTCTATCTCAGCATCCCAGATACTTCTAATTTCCTTTCCATCAAACAATTGTGTTATAGTTGCTAATTTATTGTTCATATAATTCCCCCTTTACAATGATTTATCAACTACTTATATTATACTACTATTCTCAGAAAATACGAACATATTTTCTATATATATATTAGTAAAGTGTTGGATGGAAATACCACCCTTTATTTGATATGAGATTTTTGACTATTTTTATTATTTTTACATAGTATTTTTATTCTTTTAATAAAAAAAAGCAAGATCTTAAATCTTACATTTCCTTGTTTTATAAGTATTTTTAGAAAGTGTTGGATAAATCGATATCAGTCAATTAATTTGGCTCTTTTGAAACACCTTTTCATTATCTTGATTATTCATTAGAAATCACTTTCTTTTTATAAGAACTTTCCTAGTCAATTATATCATGTATACTTTAAGATGTAAATTGATGAGAGAAAAGCTCATTAGTT
>CAMOWA010000117.1 GCA_946628005.1 uncultured Caryophanales bacterium
CTCATAACCCGAAGGTCATAATCCCCAAACTTCATTTAACATTCAACGAAATATTAAAGTATTTATGAATGTCTTATCAGCTGTTTTTTATTGAATATCGAGCAAAAACATAACATTTAGTTCCAAATTAGAAAACGACCTTTTATTACCAAACAAATTTTTAAAAAATATTTCAATAATTTAAAAAAGGTGTTATAATTATAAAAGAAATGGGGAAAAGGCAAAAATGGTTTTAAAAAAGTAATGAAATAACAGTAAAATAAAATGTGAACTAAAGGAATTTTGTAAAATAGTAGAAGAAAAAGGATTTAAGGTAATAGATAAGTTTTCAATGGATGATACATATTCAATACCAAAAGGATTAGATCTAGATAATACAAATGCTAGAGTAGTGGAGAATTTGGAGAAAGGAGAAAACAATTAAAATGAGTATTGAAAGTGAAGTATTTAAGAAATATACTCCAAACAATAAAAATCTAATAAAATATGGTTTCAAAAAATGTAACAATGGATATAAATTCTCTAAAATGTTTATGAATGATACCTTTAGAGCAGATATTGTTATAGATGGTAAAGGACAAGTTATAGGTAAAGTAATTGAAATAGAATTAAATGAAGAATATACTAATTTTCGTATTGATGGAAATGTTGGAGAATTTGTAGGTAGTGTTAGAGAAGAATATAAAAGTATATTACAAGATATTGTAAATAGTTGCTTTGAAAAAGAATACTTTATTTATGAACAAACAAACAGAATTACAAAATTGATAAATGAAAAATATGAAGTTAGTCCAGAGTTTTTGTGGGATAAATTTCCTGGATATGGAGTTTTTAGAAACACAAGAAGCAATAAATGGTTTGGGATAATAATGAATATTGATAGGAGTAAAATTATTTCAGATAAATCAGGAGAGATTGAAGTTTTAAATGTAAAACTAGATGATGTTGTTCAAAACTATTTAGGTGTAGAAGGAATATATCCATCATATCATTTAAATAAAAAAAGTTGGATTTCTATTATTTTAGATGATACTTTATCAGATAAAGAAATAATGAATTTAATCGATATTAGTTATAACATATCAAATATTAAAGGAGAATGGATTGTACCTGCAAATCCCAAATATTATGATGTAATAAATGCTTTTAATGATACAGACACAATTATTTGGAAACAATCAAATAATATAACAGCAGGAGATATTGTTTATTTATATGTTGCAGCACCAATTTCAGCAATTCTATATAAATGCGAAGTGCTAGAAGTAGATATTCCTTATAAGTATAGTGATAAAAATGTATCAATGAAAAAAGTAATGAAAATTAAACTACTAAAAAGATATGAACAAGATAAATTTACTTATGAAAAATTAAATGAATATGGAATAAAAGCAATTAGAGGACCTCGAGGTCTTACAGATGAATTGAGTAAAGACTTAAATTCATAGAAGTAAGGGAATGAATATAAAAATTCAGACAAGATGTAAAACTTGTAAAAGAAGAAATAGCTGTAATGGCTGTAAGTGGTGTGGAAGGTGTAATTAAAAGCAAAGGAGCAAGATTATGGAATTTAAAATTGATAATAAACAAATAGAAATATTTTATAACGAAACTGAAAATAAGAAAATCCCTGTTATTATATTAAATACTTATGAAGAAGAAGGTAATAAAGTATGGGAAGAATGTCAAAAGTTAAAAACAAATGAGTTTATTTTAGTTGCTATTTCAAAATTAAGTTGGAACGATGATATGACACCTTGGGAATGCCCACCTTTATATAAAGGAGATAGTTATTGCAAACGGATATGCAGATAAATATTTAGAACAAATAGAAAATGAGATAATTCCTAGAGTTCAACAGTCTATAAAAAATGAAATTCATAAAGAAATAGATTATCTTGGAATATCAGGCTATTCTTTAGGTGGATTATTTGCATTATATTCAGGATATAAAACAGATATTTTTAAAAGAATCGCATCTGCATCAGGATCAATGTGGTATCCGAATTTTGCAGAATATGTAAAGAAAAATCAAATAAGCAAAAATATAGATAAGATATATTTTTCACTGGGAAATAAAGAAAAAAATTCTAAAATAGAAATATTGAAAACAGTAGAAGATAAGACAAAAGAAATTTACGATTATTTAAGTAATAATATCAACACAATTTACGAAGAAAATCAAGGAAATCATTTTCAAGATGGTATTTTAAGAATGGCAAAAGGTATCAAATGGGTATTGGAATAATTGAGGTTTTAATATGGTAAGAAAAAGAATTTATAAAGGGCATAGTTTAGTAAAAAATGTAGATGATTATACAGTATTAGATATAGAAACAACAAGTATGATGTTTCAAATATTAGTATTTCATTTTTTATGGTAGCAGGTACAGAGAAATTTGATGATGAATTAGTATGTTCATTAGAGGGGATGGAAAAAATATATAATTCCATAACTAAAGCACCTATTAAAGTTATGGCAAGAAGAATTGGTGCAGAGCATGGAGAAATGTTATATTCAGCAGATGGGTATGTTACTGCATGGTTTATGTGGCAGTTACATGGAGACGAAGAAGCTAGCAAGGCTTTTGTAGGAAACGATGCAGAATTATTAAAAAACAAATTATATCAAAATCAAAATATTCTTGAGTGAAAGCTTAAAATTTCAAAAGGAATTATTTATTATTCGGACATTATAAAATAATAGAAAAGGAGAAATAAAAATGGTAGATTTAAAGAAATTACAAAAAGAAATATATCAAAATAAAGTTGATAAAGGATTTAATGTAACAGATGTTAATAAAGAATTCTGTTTAACATACGGAGAAGTAGCAGAAGCATATGACGCTTGGAGAAAAAAGAAAGATGATTTAGGCGAAGAATTAGCTGATGTTGCAATATATTTATTAGGATTATCAGAAATACTAGGAATAGATTTAGAAGATGAAATACAGAAAAAAGTTTATAAAAACTCAAAAAGAGAGTATAAAGTTATTGATGGAGTTAATATAAGAACAAAAGAATTTGATGAAGAATCAGAAAGATAATCTCACTGATAAATTAAATTTTTTAATTACTTTATACGAAAGTATAGAGTAATTTTTATTTTTATGATATTATAATACAAATAGTAAATTGTAGCAAGTAGAAC
>CAMOWA010000118.1 GCA_946628005.1 uncultured Caryophanales bacterium
TAATTTTGAATTTGAAATAAATAGATTTAATAAAATGATTGATTTAGTTCATAAATTTGATGAGCAAAAAGCTTTTCGTTTAGGTTTAAGTTTAGGAGGAACTTTATTTTTTATTTTTTTAACATTTTTTGTTGCTTCATTATATTCCAGAAAATTATTAGGTGATGAGGTATGGAATGATAATGCTGATAGAGTATTTACATTAGGAGATATAGTAACAGTAGTTTTTAGTACTCTCGTTGCTATATTATCCATAGGAGTTACAGTACCTAATCTAAAAATAATTCAAGAATCAGCCATAGCTTCTTCAGATTATTTTACACTGTATGAAAGGAAACCTCAAATGGATTTTAGTCAAAGTATCGAAAAGCCTCCAAGAGATCAAGTCAATGGTAGAATTGAATTTAAAAATGTTTGTTTTTATTATCCATCCGATCCAACTAAAAGAATGATTTTGAATAATTTAAATCTTTTAATAGAACCAGGGAAAAAAGTTGCTTTAGTCGGCGAATCAGGATGTGGTAAAAGCACAACAGTTAATTTATTAGAAAGATTATATGAAGCAACTTCTGGCGAAGTTTTAATTGATGGTATAGATATTAAAAAATATGATCTACCATATTTGAGAAGTTTGATAGGATATGTCCAACAAGAGCCTGTGTTATTTAATAAATCAATTAAAGAAAATTTAATTTTCGGAAGAGAAGAAATCATTGAGCAATTAGGAGACACTGATACTTTAATAAAGAATTCTTTGGATGAGGCATATGCTTCTGGATTTGTTAATAATAATAAAGAAGGACTTAATTACATCGTTGGAATTAAAGGAAGTAAATTATCAGGAGGACAAAAACAAAGAATTGCTATTGCACGTGATATATTATGTGAGCCTAAAATACTAATATTAGATGAAGCAACTTCTGCTTTAGATAATAAATCAGAAAAAGAAGTTCAAAGAGCTTTAGATAATATCTCGAAAAGAAATGTAACAACTGTTATAATTGCTCATAGATTAAGTACTATTAAAAATGCTGATGTCATATATGCCATAAGAGATGGTAGAGTCATTGAATCAGGAAATCACGAAAGTTTATTAAAACAACAGGGATATTATTATGGATTAGTAAAATCACAAATTGGTCAAGAAGAAGAAGAAAATAATAATTTATTATCTAAAAAAAGTACTTCAATACATTCATTAGGCAAACACGAGTCAAGAATTAATTACAAAGATATACAAAAAGAAAATGATTTAATCGTTGAAAAAGAAGGCGTGAAACATGGTGAAGTTTTTAAATTATTAAAAAACAACATCCTTGATGTAGTACTTGCTATTATTGGTTCACTCGGTGCAGGGGCTGTAACACCAACAACAGGCTTTGTCTTAAGTCGTGTTTTTATTCATATAGTATCAGGCCATTATCATCGAATATGGCATACATCATTAAAATGGTGTTTTGCTTTTTTAGGTGTTTCTTTCGGGAATGGCTTTTGCGTTTTTTTAAAAATGTGGAAATTGGAAAAATTAGGAAGTGTCATAACATGTAATATGAGAAAAAATATTGTAGAGAAATATCTATCATTACATATTGCTTATTTTGATATTGATAATAATTCTCCAGGGGCTTTACTTACTAAATTAAGTATTGATACAACTCAATTAAATAGTATTATTTTAACTTTAGTAGGAGATGTATTACAAACTACTGGAAATTTAGTTACTGGATTAATAATGGGTTTTATCTATGATTACAGATTGGCCTTATTATCTTTAATATTTATACCTTTTATTATTTTTGCTCTCGTAATGGTTAAAGATTCAATTCTTTCTCCAACGAAAAAAAAAGACAATAAGACTGATATCGAAGCTGGAGCAATATTATCCGAATGTGTAATTAATACTAAAACTATATTTTCTTTTAATTTTCAGAAAAAAGCTGTAGATATGTATTTATCTCTTATCCTTTCTGAATCAAAGGATTATATCAAAAATGCATTAATGAGTGGATTTTTTATGGGATTAGGAGCTTTTGCGACATATTCATGCGTTGCAACGTTAATACATTACGCTAAAAAATACATATTAAATTTTTCTTTAACCTTTAATGACTTTTTATTTACTGTTGCGCCTATAATGTTAATGGTAGCGGGAATAAGTGAGGGTTTGAATGGTATATCTGATTATCCAAAAGCAAAGCAGGCTTTTATTTCCGTATTTCAAACGATGAAAACTGAATCATTAATACCTCCGTTTTATGAAGATAATAAAGGAAAAATAATTCCTGATAATATAAAAGGAAAAATTGAATTCAGAAATGTAACGTTTGCTTATCCAACAAAACCTGATATCGATGTATTAAAAGATGTTAGTTTTATTATTGAACCAGGACAATCTGTTGGTTTAGTTGGTTATTCGGGATGTGGTAAGAGTACCATCATTCAACTTATTGAAAGGTTTTATGACATTGAAGAAGGAAATGGAGAAGTTTTAATTGATGATGTAAACGTGAAAGAATATAATCTTTATTTATTAAGGAAGAAAATAGGTTTAGTCAGTCAAGAGCCAGTTTTATTTAAACGAAGTATTTATGAAAATATCTTATATGGTAGACTTGATGCGTCTAAAGAAGAAGTCTTAGAAGCAGCAAAGGCTGCAGCAATCGAAAAGTTTTTCAATAAAAAAGAAATGGGAACTAAAGAAGATCCTGTTTCAGGCGGAGAAAAACAAAGGTTAGCCATAGCAAGAACATTTTTGAAAAATCCAGTTATTCTATTATTAGATGAAGCAACTTCAGCACTTGATAAAGAAAGTGAAAAGACTGTACAAGCTAGTATTGATAAATTACAAAAAGGAAGAACATCTGTTGCTGTTGCTCATAGATTGAGTACCATACAAAATTCGGATGTCATATTAGTGATGGAGAATGGTAGACTTGTCGAAAAAGGAAAACATGAAGAATTAATTGCTTTAGGAAAAAAATATGCGAATTTATA
>CAMOWA010000119.1 GCA_946628005.1 uncultured Caryophanales bacterium
CAATGACAACAAATGATTCTGAAGCAGAACCAGTGAAAAGGAAACCTAAAAGAGTAAAAAAGATAGGTAGAAATGATCCATGCCCATGTGGCTCAGGTAAGAAGTACAAACAATGTCATGGAAAATAGCCGTAAAATAAGGCTTTGAGAAAATTTATGTGCACAAAAAAAGCACCAAATTTCTCAAATGTGCACATTTTGTGCACATAAAAGTATAAAATATTCAAAATAATCTCTTTAAAACCTTATAAATAAAGGGATTATATAATGTGCACATTTTTGTGAAATAATGAAACTAGCATATGAATTGCTAGTTTTTCTTTGTTCAATAAGAAAGGACAGGGAACATTATGTCAGAGATTAGAATTATGAAAAGGGGAAAGGTTTATCAATATCGATTTGAAATTGCTTCAAGAGGAGGTGTAAGAAGGTATATTAATAAAAGTGGTTTCGAATCGAGAAAAGAAGCTCAAGAAGCAGGAGCTATTGCTTATAATGAATATTTTAGAACTGGAAGAAAGCAAAAGATTAAAGATATGTCATATGAAGACTATTTAGACTACTGGATGACTAATTATTGTTATTTTAATGTTAAATATGCAACGATATCATCATATTTAAATATTATTAAGAATCATTTAAAACCAGAATTAGGAATGTATAAGTTAACTCAACTTGATTCTTATACAATACAAAACTATATTAATAAACTATATAAAGAAAAGCATTATTCTAAACATTATTTAAAAGGAATACTAAAATTAATAAAAGGATCGCTTAAATATGCATGTTATACAGTTAATTTTATAAATGATAATCCAGCTGAAAGAGTACATATACCTAAATATGATGTAGTTACAGGAGATCCAGCACATATTTTTACTCAAGAAGAGTTTGAAATAATACTAGAAAGATTTAAAGATGTACCATATATCTATTATTCATTCTTAACTGCATATTATACTGGACTCCGAGTATCAGAATGTTATGCTTTAACATGGGATAATATAGACTTTGAAAAGAAAACACTAACAGTAAACAAAAATATTATAAAAAAGAATCAACATCAATTACCTAAAAAATATGTAATAACAAAAGGACATTCAGTAGAAGAATGGTATTATGGAACATGTAAGAATCCTCAATCAAATAGAACTATAGGTATAGGAGACACATTAATTAAAGCATTAAAAGAATATAAAAAAGAACAAGAAGAATATATAAAGTTCTATGGGGATGCTTATTTAAAGCATTACGAAAAAGAAGTAATTAATCCACATACGGAAAGGAAAGAAATCAAGATTGTTGATGCACCTGCAGAACTAGAACTAAATTTACCAGAAGCAAAATTAATATTTGTTAAGCCTAATGGACAATATAGAGGAACCGAAACTACAAGACATGCTTTTAAAGTAATAAATTATGAATTAAAAATACCATGCAGATTCCATGATTTTAGAGATACACATGCCACAAGACTGATAGAACAAGGAGCAGATATAAAAGCTGTTTCAAAAAGATTAGGACATTCTTCTATTATGACTACATATAACATCTATGTAAGAGTAACTGATAAAATGGAAACTGAAACAGTTGATAAATTTGAAGATTATACTAATACTTTAGATATACCAGATACAAAAGAAATACCTTTTAAAGACTAAAAACCTTGATTTTTAAGAAAAAAGTGCTATTATAAAAGACAATTAATTAATTGGAGCTGATGTCTAATGAGAAATAAAGCACTTTTAATTTATACACGAAAACAATTTAGTTTATTAATTAATGAATTCAATGAGAGAAATTGACTTTAATGTCTTTTTCTCTCTTTTTTGTTAGGAGGTTTTGGATGATTGCGAGAGATGAAGAAGGAAAATTAGATATAACCTTATTAGAAGTACAAAGACCATTATCAGAAGAAATAATAAAAGAATATGATCATAAAGAGGTAATGAAAGACATTCATAACATATTTGTGCAATTACAAGATAATTTTTTTGAACAAGCAGTGTACCAAGAATATTTAAAATATACAATTACAGAAGATTTGGAATTTGTTATAGTTGAAGATCCTTCGTTGAAAATTAAAAATATCAATGAAAATAATCTTAAACTAGGAAGTGAAATCTCTTTTAAAAGATTTACTAAAAAAGATTATAAAAAATCTATAGACTTATGTGAGCATTTATTAATGAGAGTAAGAGATTCATTTTATAATTTAGACGAGATAGAAAAATATGTTATCAAAAACTTTGAATATGATAAACCAAAACCACTAACAGATGAAATAATAATATTTGAAACTAAAATACATAAAGATAAATACTATAGATCAAAGAAAAGTGCATATATAAAAATGGCCTTGCAATTAGGTCTTATGGATGAAATGAAAATGGATACTATTTTAGTATCAGAACTAAAAAAATACATCAGTAAGAACATTGTAACAATAGAAAATTAATCCGGAGTTTTTTCGGAGTAAAAATAGAACTCTACAAGACAATTTGTAGAGTTTTTTCGCATGGTTTATATAATCAATCTCCTAGATAATGGAAGTGAACAGAGGCCGAAGTTCAGTAATTTAGAAAAGGAGAAAGATTATGGAAAACGATTACATAATGATATATGCGGTAGTACCAAAATATATCTATGAAACAAAACAACTTACACCAGAAGAAAAATTGATTGCTGAGCGAATCATAGCATTATGCAGAAAGGAAGGATATTGTTGGATAACAAATAGAAAACTATCAGAAATGTATAATATTAGACTTGAAACAGCATCAAGACATATTAAATGTTAAAGTCAATATAAAAATGTAGAAAAAGTTGAAAATAAAAATGTAGTTTTT
>CAMOWA010000120.1 GCA_946628005.1 uncultured Caryophanales bacterium
CTGAAGCTTGATTATTGCTACTAATTTCACTTGAAGCGATTGGCCCATTATTTAATTCTTCCCATAACTCATCACTATAATCTAATACAGTCTTTCTCATAAAGTCAATATTATCCACCAACGAATCTTTTAAACTCACATAATCAGACTTCCAATTAATTGTATTATTTACAAAAAACACCTTAACATGAGAAGAAGTAAAGGAATCATACTCATGATTCATAAAAATAAAATTTACAGAAGCAAAAACAATTTTCTTGAAACTAACTCCAGAAGTATTAGTTTCAATTATCAAAGGTAAATAAAAATATGTATTACATATATTTGTCTTATACCAATAATTTTCGCAAAAGCCTTGAATATGTCTGGAATTAATCATAGTATTTATCCCATCTAAACTAATAGCTAAATCCTTATAAGGAAAATATTCGCGATATTCATTTTCAGTAGAAGTCCAGTAATCATAATAAGTATCATAATCATAATCATAGATTCCTGTTATTCTATAATTATTATTGTTATATGGATAATCATAAAAATCATCAGTAAAAAACTCATTTTTAGGATATTCTAATTCATCATATTCAAAATAATACTGTTTTGTATTTGAATCATACTTTGATTCAAAATTTAAAGTACCACTCTTATCATATAACTTAAACTTTAAATTACCAGCATCACTATCATCTTCATCTACAAAAAATCGATAATCAATATTTACATTATTATATACTTGTAACGCAAAAGTATCTTTTGGTATTAATAATCCAACACATACAATCATAATTAAAAAAAACAAATTCTTTTTTTTCATATTTAAGTTTCTCCTACTCTAAAACAATTATATCAAATAATCATTTGTATTCAAACAAAAAGATATAGAGTTTTCTATATCTTTACACCTTTATTTTTCTTATTAATAAAATACTACTACCAATCACTAATATAATAGAAACAACAAGTATTACAACTCCATTATTCCACGTTTTTGGATTAGTCATTGCATCTACAATACTTATATTATTATCTTCCACAATGACATTATTATCACTAGTATTTTCTTTTTTAAAACTTAATACTGGTAAACTATTTGCATAATCATCCAAAGTCTCTTCAGGTACATTTTGCTCCCCTGTACCAATACTTTGATTAACATATTTATAATTTGCTGAAGCTTGATTATTGCTACTAATTTCACTTGAAGCGATTGGCCCATTATTTAACTCTTCCCATAATTCATCAGAGTAATCTAAAATAGTCTTTCTCATAAAATCAACATTTTCTAAAAAACTATCACCAATCATAACTGGCTCGTTTTTAATTTTTGTTGTATTATTTACAAAAAACAATTGTGTAAATAACCCAAACTGATTTCTAATACTAGTATTAGCAAAAAGAATTTTCTTAGAACCGGTATCAACGCTTTCAAGAATTAATGGAATAAAAGTATAACAAACTATTGTAGTACCCTGATCATAGTAATTGGAAAAAGTACCTGCATAACTATTCTTTTGTAAAAAAGTCTCAAAAAAATTCTCATTACGATAATCACTATTAAATATCTCAGTGAATTGACTTGGATAATACGATAGAATATTGCTATCATATGAATCATAATTAGCTGAATCCCAACCAAAAGGAACCCAAGACCAACCATATACACCAACATAATTCCACCTTTTATCATAGTTAATATCATTATATTCAAAATAATAATGTTTTGTACTAGGATCATATTTTGATTCAAAATTTAGAGTACCTGTCTTATCATATAACTTAAACTTTAAATTACCTTCATCACTATCATCTTCATCTACAAAAAATCGATAATCAATATTTACATTATTATATACTTGTAACGCAAAAGTATCTTTTGGTATTAATAATCCAACACACACAATCATAATTAAAAAAAACAAATTCTTTTTTTTCATATTTAAGTCTCCTTCATTCTAAAATTATTATTTCAAATATCGCTTTGTATTCAAACAAAAAGATATAGAATTATCTATACCTTTACATATTTCTTTTTCTTATTAATACAAAGCCGCTTCCAACAACAACTATCATAGAAATAATAAGCAGCAGTATTCCATTATTCCATGTTTTTGGATTAGTTATTTTGTTTATTATATTATCAGTTTTATTACTATCAGTATCATTACTATTATTATTGTCTTTTACTATATTATCTTTCTTATTAAATCGAATAACACTTGCTTTATTTAAATCAGCAATTCCATTACTATCCATAACAACACTACTATTATCATAATTCATTTCTGATGATGCAATAGGTCCAGTATTCAACTGTTCCCATAATTCATCACTATAATCATATACAGCATTTCTCATAAATTCTACATTATCTTCAAAAAATCTACCATATACAGAATTCATAAGACTTAAATTATAATTTGATAGAGATAAATGATTATATAAATAAGTCCCAACATAATAGTAACAAGATTCATGATTAAAATGACTTTTATTAAAACAAACATTTAAAGATAACATAATAATCTTTTTATTATTAGTATTTTTTTCTTCCAATATAAGAGGTATATAATCATAGAGGTTATAATGATCAGATTGAGGATAATCATCATATACAAAATTACCATGTAAATTGTATTTATTAAGAAAAATATTAAATTCACTTTCACTTATAATATCAGCTAATTCATCACTATACTTAACATAATTACTAAAACTATTTATGGAAGAATAATCATAATTTATAGGCATGAAACGAGCACTATAAGCATTATCATAATTGTACTCTTCTTCCTCAAAAACATATTCATTCTTATCTTCATCATACTCAGATTCAAATGACAAACTACCA
>CAMOWA010000121.1 GCA_946628005.1 uncultured Caryophanales bacterium
CAATAAAAAAAGAATCGTTTTTAACGATTCATTTCTTATTCAATACATATAATTGATTGTTATAATATTTGTTATGAATGATTATTTTTCTCCTGACTCTGAATATAGACGAGTATATTTCCAGCCATCATCTGACTTGATTAGTTTAAAGTCAGAATTGTTTATATCGTTAGTGGGTTCATTATCTCCATAATAATTAATTATATTGTTTGTTGTTGGAGATACTTTGTCGAGATCATTTTTGTAGTCATCTACTTTTGAATAATAATTGTAATGATTACTTGTGAAATTTGATATTACATCATCAAGCCAATTTATTGAACTTTCAGATACATTGGTTTTGGCAAAATAACTGTGTGAATTATCCCATACATATATTTCTCCGCCAGTTGTTTTTACATATAATGAACTATTGTATTGACCTATTTGACTGACTTTTATATTCCTTGTAGTTTCTGAACAACTATATTGAGTTTGAGTGCAAAAAGGTGAACTTTTATTTGATCCATCTAAATGAATAAAATCATTTTTATCAATGCAAGCAGAGTATCTATATGGTCCATTTAGTTGATAGACTACACATTCTTTTACAGTCACTCCTGTATCAATTAAAGTTTTATTTGTCTTATATAGTTTTCTATTCTTATCAACAATAAAACTACTAGATGTTGTATTCATTATAATCGGTTCTTCTAATTCTATTGAAAGATTCGTTAAATCAACTAAATTACCATTGTTTTTCACTCCTAAATTGGCATAATAATGATCTTTTTTTAGAATATATTTTAAATCATTAAATTTAACTAAACCTATATCATCTGAATCTTTTAAATAGTATAAGTAATAATCATTATTATTCATTTTAAATGTTATGTAATTAAAACTCATATAGATACCTGTTATGTCCTCATTATTACTATTTTCAAAAATAGTTTTATTTAATACATCATAATTATTTTCACCAGTATTTATTCTTTTATATTGATGAATATTTCCATCAAGATCAATTAAATAATAAATACTTGAACTACCATCATTATAGACATAATCTACATTTTCAGAAATAAAAGTTGCTGTTCCGTTTTCAATCTTATACAGTTTATTGTCCTTCGTAATAGCATATGGTTCACCTATATTATATATGTCTTTTATATTATCTAATAATAATTCCAAGTTATTCAAAGTATATATTTTATTATCATTTGTATAGTAATAATTTCTATACTCATCAAAATGCTTTACATTCGTAGTGACCTCGTTCGCATTTAAATTATCAAGAGTTGCGAGTATTTCTTCATTATAATTTAATCTATTAATATCATAATTATATAGTTTACCTGATGTTGTTAATAAATAAGAAGAAGATGCATATCGATAATTTGGATTAACTAAATAAGACATTATATCAACATTTAAATTAATTTTAATTTCATTTTTACAAACTGCGAATGTACTTATTGGTATCATTAATAAAGAACTCATTATTAATAATAAAACATTCATACTTTTCTTTTTTCCTTTAATTGTGTATATTGTACCAACAATTACTGTTATAGAAATTAACAATAATAAAAGTAATTTTGTTCCTGTTTTGGGATTTAATATGCTATCTTTTTTAGATAAATCAATTTTAAAAGATAATTTATCACTATATTTATCCGAAGCAAATTTCTCTTTTGGGACTTCATTTTTATAGAATATTTTCAGTAATACTTCTTTTTCAGTATTAGCTTTCATTAAATTTGAGTCATCTTTATAAGATAATGTATAATCAATATAATCCGATTCAATATTTATAAATGATTTTTCTAAATAGAATGTGTCATTCGACGTATTCTTTACTCTTAAGTTATATTCAATAAAGTCACCAGTTTCAAACATTTTAATATCTAAATTTATCTCATCTTTTTTTGTTGTAGCGGGAGTTATTTCTTCTACATAATCTGTTTTATTATTTAAACTAATTGATTTTAAAACTATATTATCATTTTCACATACTTCAGCACTTATCATAATTGGCAGAGACATAAATAATATAAATATTATTAAATATAATTTTGCCTTTCTCATTTCTATACATCCTCCTATTATGATTATTATAACATTAATATGGTAACAAAATAAAGAAGCATTTTGTTTTTTTATTTTATCTTTTATTCTAAACTTAAACTGGAATTATTTATAAATGAGGTTTACAATCAAATATTTTTATTTTTACATATAAAAAAGTTCAAGTAAATCATCTATAATTAAATTGACTAAAACAATTATAGAAAGAAGTTATTTACTTGAACAATTATAATTTTAATATAAAGAAAGAAAAAAATAAACACCTTACTTTTAAAATATATAAAAAGATTGAATCTGAATATAATCATTATATTTTTTCAAAGATAAAAAAATTGGAATAACAGAGTTCAAAAGAAGGTTAGCCAATTTGATTGGTACTTCTTTATCAAATATTTATGAAATTATTAAAGATGGTCTTATTACTGTTTATGATTATGACCTTACGGAAAGAATTGAATTTAATGCCAATACCGTCTTTGAAAAAAGGTCTAGTAAATCATCAGAAAGTAATTCATCTAAAAGAGAGTCATCTAAAGAATTTGTTTCTTTAGTAGTTAGAGAATTAAGAAGTGAATACAATATTAATTCAGTAGATGAAATAATTAATGATTTTATTCTCAATAGAAAAGATGAAATTAATATAAAATCAAATATTTTTTCATTGAGACCTCCAACCCTTATAATTCCAACAA
>CAMOWA010000122.1 GCA_946628005.1 uncultured Caryophanales bacterium
CTTTTTAATTCTTTTAAATATTTTGGTAGTTTTTGATATGGTGGACATATTATTACTCTTCCACCTAAGCTTTCTATTTCTTCTTTTGGAATATTAGTTGAATCAGAATCACAAATGAAATCAAATTGAACTTTATCTTTATCTATAAAGCGATAATAATTCATGACTACTGCCTCAACTCCACCACCTAGCATCTTTCCCATGATCATACCTATACGAATTGGTTCTTCATTCTTTTTCATACTACTCTCCTATTATCTAGTATACTCTATTTTATATTATACTATATTTTTACTAATAAGTCTTGTTTAAATTATATAAAAAACACACTATCAGAGTATAGTGTGCTTTTTATAATAACTAAACCCCTTGAACGGTGTATATTATACCATAAAATATATTATAAATCAATGTTTATATAATATATCTTAACTTGTAATACACTTATATTTAATATATTGATAAAAAATTTTTAATTATGTATACTATTTTTATAATAGTGAGGTGTTTATATGAGAAAACTATTATTTATTTTTTCAATATTATTGTTCTTTGTGTTTTTTACAAATGTATATGCAAAGGAAAAACTATCTATTCAATCTGTATCTTTAGATTCTAAATCTGATACTGCTTTTGTTGGTGAAGATGATTCATTTGATGATTTGACATTAAATCTTAGTTTAAGATTTACAAATGTAAACGATTTTGTAAGATATAAAGTTGTTATCAATAATCCTACTGAAGATTCTTACAAAATAGATAATAATAGCTTAAACAACAGCAATAAGTACTTTGTGTATGAAATAGTCAATGATGAAATAATTAAAAAAAATAGTAAATCTACTATTTATATTGATATTAAATATAAAAATGAAATAAATGAGAATGATTTTAAAAATGGCATTTTTGAAGATAATAATAGTATATTTATTGATTTAACTAATAATATAAAAAACAATAATCCTAAAACTAGTAATGTGCTTTTATCATTATTCTCCTTATTACTTATTATTATTTGCATTTCAGTAATAATAATTAAGAGTTTTAAGAATAAAAAGATATTTTTGATTGTTGTTATCTGTTTATCTATAATTCCAATTAGTATTTATGCATTAGAAAAGTTAAAAATTACTATAAATACAAATATTGTTGTTAAAAATTTACCATTAGCTAAAGATAAACTAATAATAGACAATGAAAATAATTATAGTCCTTATGTTCTTTGTGGGTTAGTAAATGGTGAAAGTACTTTATGCAGAGTCTTATATGATGTTAATTCTCCTTATGGACTACAAGTTATAACTGTTAATCCTATCGCTACTGTAAAACTAGGATCAAATGATCCTGAAGTAAGTGGAACTGGTATTACAAAAGCACAAAACTCATATATGAGAGCAATTACAACTCTTAATGAAGAAGCTCTTAAATATAAAGACAATAATGGTATTGCTACTGATGCAAGATGTGTTGGTAGTAACCCATTAGATAAGAATTATCCTGATTATTTAACTGGTACAGAAAGATCTAACTTATATTGGAATACCGGATCATATCATTATGAGTGGTGGTTATCAAGTTATAGAAATAAATTCTTTAATTCTGACACTAATAGTCAAACTGATGAAAATCAGTTAAGGCTTCTTGGAATTGCTGGATTTGATGATACAAGTATTTCTTCTAATTATTGGCTTGCTTCTAGAGCTACTAATGGAGTTATAGCTGCTACTTCTGCAAGTTATGGTCATATCTGGGATACTATAAGATTTAGTGTTAGAAATCTAAATAATTTTGGTAATTATGTTTCTGGTAGTTCAATCTTATTTATGAGAGAAGGAAAAGATAATACTTATGATGAAAAATATAATGCTATAGAATTTGGTTTAAGACCTGTATTTATTATTAATAATAAAGCATTAATTTCTAAGGGTGATGGTACTATTAATAATCCTTATGTTCTAGTATTACCAGATAATAATTAATAAAAAAAAGAAAAAATTTAATTATTTTTTCTTTTTATTCTGCACCTTTTCCAAATAATACTACTGCAAATGTTTTAAAGAATATTTTAACATCTAATCTTAATGTTTGATTATTTGAATAATGACTTTCTAGACCTAATCTTTTTTCAAATGTAGTATTACTTCTACCAGATGTTTGCCAATATCCAGTTAAACCTGGTTTAGTTTTAACTATATGGTTATAATACATTCCCATATCATCTTTTTCTCTAGGTAAATATGGTCTATTACCAATTAATGACATATCTCCTTTTAGTATATTAATAAATTGTGGTATTTCATCAATAGATGCATGTCTTATTAATTTACCTATTTTAGTAATTCTAGGATCATTTTTTAACTTTTTATTTAATTCATATTCTTTTCTTAAATCTTCATTTTCAGCAAGTAATTTTTTTAATGCTTCATCAGCATTAGGAACCATACTTCTAAATTTATAAAATTTAAATGTTTTACCGTTTAGACCAATTCTATCTTGAGTAAAAATTACTTTTGAAAAATCACCTGTTAACATATAAGCTATTTTAATTATTATTGTTAATGGTATTAAGAATAATAATCCGATTAAGCTTACAGCTATATCAAATAATCTTTTGAATATTTTATAAGCAACATTTGATGTTGTTACATTATCATTTGTTGCATATGAAATAAATGTTGTTATAAAGTCTCCCATCTCAATCTCTCCTTTAAAGTATATATCTCGTCTAACGGTTTCATATTATAAC
>CAMOWA010000123.1 GCA_946628005.1 uncultured Caryophanales bacterium
AAAAAACTTCTATTGAAGTTTTTTTCTTAATGCTTTTGTAAATTCAATTACATCTCCATCATATTTTGTTTCTTTTACAAATCCATCATATGCGGTTTGTCCTTTATTAATTATATATAGTTTTTTGTTCTTATTGAATCTCATATCTACAATAAAGTCATGTACTAATGAAGCCGCTGGATTTACTAATAAACTACTTCCTATTACTAATAATGTACTTGCTTTTTTTATTTCTTCCATTGAATGCATTAAGTTGAATGTATCTAGTTGTTCTTCATAAAGTACTATGTCAGGTCTTATGATATTACCACATTCACACATTGGTACTAAATCCATATTAATTATGTCTTCTAGTTTATATTTTTTATTACATTTTGTACAGTAGAAGTTTTCTGCATTACCATGTAGTTCTATTACATTTAATGTTTGCGCTTTTTTATCTAGGTTATCTATATTTTGTGTTATGACTGAATTTACATATCCTTCTTTTTCTAATTCACTTATTAAAAAATGTGCTTCATTAGGTTTAACTTCATTTATTAAATTATCTCTGAAGAATTTATAAAACTCTTTTGGATTATTTATAAAATAACTATGTGAAAGTATTGTTTCAGCATTTATGTTTTCTTTATATAATCCAAATTCTCCTCTAAAGTCTTTTATACCACTGGCTGTTGACATTCCTGCACCTGTAAAAACCACAACATTTTTCTTTTCTAGTTGTAATAAAAAATCATTTATAAATTTATCTAATTCCATATTATCCTCTATAATAGTCATCTGGTAAATTACCATTTTTTCTATTTATTTCAAAATCTATAAAATAATTATCAGGATTATTTTCGTCTATTAACAAGTCTACAGTACTTGAATCACTATGTTTAGTATCAAATATTGGACCACTAGTTAGAGTTGTTATTTCTCCTGTTTTAAGCCTATATTCAACTTTTATACGTGGTAATGTTTGTCCATTTATAGATACATTAGTGTTTTCTAAACTATAAGGTAGTCCTTTTACTAATTTTCCTGTTTCGTTAAGTTTTTTAAGTCTTTTAATTTTTTTATTTGCTTTACTAGTTAATAATATTCCTGGTATAAAAAATCCTATTGGAATAATATTTAGTATCAATAATATTTTATTTGCTTTTAACGAATAATCTGTTATACATTTAGATGGATTTTTTGAATCATAATATACTTTACCATTTCTTTTTTTTGAAATATTACTTGATGATGAAGATGGTTTACATTTATATTGTTTACCATCAACATTATAATAGTATACTGGTGTATACATTGTATCTCCATCACTATTTTCATGTGACTCGATTTCTATATGTCTTGTTACTACGTATGAATCAAACGATTTTTTTCTTATTATATTTACTGCTACAATTCCATCAAGTATTAATAATATAAATATTCCTATATAGATAAATATTTTATAAATAAATCTTTCTGCTTTGAAATTCTTATAATTTATATCGTACATATTAACTCCTTAATATCTTCTTTTATGATTATTTTTTTGTGTTAATTGTTTTTTATTGAAGTTTTCTTCAAATGCTTTTTTATATAATAGTCCTATTTGTTTTAACTTTGGATTATCACTTTCTGATAGTTTAGCTATTTGTTTTGCTTGATACATTAAGTTATCAATATATTTTTTTAGATCACTCAATATTTGTTTTAATACTTTTTTATCTTTAATTGTTTTTCTTAATATTTTTAATATACTTTCAAATAGGTCTTTATTTTTAGTTATGTCTCCATCAAAACTTACGTATTGCATATTTTCATATTTTTCTGCTTGTTTATATTCATCATTTAATTTGTGTTTTACTTGTTTAAAAATGGCAAAGTCTGATGAACCAGTTTCTTTTCTTAAATCAGTTAAGTTTATTTCATCTCTATAAATTTTGAATTTTCCTGTTGCGGCTCCTATACATGATATATTATATCCTTCATTGTCAACCATAGTTGTATTTAGATGTATAATTTGTGTATAGTGTTTATTATTTACATCTGATAATATATCTATATAATCTTGTTCATCATATTTTATATCAAATACTTCTTTTAATGCATCATATAATTCTTGTTCATCTAAGTCTAATATTTTGTTTTCAAGTAGGAAATTAGCTTTAGCTAAATGTGTTTTAATGGATTCAACAAATATGTCTATATCATAATATCCTGATTCTATATTTCTTTCTGTTTCTTCTTTTAAATTAATTTCTTTTAATACTAGTTTCATAGTTACACCTCATTTTATTTATACTAGAAATAATTATTTATGTCAATAAAAAAGACTGTATAACAGTCTTAAAAATTTATTCATATAAAGTTACTTTCATATTTTTTATAATTTCTTTTCTACCTATTTTATCTTGAATAATTATCCTTTTTTATTACAACTGAATTATATGTTTTTGATATTCTACTTATATATAAATATTTATATTTTATGATAAGATAGAAAACTATTTGAATACTAAAAAAAGACTCTGAGAGTCTTATTTATTAAATATTTTCTTTTTAGTATATCCTACCCCTGCAAGACCAATAATACTTAATCCTAACATTGAAACATAAAACATTATATTATCTCCAGTTTGTGGATTATTCATATTATCTGTTATTTTTTCTTCATTTGTTGTTTTAGTAGCTATAGCGTAATTAGAAAATGATTTTGTTTTAAATGTAATAGTGTTTGTTTCTGGATCATATGAATCAA
>CAMOWA010000124.1 GCA_946628005.1 uncultured Caryophanales bacterium
TAAATAGAAATTTAGAAGAGTTAGCTAAAACTATTTATCGTTATCATTTTATTGATTTTAAACCTTATCTCCTTGGAGGTTATGTTGAAGAAAGTTCACTTGGTTTAATCCCTAAAAATTGGTCCGTACAATCAATTGAAGAATTTGTAGATGACATGAAGAATGGAGGTACTCCTAAACGTGGAGAATCAGATTATTGGGATAATGGTACAGTTCCATGGTTAAAAACTGGTGAAATTAATAATAATATTATAATTAAAAGTGAAGAGCATATAACTGAATTAGGCTTAAAAAATAGTTCAGCAAAATTATTACCTATTAATAGCATTATCATGGCATTATATGGAAAAGGAACTGCTGCACGTATTGGTTTACTAAAATTAGAAGCAACAACTAATCAAGCTTGTTGTGCAATGATTTGTAATGATTTTAATAAAACTCTGTTTCTATACTTGTTTTTATTATTTAATCAAAAAGAGATTGAAAATCTAGCTAGTGGATCAGTACAACAAAATTTAAGTAAAGATCTTATTGCTAATTTAGAATTAGTTGTGCCACCAATTGAAATAATTGAAAATTTGCCATTTAAAGAGATTTATGATAAAATTGCTAACAATTATTTTGAAATTGAATATTTAACTAATTTACGAGATACATTACTTCCTAAATTAATGTCTGGTGAAATTGATGTCTCAAAGATAAATTGTGATTTAGAATAGCAGTTTAACTGTTATTCTTCTTTTAATATTTTTAATTCAAAAATAGCTATTTGTTTATATTTTCAAATTTAACATTAATTTGAGATTTATTGTATTGGTAATAACATTGTTATATTATTATTGTATAAAGTTGCCACAAAACTAAAGAATAATTTATCCAATAAATTTTCTATGCGCTAATTTGACATTACTCTGATTAACCATTGCATATTGCATGGTTGTATCAATTTGCACATGGCCTAATAATTTTTGTACTTGTTCTATTGGCATCCCTTTGTCTATTGCATTTGTGGCCATTGTTCTTCTGAATTTATGTGGATGGACTTTGTTAATGTTACATTTTTTTCCAAGTTCTCTAAGTCTTGTTTCAACTCCACTAATTCCTAGTCTTTCATAAGGGCTGTTAAGTGATACAAATAGTGCAGGATTATTATCTATTCTTGACTGTAGATATTCGATTAAATGTATTTTTGTTCTTGCATCAAAATAAACTACTCTTTCACTTTCTCCTTTTCCAAATACAATGCATTCTCTTTCATAAAAATCTATATCTTCAATATTTAATCTTACTAATTCGCCAACTCTTATTCCTGTGGATGTTAATAATTCAACTATTGCCAGGTCTCTAATTTCATCACAATTATCTCTTAATACTTCGACATTTTCATCGGTTAAAACTTCTTTCACTACTCTTCCAGTTTTTACTCTATGAATTCTTCTAACGGGATTTTTTAAAATATAATCTTCATCTTCCAGCCAGGAAAAGAAACTAGAAAATATTCTTCTGATATTATCAATGGTGGTTTTAGATGAGTGTTTTTCGTTTTTGTGATCAAAAAGATATTTTCTTAAGTCATCAGTGTTCATGTTATAAACTTGTTTTTTAATTTTCATCAACATTTTCTCGATTGTAGATTTGTAATATATGATTGTTTTATCTGAACAACCTTCGACTTGTTTGGCGGATAAAAAGAGATCGAGCAATTTAAAATTATCTACTTCACTTATTTCATTATTGTTATCAATCACATCTATATCTTGAAGTGAATTTAACAATGTATTTGTCAATTTAAGGTATTGTCCTTGATTTAAGTATGGTTTCATTTGGTTTTGAATCTTTGAAATAATTTTTGTTTTCATGATATCACCGTTATTAAATTATTTTGAAGTGGTACGGTAAACTTATTATCCCAATTATTCGTAGATATTTGTTGCATATCACAATTTATCTTTGAGACATCGATTTCACCAGACATTAACTTAGGAAGTAATGTGTCTCTTAGTTTAGTTAAATTGTTTATCTCTATTTGATTACTTTTGATTTCATTAAAAATGTTTTCAAATAGTTCTTTAAATTCATTTAATTTATTTGATTCTGGGACTAAAATTGGAATCTTTTTAACAATTTTAGAGTTAATAGCTTTTGCTATTGATGATGTACTTCCCAATTCGTCATAATTAAAGTTTTTTAAATACAAATAAAGATATTCCTTAGATATTGGACTTTCTGAATCTAGTTTAAAATGTGCAATAGCTTCATTTGTAGTCATTTCATCTGTGGTTATTCCAAGTCTACCCACAGTTAGTTTAAAACTCAAAATCACTGTATCTTCTGGAATTAATTTTACATTAAATTTATCAATTGCTTCTTCTGTAAGATATTCGGATGTTTCAAAAATATATGTTCCTGAATTTCCAAGATCTTTAATGGAAACCCATTTGACACCTTCTTTTTCTGAAAACCACCAAGTTTCTTTACGTGGAGGTGTTTTCCCTATAGCAACATCAGAAATCTCATCAAGAGTTTTATAATACCAATTTTTTGGAATTAATCCAAAATCCGAACTAATTAAATCCCCTTCTAAATATTCATCAAAATTTCTGAATTCCTTCTTAAAAATTGCATCAGCAATGGAAAGTAAATTTCTATTTA
>CAMOWA010000125.1 GCA_946628005.1 uncultured Caryophanales bacterium
ACCTGATCTTCAAAAATTACTCTAGTAACAGTAGGATAACCATCAAAATCATTATTATCCATGGTATTAGGTACAATACGGGTTATATATTCAGTTCCATTTGTACCAGGATCGCCCTATTTAACAAAAGTAAATCTAGTCGCCGCAGAAAAAACCATGTCTTTATATTTTACAAATAATTTGACTTGATTATTTTGATATTGCACACGATACTTATTAGAAATACCATACATTAAACTAGGTGCTTGATAATACTTTTTAAACTAAATATCTTCATCCTATTCTTTCTAAGTATCATTCTCTTGATTTACTATTGTGAGCATAGTATCTTTTACAGGAAATTCCCACCACCACTAAGCATTTTTTTGAACAACTTCATCTGCAATAGGATTACCTAAATTATCATATAAGGTAAATGATAATGCTTTTATCACTTGTTGAACTGTTGAATTTGAACTAGTCGGAGCATCTCCTTCTTCATCATATTGAAAGACTACCTAACCATTGTTAATAACAACATTGTATTCACCTTCACTTGTTAATGAATTTGTTAAAGTGATTGCGGCAGTTCCTAAATAAACATCTATTTTCTCACCATTTTCTTTTTCTAATGTTTTAAATACAGAACATTTAAAAGTGTCAAAAGAAGTGATATTCTTTATTTGAAGGTCATAAATTTTATTTCTCTTTACTCTTTGAATATAATCAAAACTTGCTAAAGTATTACTTGCACTTTCTATTTTTTCCGCATCTCGTCTTGGTAAATAAGTACCATTTGCAAGACCCGTTTGAATATCATCCCAGGCGGCAACTGCTTCATCATACTGATTATTTAAATCAAAAGTTTCTTCTAGTTGTTCTAATGAAGAAAAAGACTCATGTCCCCAATAATATTTATAATTATCTCCAAGCTATTCTTCTCCATTAATTTTGCAAGTAAGAGTAGGATGTCCTATATCAAAATAAAATCTAGTTCCACCATCAGATTCAATAGAAACCTATTGAACTCCTGTTTTTCTTAAAATTGTTAATGTCTTAACAATAACATTATCATTATAAATAACAGCAACTTTTATTCTTGTATATTTTGCGGTTGCTTTTTCTATATCAAAAACATATTTATTTCTACTTGGTATCCATTCAACAATAGGTTCTTGACCTTCACTCTATGAAATAATATTACTATTATTTAAGCATCTCCAACCGCGTCCTAGATGTTTATTATAATATTGACTATTAGGAGAAATACTTATATCCTAAATACCCCAAAAGAAAGGAAGATTTGATGTTGAAGTAAGTAATTTTCCTTTTACTCTAATTTGTGCGGTAATTGTTTTATAATTTTTCTCTCCTGTAACTCCTATAAAACTAGTCCCTTCAGGAGTCAAAAAAGAAATAGCAATACCATTTAACTCAGTTTCAGTCATGCGGTTTGCGCCTAATAACTCAATATCACTAATCTCAATATCGCCGCCCTCTTGAGGTGAAATTTTCTATGTTTTTAACTCTCCAAATGAATCTGGAAAATTTCTATTAAAAATTTCAATTGACTAAATTCTTTTAAAATTTTGTCCATCAATATTAAAAATCTAATATTGTCTAGTTTTTCTTTCCTGTTGATAAGGATTAACACCAGACATACTATCTTCATCAATTACATAAGTTCTTATAACCTAACTTTGTGTAGCATTATCTACAAAGCATAATCGGAAAATTATACCAAAGCTTCCTTGATGTTGTTTTTTCTCGTCCAGAGAAGTTTTAAACGAAGCTCCCGCAACAATGGATGAAGATTGCTGTATATACGTCTATAATTCATCTACATTTATATTTATATTCTAATCTATTACCATTTCATCAGGTATCTAACTATACTTATAAATAGTATATAAATACTATTTATTATCTGAATTTAAGTAATAAATTCCATTAGTCTAAATACAATTTCTACCAATTATATCATATGCTTCATCTCCAACCGCCTATGATATAAAATTGATTCCTAATTTATTAGTTGTTCCAAGAATTGTTTTTTCTTTACTCATATCATTCCCTGGAACTAAAATATATACTTCTGAACCTTTAGAAAAAGTTACATCTAAGTTACTACTATAGGCATAAAATATTGCGTCTTGATAACGACATCTATATTTACCAATAGTAGAGTCTTCACAAGATAGAACTTGTGCTTGAATTGTCCTATCATAACTGGCTCGCTATACTGAATTTTTTGTTAATAATTCAATAGCATCTAAAACTTTTTCATTTACACTCATCTCTTATCTCCTTTTTTCTCTTGTATTTGACAAGTGAAAAAACTTTTCATATTAAATTATAAAATATTTTTTTTCACTTGTCAAATCTCATTAACTAAAATTATAATTTTTTAGTTACTCCATCATAATTGTAGCGGGTAATATCAAAAAATTCCTATTTAGTTAATCTTTGATCTTCTACTAATCTTATCATATCTTTTAACTAATAAACTCCGCTATTCCATTTATACTCAATTAAAATTATATCTTCCATAAAATTCCTTTCGTAAAAAAAGATGATGAGGAAAACTCCTCATCATCTTCTTAATGCGCGTTGTGCGGCAAGATTTACTAAATCATTAAATGCTTCTTCAATCTATCTCTTACTATT
>CAMOWA010000126.1 GCA_946628005.1 uncultured Caryophanales bacterium
TCCATACAATCTAGTTTTTTATGTTATAATAGACTTATATACAGGGAGGTTTTGTTATGGAAGATTTCAGAAAAATAGATGATAAACTATATTATGCAAGATATTGTGATAAAAAAGTTGGTAATCCAGAAGAAATTTGGAATTCAATTAAAAATAATAAAGAATTATTAGAATGGGCAATCAAACCAACTAAAGATAAATTTGGAGAAAGAGATTTAGTAAATGGTTTAGCAATATGTGAGGATATGCTCGTTGATTTTAATAATGTTGATAATGAAGTGTATCAAAAACTTGTAGACTTGATTTATTCTAATAGACAAATTGCTAGAATTGTTTTAGATGGTTATAGTAATGGTGGTTATTCATATTTACTAATGACTTTATGGAATCCTAATTTAAAATTAACAGATAATCAAAAGGCATTTGCAGTCGATGAAGCAATGAATAAAATAGGTACTACTAGATACAAAAATGCTATGAATGAATATTCTAAAGAATTAGATGAAAAAGGTATTACAGATGAACAAACTGTGTATACTGAATTTGGAGGATCGATTAATCCTGTAGGTGCTAAAACTGTTAATATGTACATGGCTGGTTTATTTAGTTCATTAAGTGATACTCAAGCACATGGTTCAGGAGATTTTGATATAAGATATTGGATACTTAGAAATCCAAATTGGTCATTAGAAGAAAAGCAAAAATTAATAATGGATTTTTGGACTAATGACGAAGTTTATGATGAAACATTAGAACAATGGGAATGGGGTATTGTTAATGATCAAGCAAATTATAAAGGAAACCCAATGCCTTTGTTTGAAAGGGACGAATTGTATGAGTATTCTTATGATGCATTATTAAAGTTCTATGGTGATAAAGAAACTACAGATAGAATATGGGAAGAAATCCAATTTTGTAAACAAATGCATCAATTAAGACCTCAACAATGGGAATTAGAATTTGTTAAACCAAGAGTTTTAGAAAAAGTAATACAAAATTAAAAAATTGCACAATTAAAGAAAGAAAATTATTGTTATAAAATAACATAAATAGTTATCTTAGTCCGCGAATTGGTTCTTTATTGTTCCAATCTTTACTGCGGGGCAAGCTGCAATCAAAGCAAAGAAGAATTAATTTATTAGTATAAAAGGTTAAATAGAAATATTTAATCTTTTTTATTGACAGTGCAATGCATATTTGCTATCATCATTTTATGAGGTGATACTATGAAAGACTTTAATGAATATGTTATAAGAGATGAAGAATTTGATTTAATATGTAAATATATAAAAATTAGGTATGAATCAAAAATGAGTCAAAGAGATTTAGCAAGTAAAATAGGAATCGCGCAATCTACAATTGCAAGAATGGAAAAAAATATGCATTCTATGTCGATAAGTAATTTCACTAAACTATTATCTGCACTGGGTTATAGATTAGAAATTGTAGAAAAGGAGAAAATAAATGACTAATAAGTTAGAAACATTAACAAATTTATTTGAAGGAAATGAAATAAGAAGCACATGGGATAGTGAAAAAGAGGATTATTATTTTAGTGTTGTAGATGTAATTGCAGCATTAACTAATTCCAATATTCCAAGAAACTATTGGAGTGATTTAAAAAGACGTTTAGTTGAAGAAGGAAGTGAGTTGCACGAAAAAATCGTGCAACTGAAATTGAAATCTTTAAAAGATGGTAAAAAATATTTAACTGATACATTAGATACTGAAGGAATATTTAGACTTATTGAATCAGTTCCAAGCCCAAAAGCTGAACCATTTAAATTATGGCTTGCCAAATTAGGAAAAGAAAGAATTGATGAAGTATTTGATCCGGAAATAGCTGCTAATAGGGTGGTTAATTATTACCGAGCTAAAGGTTATACAGACGAATGGATTAAGCAAAGATTAATTGGAATAGTAGATAGATTTAAACTTACAGATATTTGGAAAGATGGTGGCATAGATAAACCAGTAGAATTTGCACTTCTTACAAATGAGATATATAAAACATGGTCTGGAATGAAAGCAAATGAATATAAAGCGTATAAAGGACTTAGAAAAGAATCTTTAAGAGATAATATGACAGATATAGAACTTGCTTTAACTAATATTGGTGAATTAACAACGCGAGATATTGCGAAAGAAGAACATCCAAAAGGATTGAAAGAAAACATGAGTGTTGCTAAACGTGGAGGTAAGGTGGCAAAAGGTGCTAGAGAGTTATATGAAAAAGAAACAAAAAAATCAGTAATTTCAAAAGATAATGCGTTAAATTACAAATACATAAATGATAATAATAAACTGGAAAATAAATAAGAAATAACAAGTTGTTTTAGTCTTAATTATTCCTAGTAGAACTGTGGTACAAGCCGCAATTAAAGCAAAGAAAAATTAATACAAAATGATTAAAAGACTAGGCAAGTCTAGTCTTTTTTGTTATAATTAAAAAAGGTGATAATCTGAAAAATAAAATTGAATTTATTTTGATAAAAACACTAAAAAAGGGCAGACTTCCCCTTACCCCAAGTTAAATTCAAAAATTTAACTATTCTA